>LNEO01000385.1 GCA_001465015.1 Deltaproteobacteria bacterium Ga0077539 | reverse complement strand
TGACTGCAGCCGCTCGTGCTTCGCGGCACACCCAATCGAGGCGCTTGAATTCGTGGTCAGGCGCGCTAGGGCTCCCGAAGACGAACCAGTTTGCGTCGAAGGTTTTTGCCTCGTGCGTCTGCACCGCCTCGGCCTGTGCGAGGTAGTCGCCGAGGCTGAACACGTCGTCGAGCGACATGCCTCGAGCGAGCAGCTCGCGAGCGAGGGCCTTTCGCTTCCACGCTGCGCCGCCAGGATCCCAGCGACCGGGAACGATCGACGCTCCCTCGGCGAGAGCCTCGAGGACCTTGGTCTCTTGCTCCGTGAGTTTTTCGTCGGGTGGGGGAGGGGGGACGGGGGTCTCTCGCGTGGGCGCGTGAGCGCGCGCCTCCCCCCTCTTCTTTGGGATGGGTACGGGACGGGGCCATCGTTTTGCCATCCGCGTTGCCATCGCTTTGCTTGCCGGTTGCTACCGGCTTGCCATGCCCTTTGCCATCCGCGTTGCCATGCCCTTTGCCATCCGGTTTGCCATTTTGCCATCGGGCCTCAGCACCACGTTTCCCCGCAAATTGGCGCGCCTTCGTTGTGGCGGTCCGTTTCTGGTGAACTTCCTCCGCGCTCGGATTGTGGTCGAGGTAGTCGTGGAATCGGTATCCGTCCAACGCGTCCTCCCAGAGACCGACGCTCACGAGCTTCTCGGCCATTTTTGGACCGGACTTGCCCAAAAGTCGGAGCGGTTGGTCCTTCGGCACGAAACCGTTCGTGAGGTACGCGGAGGTCCAGCTCAGGGCCATGACCCACAGCGCCATGGCCTCTCCGGCTCTCTGCGCTTTGAGGTGCGCGTGCAGTTTGTCGTCGACCTTTCCCCAGCTCATTGGGCTCCTGTTCGCGGGCTGTTGCGTTCGGCTGTTATCGACGGCGCGTTGCGCGCGCGACGATCGCTGCGATGGACTTGGCGAAGGCGTTCACCGCGCTCTTGCGCGGCGCCGTGGCGGGCTTCTGTGGCGCCTTCTTCGGGCGGCCCGGTCTGCGCTTGGGCGCGCTCTCGACGGGCGGTTGTTCGGGCGCTGGCGGGCTGGGCTGGGCCTGCTCGACGCTCGGTGCTGGCTCGCTCGGCGGTGGCTCAGCGATCTGCGCAGGGGCTGCTGTTGCCGCGCGCTGCTCTGCGTCGATTCGCGCTCGACGCTTCGCCGCACGCCGGTGCGCGTAGCAAAGGCCGACGAGCTCGGGAGCGACGCCGGCTCGACGCGCGCACGAGCGCATCCCGCAGCCGGGGATGGAGCACACCCGATCGGGTTCCGTGACGGCGCCGCCCCAAGGACTTCGCTCGAGCGTCTTCGCCGGAACGATGCGGGCCGCGGCCTTCGTGACGGCCGTCGCCGTGAGGCCGATGCGGTCCGTGTTTTCGTGCAGGTCCGGGCGGTTGAATTCGTGGCCGTGATCGCGCAGCGCGTGCAAGAGCGGCCGACGTCCCGGGTGCCGCAGACGCACGAGCGCCTTGTATTCGATCTGGCGGATCCGCTCGCGCGTCACGCCGAACATCTCGCCGATCTCTTCGAGCGTGAACGGTCCGCGGAGTGCGCACGTGGCGGACATCGTCTCGACGTCGAGCTCTTCGAGCTTCGCGACGGCTTGCTCGAGCTGCTCTGGCGTGAGTTCGCGCGGATCCTCGAGTCCGAGGCCAACCCAGGCGAGGTGATTCGCGCATCCGACGAACGGACACGGCTGGTCGTGCTGCTCGTGGGGGTTGTCCTCGAGCTGCTCGTCGTCCTCGTCAGTGGACGCAGCGGTGGGGGCGGACTTGGGGTGCACGCCGAGCCCGAGCGCTTCGCATTGCGCAAAGGTGGTCGGGCGATTGAGTACGGGAAGACGTGCGCTCACCGGTCCCTCCGCACCATCTCGTCGAAGGCCTTCAGCCCCCGGCGCATGACGACGAATGCAGATCCGATCTCGATCACGAGCGCGGCCGCGGCGAGCGCGACAGCGACGCGATGGCTCGAGGCCGCTGCGACGCCGGCGGCGACTCCGCAGGCGAGGAGCGACGAGCCCGTCACGAGCTTCCTGGCGTACGTCTGCGCGAGCTTCGAGCGCATGCGAGCCACTGCGGTTTCGCTCACTTGCGCGCTCCCTTCTTCGCCGGCTTCGCCTTCGCCGACTTCGCTGTCGGCTTCGGCGCCGCGGCCTTCTTGGGCTTCGTCTTCTTCGCCTCGCGCTTCGCTGCGACGAGCTCCTTCTCGATCGCCAGCACGTCGACGTCGAAGAGCTTCCCGGCCGCGCACAGGTGCTCGCCATACTCGGGCTTGCTGGACCAGTGATGCGGCACAGCGCCGCGCGTGATGAGCAGCTCGATGCCGAGCCCGACGCGCTCTTCGATTGAGGCGCGCGCAGCGAACTCGTTCAGCAGATCGTCCGCCTGCGGCTGGGCCCCGCCCTTCTTCTTCTGCTCGGGATACAGCTCGCGGCGCTTGGCGACCTCGTGTTTCGTGGCGAAGTCCGCGCCGTCGATGATCGAGCTGAGCGCGAGGGCGAGCAGAGCCGCCGATTCGTTGCGCCAGCCGGCGTCCTCTTCGATCGCCTCGACGATGGCGCCAATCGCCATGCGCGTTGCCGAAAGCCAAAGCTTCTGCTTCTCGCGCTTCTTGGTCTCTTCGGCCTTGTACTTGTCGTTGCCCGAGTCGCGACCGCCGAGCTCCTTGATGATCGGCTTCAGCGCCTCCCGCGGGATCAGCTCGCGGACGTTGCCCACTGGGTCGACTGCGACGACGGTCGCAATGTCGTGGCCCTTGATGACCGTCGCCCACTTCTTCTTGCCGCTCGTATCGACGTCGTACGCGTGGTCGTTCGCGTCGACGTACGGGGCCGCGTACGCCACATGCGTCGAGTGCGGGAAAGGGAAGACCTTCTTCGTCTCGCTGGCCGAGAGGATCGTCTTGCCCGAGGCCTTCGCCTCGTCGAGCTTCTGCTTCGCGTGCGCGTCTCGCTTCTTTTCGAAGCACGTCGGGTCGGTGCAGGTGTCCTTTGTTTTCACGTCCGCGAAGAGCTCGGGCTGCGCGCCGGTCCTCTTCGGGCAGTCGGTGCACGAGCCCGCGATGGGGAGCAGCGTCTTCGACTTGCGATCGAAGGGAGCGTCCTCGAGGCGCAGCATGAAGCGGTCCTGAATGAGTCGCCCTGCCTGCGAAACCGACGGGCATTCACCGTGCGCGAGCAGGTTTTCGGTTGCCTCGCGCTGCAGCTCCGCGTTCGGGATGCGTGCGACGAGCTGCGCGACGCCAGTGCTGAGCTTGTCGTCCAAGAACGCGCGACGAGCGTCCTTGCCGAGCGACGCGAGCAGCACGCGCGAGCGGACGTACGCCGCGGGCCGGCCGATCTTCGCCGCGAGCTTCTCGATCGTGTAGCCGTGCTCCTTCAACAACGACGCGTAGCCGTCCGCCTCCTCGAGCGGGTGCACGTCGACGCGCTGGACGTTCTCGATGACCTGGACCTCGCAGGCCTGGCGATCGTCGAGGTTGTGAATGGCGCAGGGGACGGTCGTGAGTCCCGCGATCCGCGCTGCTCGAAGGCGACGGTGGCCTGCGACTACTTCGAAGCCACGCGGAACGCGTCGCACGACGAGCGGCTGCAGGATTCCCTTCTCGCGGATCGAGTCCGCGAGTCCGTCGAGGTCGTCGAAGCGTTTCCGAGGATTCGTCGAGCTCTCAAAGAGCTGGTCGATCGGGACCTCTTCGAACCCCGGTGGCGTCGAGGCCTGCGTGAGCTGCTCGGTCGGCGGTGGGCTTGGTTGCGTGTCCATCGTTCTTCCTCTCCGTCGTTGGTGGCAATTCCGCGGCGCGCGCCGCGAGGTCCGCGATCGCTTCGGCGATCGATGAGCCAGTGCCGGCGACGCACTCGTGCGCGCGGCCGTGTTCCCCAGTGCGCGACGCGAAGACCGTAGCGACCGCGGCCTCGCTGCCATCCTCGCGCTGGTACACGCTGACGCGCGCGTAGGTGTGGAGGAGGCCCCATCCGCGGCGCGATCCGAGCTCGCGGCGAAGGTCCTGAATCCTTGGTGCACGAGGCGACCCGTTGGGTGTGGACTCGTCGCTCATGGTCCCCTCGCATCGATGACGAGCGCGAAAGCGCCGAGCACGAAGAGCGGGATCGAGAGACCGAGGACGATGGCGCTGGCGAGGATCACGACAGCACCGCACCCTTCTCGCCGCGCAGCAGCGATGCCTCGAACGCATCGAGCGCCCCGCGGACGCGCGAGAGCAGTCGGCGCAGCTCCCGTTGCTCCTCGACGTCGAGCTTCCCGTCGGCGCGCGCGACGCACGCGTATCGAGCCAGGTCGAGGACCTCGCGAATGAGGTCGTCGAGCAGCGCGATGCTCGAACCGACGAACCCACCCGTGCGTGCGGCGGACCAGGCGGCGATCGAGGCCAAAAGCGCGCGGCCCGTCCGGGGGCGGTGGGCCAGCAGCATCAGCAGTTTGGGCAGCGACAGCGGCAGTTTCCCGCTGCGCATGAGGAAGACCTTCGAGCGATTCGCCTTCGAAAGTCCTATTGCTTCCGCTGCCTTGGCGTCGTTGAGCTCCGTCGACTCGAGCGCCTCTTTCAGAAGGCGGCCGGCTTCCTTCAGCGCCTCGTCGGACGAGAGGTGTTCAGGCAACAAATTGCTCACGGCGTTGCCTCCCGCGCGACCGCGATACCCGCGACCCTCTGGGAGTGACCCAGTGGCTTCAGTCGATCGACCAGCGGCGCGACCCGCGCGCGCGCTTCGGCGGAGAGGTGTTCTCGCTCGAGAGCCGCGAGCAGCTCGCTCACCGCGAGGCGCGCGTCACCGAACGTGGGCGACAGCAGCGCCGCGTCACACCCGAGTGCGACGCCAAGCTCGGCCGCGAGTTCTTCGACGAGCTTGTAGTGCTCGGGGCGCGCGTCGACCGCGCGCGTTCGTTCGCGCAGGCAGTCACGCGCTGCGCGCAGTGCAGCGTGAAGGGTGGCCATGGGTCAGGCCGCCTCGGATCCGGCTTGGCACCACGTTTCTGCTGGGACGAACTTGTCCGTCGCCTTTTGGATCGCGAAGGCGATGTCGACCGAGACGCGTCGCGTCTCGCCGTTCATCAGCTTTTGCAGCACCAGACGCGGAAGTTGGTGTTGCTCCGCGAACTTCGGGATCGAAAGTCCCTGCTCGTCGAGGAAGCGGCGAAGCAAGTGCGCCCCCTCCGCAGCGTCTTCCGGGGGATCGATTCGGGACATGCCCGAGCAATAGGTTACGAGCGTAACGGTGTCAACTAGGACGTTTTAAAGAGGGTCGTTACGATGACGATTGCACTAGGTACGAATTGGAACGTGGCTGATGAAAACGCGGTTGGAGACCGCATCCGCGCGCTGAGAGAAGCGCTCGGCATGACCCAAGAGACGCTTGCTGCGAAGTCGAACGGCGTTTTCGAGCGCGTGAACGTCACGCGCCTCGAGCGCGGTTACAACGCCGCGTCGTCGTGGATGCAGCGCGTTGGGCTGTCGTCGGCATTCGGGCTGTCGCTGTTGGACGTGGACGCGTACCTCACGGGTCGGCTCTCGCTCGCTGAAGCCGTGAAACGCTGCGGTCGCAGCGCTGAGAGCTCGGAGCCGGCGCAACCCGTCGTCGTGCCCGACGATCGCTACCCCGCGCGCGCCCAGGTCCTGCACGCCGTCCGCGAGCTGCTCGACGCAGAAGCGCTCGCCGAGGTACGCGGAGACGCGCACTTCGGCGATGTGGACCCCGGGCCGGTGTACTGGCTCGAGGAAGCGATTCGCGCGCACAAACGCGTGCAACTGCGCCGGACGTCGCCGGAGACGTTGCGGGCCGAAGAGCGGAAGGGCAGCGACGCGTTCGCGGCGCTCGCTGCGAAGGACACCGAGCGCGCCAAGGCGGCGCAGGCGAAGGCGCGAGAGGCGGCGGCGGAGAAGAAGAGGCGGGGGGAGCGGTGACTCGTTCGAGCACGGCGCTTCTGAAGGCGGTGCACGCGGAGCTCTTCGAGCGCGAGATGAGCACGGGACGAAATCGCGCACTTCTGCTCGGAGTGCGTGACGATCAAGACGTTGCTTTTCGGGCTGTTGTGAAGCTGGCTGCGCGGCTCGAACGACCGCCCGTTGAGTACATTCGTGAGTGGATGGCGAGTGCCGTGGGTCGCAGGCTGGGGATTGACACGCCGGAACCGCTGGCCGTCGAGATCAGTCCCGAATTCGCTGCTGCGATTGGAGATGCTCGCGTACGTACGGACATGTCCGCCAGCATTGGCGTTGCCTTTGGCTCGACGTTCGAGGGAGGACTGACGCAGTGGAAGCGTGACAACGAGCTTCCGTCGGAGCTGCGCGACTCTGCCGCCGAGTTGATCGTGTTCGACGTTTTGGTGCACAACTTCGACCGACGAAGAGAAAACCCCAACGTGCTCGTCGGCCGCGATCGTGTCGTCGCGATCGACCACGACCTTGCTTTCGCCTTTCTCGATCCGATCAGCCCACCGGAACCGGCGCTCGATCCCCTGGCAGGGATGCGCAACATGCACGTTTTCGGTCGGTCGCTTGGGAGCCGAATGGTCTTTTCGTTGGACCGAATTCAAAACGCGATTGGACTGCTCGACGAACAGTTCTTCGACGATCTTCGCTCCTCGACCCCGGCCCCATGGACTACGGGCACAGCCGGTTCTAATCTTGAACAAACGATCAGTATGTTAAGGCAACGGCGCGATGCGGTGGCCACGTGGCTGCCCCAGGTGAACGCATGGATCCGAAGCTGAGGTTCCCGGTACAAGCGGTGGTAGTCCGCTATCTCCACGACGCGGGCGTCGGCGAGTCGCTGAATGTCGGCGTCGTGTTGCTGTGCGAGAAAGCTGGCTTTGCTGGAGCGCGATTTCTCTCGTCCTGGAGCCGAATCACTGCGGCCTTTCACGATGCCGACGCTGTGCATCTGCGGCGCTTTGTTCGCGCGCTCGAGGATCACTGCGACGGCTACAGCGCGGTCCAAATGCCGATCGATCGGGCCGACGTCGTGGCGTTTGTACGAGAGGTCTTGCCTCCTGCCGATCAGGGGCTGATGCTTTCTGCCCCAATCTCCGGGCTGGCTGCAGATCCAGAGCGGCTGCTCGGCGAACTGTACGAGCGCTATGTGGGGCAGCACGTTGATGCACCGGTACGCGTTGCCCGAGCGGACGACGATGTCTGGCGCTCAGTTTCGACCCATGTCCCGGCTCATCTGCTCGTGCGCCTTCGCCCCCATATCGTTTCTGACCCCGATTCGCCTGTGTTTCGCCTGGAGTTCAAGCACGCGTGGCGCAACGCGGGAATGCACGTCGTTCAGCCTCTTTCGTTTGATCTGGCATCGGCTGAGAACGTTCAGCAAAAAGCCTCGCAGTGGATTGGCAACATCATCGCGCTCGAGCCGAAGCGCTTCGACACCAGCGTTCACATCGTCGTCGGTTTTCCTGCGAGAGATCAGCCGCGCGCAGTCACCACGGCTGCGCACGCCGCACTCGAGCTGCTCGATCGACGGCTCCGCAACCAGGCAGTTGAGGTGCTCAAGGAGGATTCCGCGTCGGCGTTGGCGAGCCGCATTCTGCAGGACCTCAACGACCACCCCGACGAAACGAAACTCGACTGAGTGTTGGACATTGTCTGACGTCCGATTGGCCCCGTCATCGTTCGCGGTCTCTGGCGGCCAGTCGAGTTGACAATTCGGTGATCGGGTCACCCTGGTGCTTACAAACACCGCACGGGGCGCGTGCGCCAGAATCATCTACGCGACGACGACGCGAGATCTCTGGCCGCACTGACGACGCGTTGAATCACCGCCCACGTCGCGCGACCCTGCGATCACGGTGGGACTCGAGGCCATCGAGATCGAGCGCGACGTCGAGCGGCTGTACGCAGCCGTTGGCGCGGACCCACGCGTTGCGTCGTCATTGCCAGCGATCCTCCGAGCGCTCGCAAAGGAACGTCACGACGGGTTGATCGACGTTCGCCTGGTGGACGCTGCGAACGACGCGCCCGGCGCGCGTCTACAGGTCCTCGGCCCGCGGAGCGCACGCGAGTATGTGATCGAGGTGTCGAACGAGGTTGTTGCGCGACGGCGTCCCACCGCGCTCGCCTGGCTGCTCGCGCACGAGGCGGGCGAGTGGCGCGTCGATGTTCATCGTGCGGCCGACGACGGTGACGCGATGCGCGAGCGGCTCGCGAACAACTGGGCGGGAACGCTGCTCGCTCCGGCGCGCGCGGTTGAGCTCGCGTACGACTGCTGGGGCGCAGACCTCGCTGCGATCGCCGAGCAGTTCGGCATCACGCGCCGCGTCGCCGCGCTTCGTCTTGGCGAGGCGCTGGGACACGGCGTTGCGATCGTCGACCCGCGCGCCGAGCCACTCTGGGACCGTCCGTTCGTGCAGCGCCGCGGCTGGCTCGCAGGGGCCCACGTGGCCGACGCCGAGCTCGTCAGGCTCGCGTGGCACCGCGACGCCGCCGAGCGGGGCGGATGGCGCGTGGCCCGGATCGAGCGGGGAGCGCGCGTCCTGTGGCGGGAATCCACGGCGGAAAGATAATCGAAACGTCCGTGTTGACACGGTTACGAAGATAACCTATCACCTGCCTACCCCGGGCGAACCCCGGAGCGAAAGGCAGGCTGGCGATGGAATGCGGGTGCAACGAGGGGCGGAAACATTGCGAACACTGCGAGAACGGCCGCGTCGAGCAGGCGGTCGGCGAGCGCGCGTACGACTGCGACTGCCGCGACTGCGGCGGGCGCGGGTGGGTTTGGTGCGATCGGTGCGACGGAACGGGCGAGCTCGACGGCGACGAGGCTTCTGACGCCGAGCATGTGCAGCAGGAGCTCGCGCTCCGCGCGCGGGCGTTCGCCGGAGAGATCGTCGACGCGCTCGCGGCGCTCGAGGCCGACGAAGGGTCGGTGGCAGCGTGAGCGCGCTCTGCACAGGGTGCGGCGAGAACGCTGCGGTCGAGGACCAGATCTGCGCGGCGTGCCTCGAAGCGCTCTTGAGCGAGTCGGCGCGCGACGAGGTTTACGAAGCCGCGCGTGAGGCTCGATCGCGGGCCAACGGGACGCAGAGCTGCGCGTTTTGTGAGCGAGCGGCAATCAACATCGCGCCGCCGTTCATCGCGCTCTGCTGCGCTTGGCACGACGTCGAGGCGGAGGAGCTCGAACAGGAGCTCTTCGGGCTCGGGGTCAAGTGGGACCGCCGTGAGCGCGAGCGGCTTGCGGCGCTGAAAGCGAAGCGCGCGGCGGCAGCCGCCGCGGACCAACAGACGAACGACACGGAGGCAGCATGAGGAAGGGGCACGATTGGAGGCCTGCGGGGCCAAACGGATCGCGTTGCAAGCGCTGCGACGCGGAGCGACGGATCCTCGACGACGGTGAGGTGCAGTTCTTCACGGCGGACGGGACGCAGCGGGATGAAGCGCCCGTCTGCATCCCGAAGAGCGGCGATCGCGCGACGCGCGGCGCGGAGGCGTGTGTCTGATGCCCGCACTCGACATCGAGCGGCTCACGCGACAGATCGCCGCGGCCGCAGACGAACTCTTTCCGCAGCATCAATGGCACGTCGGCGCGCTCGCGCCCACGGACGCGGATCCGAAGTGGACGGTGGTTGTGCGGACGTCTCCGCTCGTCGCGCCGCTCTTCGTTACGCGTGAACTTACGCTGGCCGATGGGCTCTACGGGCTCACGGCATGCGTTCTCGAAGAAGCGTGGAAACAGCGCGCGAAGGGCGAAGCGCTCGATCGCCTTGTCGCGGCCGTGAACGAGATGCCGGAGGTGGACCATGGCTGACCGCGTAGGTGTCGCGACGAAGCCGGCGCCGGGCCGCGAGGACGAACACGCGCGCGTCGAAGAGCTGCTGCTCGATCTTCGAGAGCACCTCGGCAAGACGCAGGCGTGGGCCGCGCTCGAGGATGCTGCGCTCACCGCCACGATCCAGGCCGGCCTGCGCACGCGAGAGGAGCGAGGTCGATGAGCCGCGTCTACCTCGCGTCGTCTTGGCGCAACCCCCACTACGAGCTCGTGCGCGATCTGCTGACCGAGAGCGGTCACAGCGTTGCGGACTGGAAGAGCGGACCCAAGGCGCTGCCTGCGTGGTCGAAGGTCGACGCGCGATACGCGCAGGCCTGCAGCGATGGCGCGTGGACGCCAGCGCTAGCTCGCGAGGCGCTGCGCAGCCAGGCGGTCCTCGACACGTGCGACCGGGACCTGAGCCTTCTGTGGAGCGCCGACGCGCTCGTGTTGCTCACTCCGTGCGGGCGCAGCGCTCACCTCGAGGCTGGCGTCGCGCTCGGACGACGGATGCCCACAGCGATCCTGCTCACGCCTGGCGTCGAGCCCGAGGTCATGACGGCGAAGTTCGACGCCCTCTGCTCGACCGAGGAGCTGCTCGAGTGGCTGCTGTCAGTGCCGAGCGGGGGACGAGACCTCAGCCCGTTCGCGAAAGGACTCCGATGAGCAACGCAACCAGCATCCGCATGACGCGAGCCGAGCGGGAGGCCGCGCTGATGGAGCTCGACGAGCGTCCGACGCCAATGGTTAGCGTGCGCGAACTGTGCCGCGCCGTCGACCTCGAGCGCGAAGCATGCGCGAAGCTCGTCGACGAACAGGCGGAGCGCGCGGCACGGGAGCGCGTGCAGTACTGGGCGGGCGAGCCCGAGTACACCGCGTGCGTCGACGCGGAAGCGAACCTGCGTGCGATTGCAGCTGCGATCCGTAATCGAGAGGACTCGGCCGGATGATCACTCAGCAGCAACAAACGCTGACCGCGAACGAGATCCGTGCGCCGCGCACGAGCGAGGAATGCAGGTACGCGCTCGCCATCGTCGAAGCGCGAATCGCGTCGATCGACAGCGACCTTGCGGACGAGCGTACGCGGCTGCGCTTCGGCAGCGCAGCAAAGTTCGAAGAGTGGCAGGACCGCGCTCGTCGCGCTCGAGCGGTCTGGGCGTCGAAGCTCGCGGACCTCCAGTACTGGCAGCGCAGGATCGAAGCCGACGGGGATCCCGCGGTGATCGAGGCGAACGCGCGGACCGCGCGCACGGTAGCGGAGCTGCATCGCACGTGGGCTCGGCTTGCCCAGCTCGCCGACGGCGTCGACCTGCCGACCCCCCTTCGCATCTACATCGACGCGCGAAAGCGCCAGCTTCCGCCGGGATTCTACGAGGACTTCCTGCGTGAGGGCGGACGATGAGCGCCGTTCGGGTCGTGCGCGCAGCGCAGATCGTCGCGGTCATTTTGCTGGCGAGCGTTGCGGTGATGGACGCGCCGTGGGACTCGCCGAGCGCTCAGGAGCGGTTGTTCCTCGGGTGCCTCTGCGCCTTCTGGCTGGTCGCTGCGGAGGAGCTGCGCTGATGCAAGTCGTGCACGCGCAGCAATTGCCCGCGAGCGCTCGCCGCTCGCTCGAGCTTCGGGACCGAGAGCTCGTGCTGTTCGACGTTCCCCGCGCGGTAGCGAATCGACTCGCCCGCGCGGGTGCCATCCACCGCGACGGGATCCTCGTGCTCCCGCGCAATCACAACGGGAGCAATGACGATGAGTGAGAGCGGGATTGCAAAGACCACCGAGAGCCGCCTGAGCGCCGCGGCGTTCGAGCCGGGGGACATTCGCGAAGCGATGGGGCTTGCGAAGCTGCTCGTCGAAAGCGGGATGGTGCCGAAGGCACTGCTGAAACCCGAGGCCGTGCTGTACGTGATCATGGCGGGTCGCGAGATGGGACTCAGCGTCGTGCAGTCGCTGCGGTCGCTGCACATCATCGACGGCAAGCTCGTCATGAGCGCGGACCTCATGCAGGCGCAGGTCCTGCGGTCCGAGCTCGCGGAGTACTTCGTGCTCATCGAGACGAGCGACCGTGTCGCGACCTACGAGACGAAGCGTCGTGGCGCGCCAGTTCCGACGCGCATGTCGTTCTCGATCGAGCAGGCGGCCAGGGCGGGTCTCACGAACAAGCAGAACTGGAAGAACCACCCGGAGGCCATGCTCCGCGCGCGCTGCATCTCAGCGCTCGCGCGCGCTGTGTACCCCGATGCGCTCGCGGGGATGTACGACCCCGACGAGGCCGCGGAGATGCAGCCCGTGCCCGCGACGATCTCCGTCGTGGGCGCCGCGCAGTCGCCAGCGCTAGCACCGGCTTCGCCTCCGAACTCCGCAGCAGCTGCCGAAGATCCAGCGGCGAAGTGGCTGGAGAAGATCGCGAAGGCTGGATCGCAGGCCAAGCCAGTCAGCGCGCTCGTGAGCGTCGCGACGCAGATCGCGAAGAACACCGAGAACGGCGTGCGAGGGCGTCTGGTCCATGCGTGGGCTGCCCAGCTCGAGAGGAGCGCCGGCGAGCTCGTCGCCACGCAGGACGCGCTCGACTCTGTCCGCGGGCTGTTGCTCGATCTGCACGCCGACTTTCTGCGCGAGGGCGGCCGCGTTTGCGATCGCCTCGCCGACAAGATCGCACCGTCGAGCGAGAACCAGGAGGCCTGATCGTGGCGACGTTCACCGCGAGCTCGATCGCGCGCGTCTCCGCGTGCCCCGCGTCCGAGGCGTTGCCTCACGTTCGAACTGCGACGTCGCCCGAGGCCGCGCGCGGCGTGGCTGCGCACGAGTACCTCTACCGGCTACACAACGGCGAGCTGCGCGAGCAGATCCTCGCCGAGGTCCCCGAGGCGCACCGCGAGTACTGCGCGTCGATCGAACTGCGCCCGGTGCCAGGCGCCGTGGCAGAGGTAGCCGTCGCCTACGATGTGCTCACACGCACGGCGCGGCTGCTCGACGTCACCGGCCGCGCGTACGGAGCGCTTCGTGATAGCGAGATCGCGGGCACATGCGACCTGTTCGTGCCGGCGAGCTCGGAGCGAGCGACGACGGTCGTCGACTGGAAGACCACTCACGACATCGAGGGCGTGCGTCGATACGTTCCCCAGCTCGAGTTCTACGCGCTGGCGTTCGCGCGCGCGCACCGACTCTCGCGGATCCGCTACGAGATCGTGGCGATCGACGAGCAGGGCAAGGCGCACTACCCCATCCAGTGCGAGCTCGACTTCGAGGACCTCGGCGTGATCGCGTCGCGCGTCGAGCAGGCGTGGCGTGCGTCGCGCGCGCAGATCGCCGCGGCCGCCGAGCACACGCGTTCGACCGTCGCGCCGTGGGTGCCAAGCGTGACCGAGGGCGATCACTGCCGGTACTGTCCCGCGTGGCGTGCGTGCCCCGGGAAGCGCGCGGTGCTCGAGGCTGTGGGCGGAACGCCTGAGCCGAACGGTGCGATGTACCTGCGGATCCAAGACGCCGAGCGCTGGGCCGCGCTGGGGCGCGACACGCTGCGCGAGGCCGTGCACGAGCACGGACCGCTCGCGGTCGACGACGACCGCGAGCTGCGCTTCAACAGCCGCGGCGCGCTGCAGCTCTCGAAGCGGAGGAGCACGTGAGCGGAAACCCGTTTCGTCCGTGGACCGCGGCGGACGCCGTGGCCGCGCCGACGTCAGCAAGACGTTCGGCCGTGACACACGCTCGCGCTCGAGCGTCCCGCGAGCTCGTCGAGGCGCAAGACCAAGGGCCTGACATCAGCGACGCGGCCTACCAGCTGCTCGTCGCTGAGGGCGGTCCGCTGCTGCTCGCGCTCGCGAGTCCCGATCGCGTGGTGAGCGGCCACGCGCAGGGCCGACTGCGCGCGCTCGCGCATCGCTACCAGGCCCTCGTCCGGGCCGAGCTCAAACGCTGATCAACCCCGGGCGCCGGGGCTCGTGGCGCGGAGGATCCAGTGACGACGATGAACACCAACAACGACCGCGTTCCATTCACTCCGGCCGACGCCACTGCGATCGGCGACTTCGTCGACAACGAACCAACGGCGCCGAGCGCGAGCTCGAGCCCGCTGCGAGACATCACTCCCGCACCGCGAAGCGGCGCCGCGGAGCCGGAGCGCGACGCCAGCGGCGACCCGCGTCCGTACCTGAACGGCGAAGCGCTGCTGTCAGCGCTGAAGTACGCCCTCGTCGCGTGCCCGAAGCCGAGCGAGGACGACTCGCTGCTCTCGTACGTGGTGTTCGCGCGCGACGAGACGCGCGGTCGAATCTCGTTCACTGCGTGCGACACGAACCGGTGGCACCAGTCGTTCGTCGCGTGCGAGAAGGGCATCGACCTGCACGGCACCTTCCGGCTGCCGAAGGCCGATGTGCAGCGGCTGAAAGACTTCCTGCAGACGGCAGTCGATCGCGGCTCGATCTGCAACGTGCGGCCGAAGTCCGACTCGATCGGCGTGTGCAGCTGGGAGATCGCGTTCGGCGAGACGCACCCGATCGTGATCGACGTCTCCTCGTCCTTCGCGCACGAAGGCTGGCAGCCGCCGCAGTTCGCGGTGGGCGCCGGCGCGGCGGCTGCTGCGATGCACGACGCCAGACACGTCGCGAAGGCGCTCACTGTGCAGGGCGCAGAGAGCACGCGCGTCGTGCGCGACGAGGTCGACAGCGAAGGACGGCGCTTCGTCACGATCGCCGACGAGTTCGGTCACGAGCTCGCTCGCGCCGTGCTCGTGCAACTCGGGTTCACCGAGGGCGAGCCGGAGAGCGCGCAGAAGGAGATCCCCGGTGCGCTCGGCACCGAGGGAAGAGCGCGGAGCTCGGCGCCGAAGGCTTCGAAGAAGGGGGCAAAGGCGTCGAAGCCGGCCAAGACGGCCGCGAAGAAGGGCGCGGGGAAGAAGGGCAAGCGCCGCTGAGCGCCCGGGGCGTTCGCCCCGTGGTGAGCGCCGCGGCGACGTCGCGGCGTTCTCCTCGACGCGGACACACGGACTGAAAGAGAGGACTGAATCGATGGGTGACAAGAGCGGGATTCAGTGGACCGACGCCACAGCAAACGTTGTCGTCGGGTGCTCGCGCGTGAGCGACGGTTGCCGTCACTGCTACGCCGAGCAGCTCGCGGCGACGCGCCTCCGGCACACCAAGCGCTACAAAGGTCTCGCGATCGTCACCGCGAAGGGCACACCGCAGTGGACGGGCGAGGTGCGCTTGGACGTCGGCGCGATTGAGCAGGTTCTTCGCTGGCAGAAGCCGCGGAGAGTGTTCCTCACGGCGATGGGAGATCCCTTCCATGAGTCGCTGTCGAACGAACAGATCGCCGCGCTCTTCGGGCTCATGGCCGTCTGCCCGCAGCACACGTTCCAAGTGCTGACGAAGCGCGCCGCGCGGATGCGCGCGTGGTTCGCCTGGGCGGCCGCGCAGATCGAAGACGCTCGCGAGGACGGACGCTGGACACCATTCATCCGCGCTCTCTGCGACGTGCTCGACGACGCGAAGATCATCGAGCGGATCCAAGAGGACGGCGTCGCGCGCGCAAACGACAGCGAGGCGTGGCCCCTGTCGAACGTCGAGCTCGGCGTAAGCATCGAGCACCAGGCTGCCGCGAACGAGCGCGTTCCCGAGCTGCTCGCGACGCCGGCGGCCGTGCGATTCCTGTCGTGCGAGCCGTTGCTCGAGGCCGTCGACCTGACCAACATCGAGATCCCGTTGAGCGAGGGCGTGACGGAGCATTGGGACGCGCTGAGGCGCGAGCCCGACGACGAGCTCGGTGGAGACGGTCCTCGCATCGACTGGGTGATCGTCGGCGGCGAGAGCGGGCACGGCGCGCGGACGTGCGACGTCTCGTGGGTGCGCTCGATCGTCGAGCAGTGCAAGGCAGCTGAGGTCCCCGTGTTCGTGAAGCAGCTCGGCGCGCGTCCCGTTGGTGACTGGGGGCCTGGGAAGGCACCACGCGAGCACTGGCACATCGCACGCCGCGGCGAACACGCGCTCAACGACTCCCACGGTGGCGATCCGAGCGAGTGGCCGAGCGATCTCCGCGTGCGCGAGTTGCCGGCGAAGGGGTTGTCTTCGCCCAAGTCCGAGCTCACCGACGATCGTATGGCGTCCCTCGTCACGTTCGAATGCCACTGCGGAGCCACGCTGAAGCTGCCCCGCGCGGTCGATGATGGCAGCACTCCGATCGCGCGAGCGGAGCGCGCGGGGTGGACGTTCGTGCGGATGTCGATGTGTTCGCCTCGGGCCGTGTGCCCGTGCTGCTCGAGCGCGCGGCCGGGGAGCGAGCCGCAGGTCGACGGCGGTCGAGGCACGCTGTGACCAACGTCACGCCGATTCCCAATCTCGTGACACCCAAGTGGGTGCGGCAACACGTCGGCTGTTCGAGGACGCAGGCCTACGAACACCTTCGAGCGTGTGCGATCCTCTTCCACGGTCGAGACGCCGAATCGAAGGCACTCCTGCGCGCCACGTTCCCTGCGTGGAGCAAGTACGAAGAGAGGTTTGTTCTATGCGGTTACTCAGGCGCGGAGGCGCTGGCCCTTGGTACGCATGGGGATACGACGCCAACGGCAAGCGCTGGCAAAAAAGCACGCGACAAATCGACCGGCGCGCCGCCGAGCGCGTTGCCCGCGAATGGGAACGCCGAGCCGCAGATCCGCGCATCGCAGCCGCGCACGAGACCACGGTCCGCGTAGCGCTCGAGGCGTTCGTCGCGAGCTGCGCTGAAGAGGTCGCAGCTGGTCACATGGCGAAGGACACCGTCGACTTCTACCGGCGGAAGTGTGGACACCCGCTGCGGTTGCTCGGCGAGGACACGCCAATCGCGAAGCTCACCGCGGCCGAGCTCGATCGCTACGTCAGCGCGCGGCGGCGCGAGGGTGCGAGCGAGCACACGCTTTCAAAGGAGCTCACGACGCTGCGCCAGGCCCTGGCGCTCGCGCGGCGCCGCGGGCTGTTCGACGGCGAACCGAATGTGGTCGTGCCGAAGGTCGCTGCTCGATACAAGCCCGTCGAGCGATGGCTCACGACGGGTGAGACACAGAAGCTGCTCGCACAACTCCAGCCCCATCGCGCGGCCGCGGTCGCATGGATGATCGCGGTCGGCGGCGACTGGTCGGCAGTCGCGCGCGCGCGGCTCGAGGACGTTGCGAGGGACCTGAGCTCGTGTCGAGTGCGCGGCTCGAAGAAGGCGACGCGCGATCGCACTGTGCCGCTCCAACTGCAGGTGCAACGGGACCTGCTCGCGTTCGCGCTCGACAACGCCCTCGGCGAGAACGGGCTGCTGTTTCGACCGTGGGCAACGGTGAACCGCGACCTCAAGCTCGCGTGCGCCAAGGCCAGGATCGAGCGGTGCTCACCGAACGACTTTCGCCGCACCATCGGGCACTGGCTGCGCAGCGCCGGCGTCGAGCCGCACCTCATCTCGCTCGCGCTCGGGCACAAGACGAGCACGATGGCGGAGGTCGTGTACGCGCGGCCGAACCCCGAGGCGCTCGCGTCGCTGATCGAGGCGCAGGTGCGTCGTCACGCGCCCGAGTACCTCCCGAAAACGACTGCCGACCTCTGCAGCAATAGTGCAGCAGCAGCATCGGATTTTGCGGACACAACGGACAGAACGGACGCGCCGGGAGAAACGAAAACGCCGCAGGAACACTGCGGCGAATCGGTTTCTACTGGGTGCCGGCGGTCGGACTTGAACCAACGACCTTGGGATTATGATTCCCCTGCTCTAACCAGCTGAGCTACACCGGCAGGTGTGATCGGGGGCGCGAGGATAGTCAGCGAACGCGCGCTGTCAACACGTTCTTTCGGCGTTGCGACGAAAGCGGCGAGAAACGCTCGTCGATCGCAGCGATCTTGCGGAAGGAACCGCCGTCGGAGCGGGCGTTGTTTCGTCGCCGCACGCACGCTGGTACAACCGCCGCCGGTAACAAGCGTCGATGACTGACCCCACGACACAGGAGCGGGACCGACTGATCGAGCACTTTGGCCGTCGCTACGCGGCCGGCGAAGTGATCTTTCGTGAGGGCGACGTCGGGCCCGAGGTGTTCATCCTGCAGGAGGGCCGCGTTCGCGTGCTCAAGCGCGTTCGCATGGTCGAGCGCTCGCTGCAGATCCTCAAGCCTGGCGATCTCTTCGGCGAGGGCGCCCTCTTGCCGGGAACGCCCCGCGGCGCCACCGCGGTCGCCCTCTCGGACGTCCTCGTGCTCGCGCTCGACCCCGACACCTTCGGCGCGCTGTTGCAGGGCTCGGTGCAGGTCGCCATGCGCCTCGTGCAGCAGCTCGTCCGACGCCTGCGCGACGCCGAAGACCAGATCGAGAACATGATGCTCCGCGACAACCAGTCGAAGGTCGTCAACGCGCTGCTCAAGCTCGCGTCCGAGGCGGGGCGGTTGTCGGGGAGCGCGCAGGTTCCTGTGTCGCCCCTCGAGCTCAGCTCGCGCTCGGGCCTCGACGTCGACACCGTCAAACGCGCGGTGCTTCAGCTGCGCGAGGGGCAGTACGTCCGCATCGTCGAAGAGAAGGTCGTCATCGACGACATCGACGCCCTGCGAAGGCTCTTCACGCTGCTCGGAATGAAGGAGCAGGTTCGCGCATGAACCTGTAAATTCACAGGTGACTTGAATTTATGGCCGCTTAATTCCCGCGTGATTCACTGCACAATGACCCTCGCGCGGGGGGCGAGCGGGGCGGGGTGTTGGCGTTCCATTGAATATTCCGAGGGAAGTTTTCGATTGACCCTCGTTGACGGTCGACGGTACACCCCGACCTCAGCCTTGCCATGACCGCGGTGTCGCGGTTTCGACGGACTCGCAGATGATGCGACAGCGCGTGCGAGCCTGCGCAGCCAGAGGGATTCAGCGCAGTGAGCACGGAGCAACCTCGACTTTTCCGACACCTCCGACGAAACACGAACTTTGCCGTGGTTGCGCTCAGCAGCCTCCTCGCCGTGAGCGCCTGTGCAACGGTGAGCGAAGAGATGCAGCAGCAGTCTCAACGCCGGTACGAACTCGCCGTGACCCTTTTCCGCACCGAGAATCAGCCCAGATCCGCGCTCGTCGAGCTCGAGCGTGCGGTTCGGCTCGACCCGGAGAATGCGGACGCGCATCTGCTCATCGGGCAGATCTACGGCGGCTCGGGCCTCTATGCGCAGGCCGAAGCGCCCCTTCGCCGCGCCGTCGAGCTGTTGCGTCGCGAGGCCGAAGAAGACCCCGCCAAGCGCGCGAGCTTCGGCGAAGCCCGTAACTCCCTCGGCGCCGTGCTCATCAACCTGGGCCGCGCCGCCGAGGCGATCCCGGTCTTGATCGAGGTCACGCGGGACGTTCACTACCCGCAGCCCCACCTCGCCCTCGGTAACCTCGGGCTCGCGTACCTCACGCTCCGTCGCTACGCCGATGCAGCGCCGGTGCTCGAGCGCGCCGTCGGCACGCGCGCAGAGTTCTGCGTCGGCCACTATCGCCTCGGCGAGGCCTACGCTCGCCTCGACGAAAATGAGCGCGCGCTCGCCGCGCTCGACCGCGCCCTCGCGGCTCGCGGACAAGGCTGCGATCGAATTCAACCGGCGTTTCGGCTGCGAGGCGAAGTGCACACGAGACTCAATCACGCTGATCTGGCGCGCGCGGACTTCACGCGATGCCAGGAGCTCGGCGCCGATACCCAGGACGGACGCGCCTGCGCGCGGGCGGTTCAGTCCGTTCCATCACCCGCGGGAGGGCCCTGACACCCATGGACTCGATCGGAACCTGGCTGCGCCGCGAGCGCGAATTGCGAAACATCGACCTCGTCGAAGTGGCGGATCGCACGCGGATTCCCATGCAGCAGCTCGAACGCCTCGAGGACGATCGCTTCGCCGAGCTCCCCGGTGAGGTCTTCGTCAAAGGCTACCTTCGCGCCTATGCGCGTGCCGTCGGTATCTCGCCGGAAGAAGTGCTCGGACGCTTCGCCAACAGCATGCGCGCCCGCGACGTTATGCCGGCGCCGATGGTTCCGACCGCCTCGGCCAACGAGCGGAGCGGACGCTTCGGGCTCGCGATCGCCCTCGTCGTCTTCGCGGTGCTCGCCACGATGGCGATGTCGTTCTTGCTCCGCCCGCGCACCAACGAGCGCCCCGAGCAGCTCTCGCGTAACGCCACGAGCGCCCCCGCGCTCTGCGCAAACGCCTGACCGCCGCGCCCGAGAGCCACGCCATGAACGCCGAGGCAGGAGCGTTCGTCGGTCGTGCGTACGTCCTGGCCCGCCGCGAGCGAGGCGAGACCGACCTGTCCGTCGCGCTCTTGCTCGAAGATGGCTCCATCCGCTGGACCACCGCCCGCGCCGGCGCCAGGTCCACACGTCGCTTCGGCGCGTCGCTCAGCCCCTTCACGCGCTATCGCATTCGCTTCGCCCGCTCGGGCTCTGGCGGGCGCTCCGAGCGCATCGACGAAGCGGCGGTCGAGCGCGCGTTCAGCGGCGTCCTCGCAGACCTTCGTCGCATGGGCGCCGCAGGAGCGCTCAGCGCTCTCGCCCGCGACCTCGGCGGCGAAGTGGCCGACGACGACGGGCTCTTTCAGTTCTACGACCAGGCCATCGAGCGCATCGACGTCGGCGACGGCCTCGTCGCAGGGCGCGAGATCGTCGCGTTCGTCGTCGTTACCTTCGCGCACGCCGGACACGAGATCGTGCGAGACCGCTGCGTGCGCTGCGGGCGCCCAGCGGCCCCCGAGCGCAGCGTGACCTACAGCGCCGACGCGAGCGGCGTTCGCTGCGCGCGCTGCGGGGGAGGGCCGTTCGTCGTTCGGGCCCTCGAGCGAGCGGCGCTCGAAGCGGTGATCGACGGGGACGCGACGGCGTTCGCGCCGTGGATGCTGCGCTGGGCCGCGTACATGATCGAGCCCAACGCCCGGCGCGGCGCCGAGTGCATCTCCAGCGCGATCTCGTACTGGAAGTGACGGCGCGCCCGACGCTCCGCTCGCCACCCACACGCTCCGCCCTCTCTCAGAACGCCGCGCTGCCCGGCGTGCGCGGGTAGGGGATCGCGTCGCGGATGTTGTCGAGGCCGCACACGTAAACCACCAGCCTCTCGAATCCCAGCCCGAACCCCGCGTGCGGAACGGTCCCGTACCGTCGCAGGTCCCGGTACCACTCGTACGAGCGCGGATCGAGGCCGAACTGAACCATGCGCTTGTCGAGCAGCTCGAGGCGCTCTTCGCGCTGCGAACCGCCGACGATCTCGCCGATCCCGGGAGCGAGGATGTCCATCGCGGCGACGGTCTTCCCGTCGTCGTTGAGGCGCATGTAGAAGGCTTTGATCTTCTCGGGGTAGTTCATGACGATCACCGGCGCGCCGAAGTGCTGCTCGCTCAAGAAGCGCTCGTGCTCGGTCTGCAGGTCCATGCCCCACTCGACCTTGAACTCGAACTTCTTCTTCGTGCCCTGCAGAATCTTGATCGCGTCCGTGTAGTCCACGCGCTGAAACGGCTTCTCGACGCACTGTTGAACGCGCTCGAGGCGAAGAACTCCAGGTCGTCGCGCCGCTCGGTGAGGGCCGCGTTGAGCACGTACTTCAAGAAGTCCTCGGCGAGGTCCGCGTCGTCCTTCAGCGCTGCGAACGCCAGCTCGGGCTCGATCATCCAGAACTCTGCGAGGTGCCGCGCGGTGTTCGAGTTCTCTGCGCGAAACGTCGGACCGAACGTGTAGACCTTGCTCAGCGCGAGGCAATAGGCCTCGACGGCGAGCTGGCCCGACACGGTCAGGTACGCTTCTTTGCCGAAGAAATCCTGGCTGTAGTCGATCTTTCCCTCCGGCGTGCGCGGGAGGTTCATCTGGTCGAGCGTCGAGACGCGAAACATCTGCCCGGCGCCCTCGGCGTCGCTCGCGGTGATGATCGGCGTGTTGATCCAGCAGAAGCCGCGCTCGTGAAAGTAGCGATGCACCGCCGCCGCGAGGCTCTGTCGCACCCGCGTGACCGCGCCAAACGTGTTGCTCCTCGGGCGCAGGTGAGCGACCTCGCGAAGAAACTCCAGCGTGTGCTCCTTGGGCTGAAGCGGGTAGGTCTCGGGGTCGTCGACGAAGCCGACGACCGTCACGCGCTCGGCTTGAAGCTCGACGGATTGACCCTTGCCTTGCGATGCGACGAGCGTTCCGGTCACTTCGACGGAGGCTCCGGAGGTCAGTCGCAGGACGTCGGCCTCGTAGTTGTCGAGCGTGTTCGGCGCGACGATCTGCAGCGGATGGAAGCACGATCCGTCGCTGACGTGGACGAACGACAGACCCGCCTTCGAGTCGCGGCGGGTTCGAACCCAGCCCTGCACCGAGACCTTCGAGCCGACCGCCACCTTGCTGGCGAGCACGTCGGCGATGCGAACAACAGACATTCGAAGCTCCTTCGCGGCAGTGACTACCGCGAAAGGTCACGTGCTTCTACCTTGTCTTTTCGTCAAGGCCGCGCGTCGGGCGCGCTGCTCGCCGTGGGAGCGGCGTTGGCCGCAGGCGTTTCGCTCGCCGCGGGGGTGCCGGTCGTCGTCGCGCCGCTCGCCGCGGCCGGCGTTGCTCCGACGACGACGAACTCGATGCGTCTGTTGGCGGTGCGCGCTCTCTCGAGCGCAGCTCCGCGCAGGCCCTGCTCGGGCACGAGGGGCTGTGTCGCGTCGGCGCCGGCGTGCTGCAGTCGCGCCGCGGGCACGCCGCGCTCGATCAGAAACCGGTGCACTTCGCTCGCGCGTCGCTGCGAGAGGTTGACCGCGCGGTTGCGGTACCCCTCGGCGGTCGCGGCGTCGACGTGCGCTCGCACTTCGACGACCACCGACGGTGGGAGCGATTTGATGGCTTCGGCGACGGCCTCGAGGGTCGGAATCGACTCGCGTCGAAGTCGATCGCGGGCCACTTCGAAGAGGATCACGCTGCTGACGCGGAGCGATCGTCCGTCGAACGAGAGCAGCGACGTCGCGCAGCCGTTTTGCTCGCTGTTGCTCTGGGGAATCCCAGGCTGCGACGGACAGCGATCGCTCACGTCGGGCACCGTGTCGTGATCGCTGTCGGGCGCAGGACAGCCCGGGCGCTCGGGGTCTTGCGTCGCGCCCGGAGGCTGGTCGCGACAACGATCCGCGGCGTTGCGAACGCCGTCGTTGTCATCGTCTCCGTCGGCGCAGCCGGGACGCTCGGGATCTTCGTTGTCGCCCGCAGGGACGTCGCGGCACACGTCGAGTGAATCCGGCACGCCATCGCGATCCGCGTCGGGAAGGCCACAGCCGGGGCGGCCGGGGTCTCGGATCGTTCCGATCGGGGCGTTGGGGCAGAGGTCAATGTCGTCGAAGACGCCGTCCTCGTCGGTGTCCACGCGGGGCAGCGGGCAGCCGGGCCGCGTCGCATCGGGCCTCGGGCTCGCGGACTCGGTGGGGCATTGATCGTCGCTGTCGACGACCGCGTCGCCGTCGGTGTCGGGCGGCGCCGAAGGGGCGGTCTCTGCGCTGAACGGCGTGTACGAGACGCGAAACAACCCGCGAAACGTCGGGGTGCCGATCGAGCTCGCGAGCCCTGGACCGCCGGCGATTCCCACGTCGACGACGTTTGCGATCGTGTACGCGATGCCGAGGGTCGCCTCTGCGTTGACCGTCGCGTCGACGTTGTTGACCCCGAACGACCCCGGGACGATGTTGGCCCAGAACTCGGGACCGACGTGCAGCTTGCCATCGAGCGCTGCGAGCGCGAGCCCCGCGCTGACGAAGAAGTCCCCGTCCATCACCGCGCGAGGGAGCTGTGTGCGCCGTCGAAAGTGATACCCGAGCGACACCGTGTAGCGCATCGGTCCTGCGCGTCCCGCGGTCGTCACGTACGCGCGCCCTCGAAGCGCCTCGTCGGTCACCCAGTGCTCGTCGCCGCTCCACGGAATGAAGCCCAGAAAGAGCTGTCCCCCGACGTGAAGCGAGACGTAGTCCTCGTCGCTCTGCCCGAAGATTCGCACGCGAGCGCCGAGCCTCGGGTCGCCTGGCGCCGGCCCTGCGCTGTACGCCGAGAGCCCCACCATCGCGTTGCCGCTGCCAGGGCCCGCGGTCTGCAAGAGCGACACAGGCATCGAGAGCGTGATGGCTGCTCGATCCAAGAACGCGACCGCGCCGTGCGCGTGCAGCACGAGCATGTTGTCCGTGACCACCTGCGGCGAGGTCATGGGCGCGCGGACGACGAGCGGATTGCGGGCGAAATCCGCGGTGATCCCGAAGGCGACGCGCCGCGTGCGCGAGTACCAGGGGTACTCGTTGGCGAAGAAGTAGTCGCCGACGGTCGCGGGCTCGTACCGGTTGAGGGCGAATCCGCTGACGGATTGCCCGCTCGCCGCGCTCGGCGTGAGCGCGGCGAAGAGCATCGCGAGCGCCGCGAGCGCCGCGCGTCGCGCGCGCGGCGAGGGAGCGTGGGGTGTGTGGACCATGTCGCTTGAGTGCCTCGAGTTGTGATCGGCGATGGTGCGCGGCTCAGAGCGAGCGGAGCACCACCAGCGCGCCGCCGTGCTGCGTCTCGTGCGCGGGGTGCAGCATGCTGTCTCGCAGTTGTGACGGCGATGTGTCAGGACCGCGTCCGAGGAGCGATTGCAGCGCGCTCACGCCGCGGAGCGAAAACGCCTCGGGCGTCCCGAGCAAGAGCCAATCGCCGCGCTCGAAGGACTCGGTCGCGAAGTGCGGGACGCTGAGCCCCAGCGGTCGAACCTCTTCGGCCCGCGATTGAAGGCGCTCGACGTTCGCGCCGCGAACGCGGTACGCGCGGACGCCGCCCGAGAGCGCCAGGTGCACGACGCGCGGCGCGATCGCCGCGAAGGCCAGGTGAGCGTCGATCGTTAGGTTGGGCTCGATCAGACGGCTGCGGAGGTGCGTCACCGAGCGAGTCGCGAAGTCCGCGCAGCGCGAGGGGAGTGTTGAATTCAAGGGCTGCTTTTCATATGCCCTATGAATCGCCTCGGCGGCCGCGGTGCTGATCATCCCCCAGAGCCTCGGCGGCCCCACGGGAGAGAGCACAAACGCCGACTCGTTGAGCAGCCCGGTCTGGTCTCGGGGCAAGAGCGCGGTGCGCACGCGCACCCTCGCGGTTCCCATCGCAGCGTCGATCGTCATGGTTGGCCTGACTCGTGTGAGCCGCGAGTGTAGCGGTCTTTGGGGCGTTGCTGAGCGGTGGGTCTACCGGGCTCGCTGTTCGGGCCGAACCTCGCTCTTCAAACGCGCTCGACGGCGAGCACTCCCTTGACCTTTTGCAGGGCGCGGATGATGGCCTTCAGGCCGTTCAGGTCGGTGATGGTGAAGGTGAAGAGGTTGATCGCGCGGTCATCGCCCGCGCGGCAGTTGGCCTCTTCGATGTTGAGCCCGATCTGCGAGAACGTCGTCCCGACCTCGGCGAGGATTCCCGGGCGATTGGCGGTGATGACCTTGAGGCAGACGGGGCGGGCGACCTTCGCGCCCGACTCCCAAGACACCTCGACGCGACGCTCTGGATCGAGGTCCATGCCCTTGTCGCAGCCGCGACGGTGAATGCTCACGCCGCGGCCGTGCGTGATGAACCCGACGATCTCGTC
Organism: Deltaproteobacteria bacterium Ga0077539; assembly: GCA_001465015.1. GTDB lineage: Bacteria > Myxococcota_A > Polyangia > Polyangiales. The sequence goes on along the minus strand of LNEO01000385.1, from coordinate 28,974 downwards.
GCCGGGAACGGGAGAGCAGCACTTGGCGAAGCGCACGAGGACGTTGGTCTCGCCAGAGACCAGGATTCCGCCCGAGTCTTTTCCGGTGACCTTGCGCGTGACGCGCTCGACGATGGTCTCGCGGATCTGCGCGGGCGGCTTGTCGCGCTGGTCGGGCGGCACGAGCGAGTCGACGACCTTGTTGACGTCGTACTTGCCGTAGCCGAGCTGAATCAGGAGCTCCTCGGTGGACTGGAGCTTGGCGTCGTCGACGGCGCGCTGGATCGAGCCGGTCTTGATGCACTTGTTGTACGAGAGCCCGGCCTTGTGAAGGCCTCGTTCGAGCAGCTCTTTTCCGAGCCTGTGCGAGCGCTCGCGCTCTTCGGTGCGGAGGTAGAAGCGGATCTTGCTCTTGGCCTTCGCCGTCAGGACCCAGTCGAGCCAATCCTTCGTCGGAAACCGATTGTTGTCCGTGAGGATCTCGATCACGTCCCCCGAGCGCAGGTGGTGTCGCAGGGGAACGATCGCTCCGTTTACCCTCGCGCCCGAGCAGTGATCGCCCAGGTCCGAGTGGATCGCGTACGCGAAGTCGATCGGCGTCGCTCCCCGAGGAAACACCCGCACATCGCCGTTGGGCGTGAACACGTAGACCTCGTCTTGAAAGAGGTCGACCTTGACGCTCTCCAAGAACTCTTGCGGGTCCTTGAGCTCTTTCTGCCAGTCCATCAGCTGGCGCAGCCACTGGAAGCGCTTGGCGTCCTTGGGGTCCAGGATGCCGCCGTGCTCTTCTTGGTCCCGTCCGCGGCCGCGCTCTTTGTACTTCCAGTGCGCGGCGATGCCGAGCTCTGCGACGCGGTGCATGTCGCGCGTGCGGATCTGGATCTCCATGCGACGGTTCTCGGGGCCGAGCACCGTCGTGTGCAGAGACTGGTAGCCGTTGGGCTTGGGGAGCGCGATGTAGTCTTTGAAGCGGCCCGGGATCGGGGTGTACGTCCCGTGGATCACGCCCAGCGCGGCGTAGCAGTCGGCCACGTTCTCGACGAGCACGCGAAACGCGATGACGTCGTAGACCTTCTCGTACTCGCAGTCCTGCGCGCGCATCTTGCGCCAGATTGAATAGATGTGCTTTGCGCGGCCGGACACCTCGCAGGCGAACCCGGCCTCGTTGAGCCGATCGCTGAGCAGCTTGCTGGTGCCGACGATGAACTCGTTGCGAGCGCCCTCGTTCTGCGCGACCTTCTGCGAGAGCTCTCGGTGCGCCTGCGGGTCGAGGTAGCGAAACGCCAGGTCCTCGAGCTCGGTCTTCATCCACGAGATCCCGAGGCGATTGGCGAGGGGCGCGTAGATGTCGATCGTCTCTCGGGCGATGCGCTCTTGCGCGTCGGGCTTCATGTGCTCGAGCGTGCGCATGTTGTCCAGCCGGTCCGCGAGCTTGACGAGCAAGACGCGGATGTCGTTGGCCATGTGCACGAGCATCTTGCGAAACGACTCGGCGGCTCGGTCCTCTTTGCTCGAGAAGTTGAACTTGCTGAGCTTGGTCACCCCTTCGACGAGAAACGCGATCTCCTTGTTGAACTCCCGCTCGATCTGGTCGACCCCGATCGTGGTGTCCTCGGCGACGTCGTGAAGCAGCGCCGCGCAGAGCGAGGCGGTGTCGAGCTTGAGGTCGACGATGACGTTGGCGACCGAGATGGGGTGCGTGAAGTACGCCTCGCCGGACTTGCGCTTCTGGCCGTCGTGCGCGCGCTCGGCGACGCTCCACGCTTTTTCGATGAGCGCGACGTCAGCGTTGGGGTGGTAGCTCGTGACGCGTGAGACGAGAGCTCGGACGTCGTCCATGGGTTCTCAGTGTTGTGGTGCTCATCTGCCCGGCGCGCAATGCGCTGCGTCAGAAGGAGGCGTACGGTACCAGCGCGGAGCGCTCGAGCGAAGACTTCGGCGCGTCGATCGAACCGGTCGGAGAACGCGGGTCGTAGCGACGCGAAACATTGGCTATAAGGGGCGCCAGAGTGAGCGACGGTGAAGCGAGCGGTGAAAAGCCTGCGCCCAGCGACGCGCGACGCAAGGCGATCGCGCTGGTGGTCGCGCTCGTCGGCGCGTTGATCGTGGGCCGAACGCTCGCGTCGAGCGCGCCGAGGGACGTGCGCGTCACCGTGGGGCTCGTGGATCATCGCGAGGGCGACGCGAGGGCCGAGCGCGTGAGCGTCTCGTTCGCGCGCGAGGGCGAGGTGCTGCAGCGCGCCGAAGAGCGCTTCGGTGAGGCGCGGAGCGTTCCGGCGAGGTGGGCGAGGGTGGTGAGCCTCGTGCCTGGGCGCTATCGCGTGCGGGTCGAGCTCGTCTCGGGGAGGGGGCTCCTGGTGCGCGATGAAGAGCGTGATGTGGGCAGCGACGGGGTCGACCTGCGCGCTCCGAGCCAGTGATTCGTCAGCGATTCTGAAAAAAGCGATGCGACCGTGCGAGGGGCGTGAAGGTCTTCGCCGCGCCTTCCGTACACTCCGTCTGTGACACACACCAACGCTTTTCATAGGCGCCCTGCCGCTGCGCGCTGGGTCGCCGCGGCGCTGCTCGCGTCGCTCTCGTCGGGCACTGGCTGCGCGCGCATCGCTCGGCTCGACATCGTCAGGCCTGCGCTGCTCAACGCGGCGCCCTTCGGAAACACGTTTCAAGTTCACGCCTTCGAGGGCGACGTCGAGAGCGTGGTGTACGTGCAGAGCCGGCTCCGTCAGCGAATCGCCAACAGCCTCAACCGCTCGATCGCGCTCGTCGAGGCGCAGGGCGGCCTGGTGTTCGTGGGCGCGATTCCGCGCGTCGAGTACTCGCAGTCCGAGACGCGCAACAACGTTCGCTGCACGCACCGAGAGCGGGTCAACGGCAGAGAGCGCAACGTCGATCACACGTGCACCGAGATCACGCGCATCGGCGTGGTGGAGACGCAGGTCGAGTTTCGCATCGTGCAGGGATCAACAGGGCAGGTCCTCGCGACGCGCGTGTACGACTCGAGCGAGTCGGTCCGCGTGCGGGGGCGCATCGGGCCGTACGCTTCGGATTTCATCCCGTTTCCGCTGATCGATCAGCGCGCGCTTCGCGACGGCGCGCTCGAGGACGCGGTCGAGCGCTTCTCGCGCGTGATCCTGCCGTGGCGCGATCACCTCGAGCTCAACTTCGAAGGGTGCGCAGGCGAGGCGCGCTGCACGCAAGGCTTCGACGCGGTGCAAGCTGGGCGGCTCGACGTCGCCGAGGCGTTGTTCACCGCGGTGGTCGGCGACGACACCTCACCGGTGGCCGAGCAGCAACGCGAGCGAGTCGGCGAAGCGCACTACAACCGCGCGATGGTGCGGACCATCCAGAACAACTACATCGGCGCTTCGGCGGACCTTCAACGCGCGATCGGCCTGCTGCCGCAGCGCGATGTGTACCGAGCGCGCCTGCACGAGCTCGAGATCCTCGCGCGCGATCAACAGCTCTTGCGACAGCAGCTCGCGCAGCCAGCGCAGCCCGCGGCCGTCTCTGGCGGCGAACCGGCGCCCGACGCGCAGCCGCAGCCGCAGCCGCAGCCCGCGCAGTCCGCGCAGCCGATCGCGCTGTAGTGATTGCAGAACGTGTCCAGAACCGATCGGCACGTCTGCCGGAGGCGCGAACGAAGCGCGGCAGCGTAGTGCAGCGTGAACACGGGTGCTCGCGGCACGATGGGGCACGCGTGATCCGACGGCGACCCGATTGCCCGTTGCCTCTCCTCATCCTCTGCCCGATGGTGCGAGGACGCGCCCGTCCCACCGCGCCGCGCCGTGCGTTCGACGCTGCTTTCTCAGGCGATGCTGTGTTGGTGTCGGGACGCTCGTCGCCAAGCAAAACCCCATGGACCTCGACTACCGCGCCCTCTCCAACACCGGGTTGTGGTGCATCGGAAGGCTCCAAACCGACCCCGATCGCGAACGCGTGATCGACGGGCTGTCCGCCAGCGTCGACCGCGAGAGCGCCAAGAAGCTCGCACACACAATCAAGTGGCTCCCGCCGCGCTGGTTCGTGACGCGCGACTTTCACTTGTCGAGCGAGCCGTTTCTCTTGCAGACGCGCCACACGATGAGCTGGCTCCGCGGCCCGCTCACGCCCGCAGAGCTCAGGCGCGTGCGAGCGTCGTGAGACGCCCGCGAGACGCGCGACACGATAAAGCGCGCCCTCAATGGCTCTTCACGCAAACGCGTCGCTCTCGGCGGTGCTCATGGTGTGCGTCGCTGCCTGCAAGGCGCCGGCGCCCGCACGCGTCGACCCCGAACCTGCGCGCAGGCCGGCGTCCCGCGTCGTCGCCTCGACCACGGACGCAGCGCTTTTGTTCGCGCCGACGCCCGCGCCCATCCCGACGCCCGTCCGGGTCGAAGCGCCCGACGTCGCGGCGCTCCCTGCGGTGCCGAGCGCGGACGACGCATGGGTGAGCGACGCCCACAGCACAACGAGCGACGACACGGACGACACGGGCGCGCACAACGCAGGCGCAAACGACGCGAGCGCGAGGCCGTCGAGCGCCCGGCGAAACGCTGCCTACTCGCTCGAGGTCGACCACCAAGACACGTGCGATCTTCGCGTCGCCAACGACGCCATCGTCGGGCGGTGCACAAACGGCAGAATCACCTGCATGCGCATGACGACCGGCGCGATCACCGCGGTCGGCGCGACGGACACGCTCTGGAACTGCGAGCGCTCGACCAACGCGACCCACTACGTCGTGCTCTCGACCGCGACCTCCGTCGTGTGGGGCGACAGCCTCGCGCAGGTCCGCGAGGAGAGCGACCAGATCATCGACGGCGCGTGCACGATCGACCGCGTGTCCGCAGAGCTCGTTCCCGCGGGAACGCACCCCACGCCCGCGGTGCTCGTCCGCTCGCGAGACTGCCAAACGAGCGAGAGCTCGACGTCGTACGACAACGACTACCTGTGGATCTGGTGCGACGGGGCGATGGAGAAGCTCACCGAAGCGCAGTTCTCTTGTCAGTTCAGCAGCACGCGCATGGGGCGAAGCTTCGGTGCTGGCATGACGTCTTGCCAGGGGGACTATGGTGTTCCCAACGCCGCGGGCGCTGGCGTGAACATCGTCGGGTATCGCGTCGCCGTGCGCCAACCCGGCGTCGGGGCCGACCGGCTCATGAAGGGCAACGGACACATCCAACGGCGACTGCTATGGTCCCGCATGCTCGCGCCCGAAGAGTGAGCCTCGCAGAGAGGGATGGCCGGCGCAGCGGGACACCCGCATTGGTCGCGCGCGACGGATGCCTGAGTGGGAATCCGTGTGGGCACCGGGCCGTGAGCCTCGATGTGTGCGATGCTCTCGACGTTGTCCCCATGGTAGTCTCGCGGTTGTTGCGTGCCTGTGCGCTTTCGGTCTCGCTCTGGGCATGCTCCACCACGTCGCCGATCGAAGTCGAGGACGTGAGCCAACCGTTCGATGCGACGATGCGCGATGGCCTGTCGGACACCAGCCGAAGCGAGCGAGCTTCGCCTGGCGTCGACGCCGGACCGTCTTGCGTCGATCCGAGCGCAGAGCACGCGACGCTCGTCGCTGGTGTGGGGCGCATACAGCTCAACTCGAACATCGCGAGCTCGTATGTCATCCACGGGCTTCGCGCGTTCGCTGTTGTCCACGACGCTGCACACACGCCGTTTGTCGCCGCGAGCCGAGCCGCAGCAGGTCGCGTGTTTGCGGTCGGCCACGAGTCGCTCGCATACGACCCTAGCAACACCAGCGACGATCGAGGCGTACTCTTGCGCAACGCGATCGGCTGGCTCTCCGGTGGACGCGGCGGTGCGAGTGTTGGGGTCGAGCGCGACGTCTCAGCGCTGAGGACCTTTCTCACGAGCGCGGGCTACGCCGTGCAAACCACCGCGGCTTCGTCGCTCGACGCACGAACCAACGTATGGGTCGTCGACGCATCGGCCGCGCTCACCGACGCCGAGTACTCGCACGTTGTGCGGTGGGTCGAAGCGGGCGGCGGCCTCCTGGTCGTAGGACCCCCGTGGAGTTCGAGCCAGACCAGTCGCGACATCGAACAGCCCATGCGCGCCAATCGATTGCTCGTGCCGTTGGGATTGGCGCTCACGACGGACACGAATGTGCGCGCTGGAGTCGCCATCACCCCGAGTGCTCCGACCGAAGACGACCACGCTGTCTGCGCGCTCGATCGCGTTCGCGAGCACTCTTCGCGAACGCGTGTTCTGCCGCTGGAAGCGCTGACGATCGCAGGGGCGACCGCCCGCCGAGCTGTCCGAACGTTGCCGTTCAACGGACCGTATCTCGCCGCAGCACGAGCGTTTCGTTCGACGGTTCCCGACGTGGTGCCGACCGCTGCCTCGCCGGTTCGTCCCGCGACACAGCCGATCGAAGCGCTGACTGTGACCATCGACGCGCGGCTCGCGAGAGAGTTGCCGGTGGACGAGCTCCGCGCGCATCCCGCGAGCAGTGACTTTCCTGGTGTCGTGTCGAACGCGGTACCTCGCGAGCGAATCGTGGCCATTTGGTCCCTCGAACAACGCGAGAGAAGCCCGCGCGTCAGCGGCGACAGCGGTGCGCCGGTGTGGCGCTCGGTCGGAGCGTATGCGCCGCCCGGCGAGGTGCTGACCGTCACCGTCTCTGCGCCCGCTGTGGCTGCCCGGCTGAGCGTGCTCATCGGAGCACACACGGACGACATCAGCGCGCTCGAACAGTGGGAACGCGTGCCGACGATTTCGCGCACGTTCGAGATTCGGTCGACGGAGACCCGTGTGGCCAGCGCGTTCGGCGGACTCGTCTACGTGCGCTTTCCTGCGCAGTTCTCCTTGGACGGCACCGCGGTGACCGTCACCGGCGGCGTTCGTCCGGGGCGGCTCGTCCTCGGCGCCGGGAGCAACGAAGCGTGGCCCGCCGAGCGCGCGCGCCGAGTGCCGTGGGTCGAGCTCGAGGGGCCGTTTCTCTCGCTCACGATTCCTCGTGCGGTCGCCGCGTCGATCGATGATCCTTTGCAGGTGTTGCACTTCTGGCATCGCGTCTCTGATGCCACCGCGACCCTGACCAATGTGTCCTTTCTGCGCGCGAGGGGCGAACACTTCGTGTTCGATCGACAGACAGCCACCGGCTCCACGCACGCAGGCTATCCGCTCGTGTCGCTGTTTCCACAGGCGGCCGAGAGCGTCGATCTTGTGACGCTGTGGCGCGTGGGGCACTGGGAGCTCTTTCACGAACTCGCGCGCAATCACCAGCTCGTGGACTGGACCTGGTCGCAGACGATGGAGGCGACCGCGCATCTGTCTGCGCTCTACGCGATGCAGTACGTCGTCGGCGCTGCGCCCCGCACAGGGCATCCGATGCTCGCGCCGACCGAGAGAGCTCGTCGCGTCGAATCGTTCATCGCGAACGGCCGCAATTTCAATCGCGATTGGAACGGCTGGACTGCGCTCGAAGCCTTGCTGCAACTGCAGGAGTCCTTCGACTGGAACTTCTTCCACAACTTGAACCTCCGGTACATGACTCTCCCCGAGGGAGACCGGCCTCGCACGGACGCCGAGAAGATCCAGCGCCTCGTCGTCGTGTGTTCGCAGATCGCAAACCGTGACCTGAGCCCGTTCTTCGCGCTGTGGGGATTTCCCCTGTCCGCGGAGACGCGCGCGCTGACGAGCCGACTTCCGCGATGGGTCGAGAATCCGATGCGGTGAAGTCCTTGTAGACGACGACTCCGCTGCTGGGCCACCATCGCGGTCCGTTGGGTCACTGCCGTCGGATCACAGCTATTGTCCAGCGCGGGGAGCCGTCGAATGAACACCAGCGTTCTCACGATCGAACAGGTATTCAGCGAGCGGATGCTGCGCGTGCCCGACTACCAGCGCGGCTACGCGTGGGAAGACCACCACCGCGCGGAATTTCTCGAAGACCTCGAGCTGCTCGGCCCCGGCAAGGAGCACTACACCGGAACGCTCGTGCTCCACGCACAACCCGCTGCGTCGAGAGTGCAGGACGAAGCGGGGCGGAGCTACGGCCTCTTCGACGTCGTCGACGGACAGCAACGCCTCACGACGATCGTTCTGTTGCTCGACGCCATCCGCCGCGAGCTCGTGCAGGGGAAGAAGTTCGACAAGCTCGCCGAGGGCATCGCGCTCGGGTACATCGCCGTGAGGGACTTCTACGGAGAGCGCAGGCACAAGCTCCAGCTCAACAGCGACGTTCACGACTACTTCGTGAACAACGTGCTCGCGGACGTCCCCGGCCCGAGCGAAGCGAAGATCTCCTCTCACCATCGCTTGCGCGACGCGCGCGCAGTTCGCGGCGCGCTCGCGCCGAGCTTCAGCCACGCGTTCAGTCCGTACGTCGACGCGCGCGTGCGACACGACGTTCGACAGGCGACCGCTACCTCGAGCTCGTGCGGCTCTGCGAAGCGTTCGCGTTTCGTGTGTACAAGCTTCGCGGAAGCCGGTCGCACACGGGGCAAAACACCTTGTTTCGACTCGCCTACGAGCTGTTCGCGCGACCCGAACGCGCCGATGAGATCTCCGCCGAGCTGCGCGCGACGCTGCTCTACTACTCACCCAACAACGAGCTCGAAGCGTGGTTTGCCTTTCAGGCGACCAAGGACGAAAACGACTGGTTCGACTGGTCGGCGATCAAGTACTTCCTGTACGAGTACGAGGAGTATCGTGCTGGAAAAGACGAGGTAAAGGTGTCTTGGGACGCGATCGAAGGCCGCGAGCTCGCGAAGACCACCGAGCACATCCTGCCGCAGTCCGCGGACGACCCGTACTGGACCGAGCGGTTCTCGAAGGCCGATCACGAGAGGTACCTTCACGACATCGGCAACCTCTGCCTCACGGCGCACAACGGCTCGCTGAGCAACAAGCCGTTTTCCGCCAAGCGCGGGACGCCCGCCGACACCCGCCCTTGCTCCGCGAACTCGCAGCTCGTGATCGAGCGCGACCTCGCGGCCTACGACGACTGGACGCCAGAATCCGTGCTCGCGCGTCGCGCGGCGATCGTGAAGTGGGCCCTCGAGCGCTGGCGCGTGGAAGGGCCCCCGACCGCCTCCCCCGACGCAAACGACTGAAGCCGCGTACGGTGTGTCTCTCGCAGACACCTCGCGCGATGCGCCCGCTCGTCTCAGTCTGCTCCGCGATCCCGCGCCGTCGAGGCCAGCGAGAACCGCCACTCGACGGAGTCGAACGTCGCGCACAGCGCGAAGCGCTCTCCATCGACGCTCACTTCGATCACCGGGCTCTCGTCCAAGCCGCACTGCACGCCGACCACTGCCGCGACCTCGGCGCACGCGAGCGCGCTCGCGGGTGGACCGACGCGCGTCGCGACGTAGGCTCCTTCGCGGCTCTCGAGCTCGAGCTCGAGCGCTCGCAGCGGCTCGCCAATTGCCTTCTCCATCGCGCCACGATTTGCGTCGATCGCGCCGCGAGCCTGCGGTCTTCTACAACGAGCGCGGTCGCGCGGCGTCGACCGCTGCTTCGATGAACCGAACGGCCCTGACGCGCGGCCGACCTTCCCGGTTTCTTCGCGGACGTGCACCTCGCCGCACCGTCCTCCCCCTTCGACTCACCTACGCGCGGTACGGCCTCTCGATCCCCGCACTCACCAGCACTTCGCGCGGCTGCAACAGCGGATTCACCTCGGGTGCGAACCGCTCGAACGTCGCCTGCACGAGCGCCGACCATGGTTCGGCCGTTGGCGCTTCCTTGCCCACATCGAGCAGCTCGAGCGGCAACGCGCGCCCGTGACTCGACAGCACCGAGGCCTCCCACGCTTCGCGCGACGCGTAGTCGTAGAGCGACGGGCTCGCATCGGGAACGGGATCGGGCGCGACCTTCTCCAACCTCGTGATCATTGCGTCGAGCCACGCATCGAACTCCGCGACGTCACGCTTTCCGAGGATGTATCGGGTGAGGGCGATCATGTACGAGGCCATCGGCTGCGCGCTTCCCGACGCGAAATAGCTCTTGGTGCGCTCGATCAACGAGAAGAACGCGTGCGCGTACGCGCGGCGAACGGCGACCTCGCGCGCGGGCTCTTCATCGAGCCCAGTCATCGTGATGCCGAACGGCTTGGGATAGCGCCAGTCGAGCTGGTACGCGAAGATCGCTTCGCCGAGCGCGCGATAGAGCTTCGGCGTCGACACGTCGCGCATGCGGCGATCGGCGATGCCGAGGATTCCGACGCAAAGTAGATAGTGCGCGCAGTTGGTGAGCGGCGCGAGACGAACGCGCAGCGCGTGGCCCGCGCGTCCATCAGCGCTGGTCCACAGCGACGAGATCTTCTTCTTGGGCAGCGCCGCGAGCGCTTCCTTCGTGAGCGGCTCGACCGCGGGAATCCCGCGGAGCGAAGCGATCACCGAGCGCTCCAGGGTGTCTACAGGTGCTTCTGACATACTGGCCGCAGGGTACTCGTCACTCAGCCCGATCGCAGCAACGCCTGTCGTCCCGGACGATGCGAGCGACCCTCAATCGTTGGCAGGGTCGAGCTCGAACGGATAGATCACGCTCACGATGCCGCGGCCCTCTGGGGCGGGAAACTGCATGGTGCGTATCGCCCGTGCCATGCACAGCCCGAGGTCTCGATCGTCGACACTCGCCTCGTGAACGGTAGCGCCCATCACCATCCCAGTTCCGCCGATGATGAAGCGCATCGCGACGCGTCCTGCGAGCTGCGGGCGAGCTCGGAGCGCCGTCCCGTAGCAGAACCGAAGCTGCGCAAGATTGCGGACAACCACGCGACGAATCGCCTCCGGCGCGATCAACCCCGTCACCGTCGGAACGCGCGGACGCACGCGCGGCTCGTGAGCGCCTCGTGTGCAGAACAACCCCGAAACATCTGGAGCGCTCGCCGCACCGAACGCGCTCGCCGAGGCCGCTGTCGAGCTCGGCCGCGAGGCCTCGTCGGCCCACGTGTGCCGAGTCCCTCGCGCAAACGTCTGTTGTCGCTCGTTGATCCAGCGCTGCGACCTGCGACGACGCGTCGAAGACTCGGGACCGAAGCGATTCGCGCCGCGCCGTTCGATGGCTCGGTTCAACTGCTCGGCGCTGCGCTCCGAGGCTGCGCGCTCCTCGCTGCGTCGTTGCTGCCGCGCGATGAGCCCGCGGACGTAGTCGAGACGTTCTTCTGCGGTCGCGCGTGCTCGCCCGTCCGTGCCCATCGCCATCGCCACGCGCCCCACCAACAGCGAGCCGAACACCAGCACGAGCGCCGCGAACAACGCGCCGTTCCACAGCTTGTCCCGGGTCGGCGCGAGTCGTGTGTCCCGAGCGCGCGCGACGCGCTTGGCGCGAATCGTGAGCCCGGCTGCCTCCATCGAGCAGCGATCTCCGGGGCGCAGCTCGACCTCGTACGCGCCAGGCGCTTCGCTCGATGGCCGCGCGATTCCCTCGGCGATCAGCGTGTCGAGCGGCTTGCTCACTCCCTCGCGCTCGAGCGATCCGCTCGCGCTCGGAGCGAACACGAAGCGCTGCACGCGTGCGCGACGCAGGACGACTGCGCACTCCGACAGCGCTCCCAACACGTCCGAACCGACGACGAAGCCCGCTCCCGCCCACGTCGAAGGCTCGCTGCGCAGGACGAAGCGCTCGTCACCCTCGATGTGCGCGACGTGCAGCAGCTTGTCGTTCCACACAATCGAGAGCTCGACCACGGACGGAGCGCCGGCTTCGCGCTCGTCGTCTTCGCTAATCGATCGCGCTTCGAGAAGATTCATCGCGTCGATGACGGGCCGTTCGGCGCGCGCGGTGTCGCGGTAGTGCGTCGCGACGATCGCTTCGACCGCGGGCTCGGACGCAACGGCTCGCTTCGCAACGAACTCGACTGGCTCACCAAAGGTGATGCGCATCGTCGTGTGACCGACACGGAGCTCGTCGCCGCTGCACAGCAGACATCGCTCGACCGCAAGACCGTTGACGAACGTCTCTGCACCGAGGCTCACGAGGCTGACTTCGTTCGCGCTCGACTCGATCATCACGTGACACGCTGACAGCGCGGGATCGTCGACCCAGAGATGCGCGGCGCCGTCGCGGCCGAGCACGACAAAGGGCTCGGCGACGAGCTCGGTGCCGACGATCACGCCGCCTCGAATGACGTCGAAGGTGATCGGTGTGACAAAGGGTTGATCCATCGTCTCGTCTCGTGTTCGTAAGCGATTTCTCAGCGTGGCCGAGCGATCGGTGGTGCAGAGACAACGCGCGCGGGCGATGGTTCGCGAAAAGTGCGACGAGTGAGTGACACGACGGTTGGCATCATGCTGCTACGCAGCCGCCACCCGGGACATCCAACGGAGGTCGGTCTGGCACGCGTGAGCCGACGGCGACCCGATTGCCCGTTGCCTCTCCTCATCCTCTGCCCGATGGTGCGAGGACGCGCCCGTCCTACCGCTCCGTGCGTTCGACGCTGCTTTCTCGGGCGATGCTGTGTTGGTTTGTCGACGCGCCAATGAGGCTCACTGCTTTCTCAGCGAGCGCGCGACGATCACGTCGATCGCGTTCTTCGTCTGCCGCACCACGCTCGACGACGTGGCGTTCGATTTGTGGCGCTTGTTCGCGGGGCGCGCGACGCCCGATGGCGTCGGCGTGCGGCTCTTCGAGGCGCTCTTTCGCTTCGTCGCCTTCGGCACATCGATGACGAGCGCCGAGTACATGTAGAAATCGCCGTACCCGCCTTCGTTGCCGAAGTACCCCGTGGAGCTGTACTCGATCGCGTCGAGGTGCTTCTTCGCCGCAGCGTCGTCGCCGGAAGGGAGCCTCACCGAACACTCCGACGAGCTCGGCGGTCGCACGAGAAAGTCGAGCTCGGTGTTCATCGCGGTTCCGTCCGGCAGCGCGTCGGTGACGTCATCGGGGTCCGAGCGATCGCGCAGACGGACGTGCGAGGGATACTCGGGGAGCTCCCAGAAGGACTCTTCGTCGGCGTTGGTATAGACGATCGGGCGCAGGGCGACGCGCAGACCGAGTCGCAGCGCGGCGCGCGCGACGACCGCGTCGCGACCCTTGAGGTGCGCCACGTCGTCGTCCTCGAGCGCGTCGAGCGATCGAAGGAGCTCGCGCGAGGTGCTGTACATGTGCACGCACGGGATCGCGACGCGCTCTCCCGTCGAGCGCCACGTGCGATCCGCGAGGGCGGTCGAGAGCGCCGATACGAGGCTCGCCTCGCGCTCGGACGGAGCGAGAGCTGCGCGCGATGTGGCGTTCTGTGCGGGGGCCGCACGCAAGAGACGGTACGTGATCGTCACGCGAGAGCCGTCCCACACCGAAGCGACCTCGTGATCGACGTCGCCGAAGAACGCAGCCCATCGAATGACGTCCGGCGCAGGGTCGTCCTCGATCTCCGCGGCCCATCGGACGGACTCGATGTGCCCTGCATGCGAAAACACGAGAGCGCCGCCCTTGAAACGCGACGGAAGGCAAAGCACCAGCGAGCCGATCATCTTGCGGCTCGTGGGCGTGTCCTTGTGAGCCTCGAAGTGTCCGTATCGACCGTAGTGGTGCAGCGCGTACGGCTCAGCGGTGATGGGCGCGGGATCGTCGGGCGCGAGCGCGACGCGGACTTGTTCGAGCAGCCCAGAGGCCTCGAGATCGACGGCGTCGAGCACGAACTCGGACGCAGGAATCTGCGCGCCGTCTCGAACGCTCGGATCGTAGCGAGTTCGGCGTCCATCCCCGAATTGCGCGGGCTTCGCGCGAGCGAGCAGCCCTGCGTTGGCTGCGACCTGGGCGTCGAGGTCAACCGCGGGAGCGACGACAATCGTCTGTCCATCGGTGAACCGAAGACGCACGGGCGCGCCGAGACGCAGCTCGCCCGAGGTGAAGAAGGGCGCGCTGATGCCGAGGACCGCGCGGGCGATCGCGTCATCGTGCGAGATCGAGCTCATCGACTGGGAGCGTCGCACCTGCCGCGCGTGTCGTCGAGCGAGGGGACCGCGCGGGACCGATCGGTCCTCTCGCGTCCCAAACTTGGGACTCCATGGGCAGCTTTGCCGACGCGCTCAACGGGGCGCGGTGGGTAGACCGTTGCGATGCTCGTGCTGTTCGCGTATGCGCGTCAGCGACCCCGACGCCAGCGGCGCAGCGCCGCGCGACAAAGCCGCTCCGGCGCGGAGCGCGGCAGCGACCTTCCGTTCGATCGGCGGATCGATCCTCGAGACGATTCGCGAGGACCCAGCGCTGCCGAGCCGATTCCTTCGCAACGTCGCGTGGAGGAGCCTCTCGCCCGAACAGCAAGCGATCGTCGGAGACAAAGATGCGCTCCCAGAGCACCTGCTGGCTCCGCTCGCGGCGCAGTCCTTTACGACGCTGTTCGGGAGCGAGAACGAGATCGAATCGATGTACGTCGCGTCCCTGCTCGCCGCGGCAGAACCCGAAGATCTCTACCTGCCTGCAGAGCACAAGGGCCTGGCGTTTCCAAAGTTCTACCCTGTCGTGGAGCACGGCTTCCTTCGAGGCGACCTCGTGTGCCGTGCGCCGCGCTGCTTCGTCAGGACATTGCCGCGTCGCGCACGGCTCGCCGTTCATCATCACGCGATCGCTCACGGCGTCGTCGCGAGCCGACGCGCGACCACCGCCGGCGAATCCATCCCCGCGCGGTGAAACGCGTGACAGAGCGCGACGCTCGAGCCGAACCCCGCGACGGCTGCGCAACGCGCGAGCGGCGCTCCCGTTGAGAGCGCCATCGTGGCCACCTCGAGACGAAGGCGCGCCAGGTAGCCCCGCAGCGAGGCGGCAGAGGCGTAGCGACGATCGAACGTCTCGCGCGCGACTCTCCGCGCGTGCCGGGCGCTGATGCCCAGCTCCGAAGCGAGGTCTTGCTCCATCGCGCGGCCCTGATAGCCGCGAGCGCAGCGGGACAGGAAGCGCGCGACGCCCTCGGGCAGCGGCTCGAACCCGAGGCCGCACTCAACTGCGAACGCGTGCAGCGTCGCGAGTTGCTCCGCGCAGAGCGCCGCGGCGAGCTCCCGAGCCAGGGCGCCGGAGGGGACCAGCGCGCTGCCGCGACGGAGCACTGAGACGTACGTCGTCCCGGGCCCCACACGGAGCAGTGCAGATGCGCGATCGTCCACGCCAATTGCGTCGCCGGGCCCGAGCACAAAGCGCCTTCCGTCAGCGAACGCGAGGTCGATCCTGCCACGCTCCACGTAGAAGCTTTGCGACCAGCCTCGACGCAACGCGGGCGGCAGCACGGCTTCGTCGAACACTCCCGCGTCGAGCGACGACCGCAGCAGAGCGAGGCCAGGCAACCGTAGCTCCCACTGAGGGGCGTCGAGGCCACCCTCTTCGAGTCTGAGGTTCTGCAGGAACACGATCGCTGTCCCATCGTATCAATCGACGGCGCCGGGCGCGACTGGTTCGCTGATCGCATGAACCGTCCAGCTCATCCTCACGCGTCGATGCCCGGTCTCGCAGCCTCGCTCGTGGTCGTGTGCGCATGCGCACCGCCGCGACCTCCCACCAATGACGCCGCGACGCCCAACGACGCCGCGCCCAACGACGGTGCGACGCGCGCGGAGCGCCTGTCCTTCACGAGCTCCGTGGGCGCGTCGTCGTACGTGACGATCGAGACCGCAGAAGATCGGATCGACGTTCGCGGCGGCTCCGTCGTCGACCTCGGCACACCGGGCGCCCCGGTTCTCGTGGAGACATGGGACGAGCTGTCGATGCGCACTTCCGACGGGAGCGTGCGTGGCAGGCGCCGACTGCGCTTCACGTTCGGGCAGCTTCAGTTGCACCGTGAGCTCGCCGTTGCGGCACCTGACACTCTCCGTGTCTCGCGGCGCGGTCACACCGCGCTCGTCCCCGTTCCCGTCGTCGGTGGTGCGTGGCTGCCGGAGTTCTGGCCTTCGGCCCACCCGCAAGCGGCACTGATCGTTCCGTCCGCTGCGACGTGCGTCCTGCTCGAGCGCCTCCGACGGAGCGGTCGGCGCGCCGTGAGAATCCACGGCGACGCGCTGGACGCGGTCACCGAGGTGAACGTCGCGGAAGCGCTCGTGATCGGCGACGTCCGCTGCGTGTTCGAGGGAGATCGACTCGTCGCGATCCAGGCGCCCACCCTCGGCGGAACGCTCGAGCCCGGCGAAGCGCCGGTTGTCGTCGAGCCCGCAGACTTCCCGCGCGAGCCCGAGCAACGGCCGCGCGTCGACTGCCCGTTGCCTCCAGATACGCGCACGCAGCGGTTCGTTGTGCGGGCCTCGGACGGAGCGATGCTCGCCGGCCAGCTCGACCTGCCGGCAGGCTCTCCTGCGCGCGTTGTCGTATTTGCGTCGGGCACCGGGGGAGCCTCCCGCGACGGGACGTACTTCGGTGTGCCGCAGTGGAGATGCCTCGCGGCGGGCCTGCTAAGCAACGGCCTCGGCGTGGCGCGCTTCGACGATCCTGGCTTCGGTGAGAGCCCCGGCTCGCTCCGGACCTCGAGCTACGCCGACCGCGACGCGCATGTGATCGCCGTGGCCCGGCACGCGCACGAGAGAACGAACGTACCGTTGATCCTCCTCGGGCACAGTGAAGGTACGAATCACGTCTGCCGCGCCACCCCTGCGCTCGGCGGGCTCGTCGACGCCCTTGTGCTCGTCGCGGGCAGCGGCGTCGACGGAGTGTCGTCCCTCCTCGAGCAACGCGCTGCGCCCCTCCGACGCGCGCGATTCCCCGAGGCGCTGGTCGAGGCGTCCGTCGAACAAACGCGGCGATCGATCGCGATGGTCCGCGGCGGGGGCAGTGCCGGCATCGGCGGCTTCAGTCGAACCTATTGGGAAGAGTTCTTTGCGAGCGACGGCTCCGCCGAGCTGCGCGCCGCGGCCAAGCCAGTGTTGATCGTTCAGGGAGAGAGTGACTGGCAGGTGCCGCTCGCCAACGCGCGCCGCCTCGAAGAAGCCGCGCGATCCGCTGGCGTAGCCGCCGAAACGCTACTCTTGCCTCGGGCCGGGCACTTCCTGGTCTCGGCCAACTCGGACAACGACGGCGTGGGCGACGAGTACGGCGTGCCGCAACCCTGGCCGGATGAGGTCGTGCAGCGAATCGCGACGTGGGCGCGTCGGCGCTGAGCGGCTCTCGAGACGCATTCTCCCCTGCTTCTGCTGCAGGGCCGCATCGCCGACCGGCGTGATGTCTGCTTGCAGTTCCGAAGCTGGTGCCGCGGGACACCGAGCACGCTCTCGCGCACTCAGCAGGGAACCGGATTGGGGCTCGACCTCTGGCCGTGACGCGAGCGAGCGTACGCGTTGTTCCCTCACGAACGCCAGGGCTGTCGAGCCCCGATCCGGTTCCCTGCTTATCATCACGGCGATGGCGCACGACGAGCACTTTCTGCAACGTCTCGACCGGCTGAGCGACGAGCACCTCGCGCTGGCGTTGATGCTCTACCGAGAGCCCGTATTCGTGCGCGAAGCGATCGACGCGGCGGGCATCGGCACAGCGCCCGAGCGCGTGAGCATCGAGCTCACGGACCGACCGCTCGGGCCGAGGGTGCTCGTGGCGCGCGACGGGGCGTTCGTCACGTGTTTGAGCGAGGGGATGGCCAACGGTCCGTGGCCGAGGATCAAGCGCGCGACGCTCGACGCCGCGATCGGGCGCATCGAGCGAGGCCGTCGGCTGTTCGACGAGGCCGAGAAGCGAAGCGTCCCCGAGTGGGCGGCGATGCTTCGCCGAATCGACGAAGCCGGGCCGTGGATGACGCGCGAAGAGATCCGCGAGTACCGCGTTGTTGGCGAAGTGACGCCGATGCACGCGCCCACCACCATGCTCCAGTCGACGCGGCGTTGGCTGGCGCTGCAGAAGGAGATCATCGACGTTCCGATCGGCGAGTCGCTCGAGGACGAGCGGATGAAGGCCATCTGGCGGCTCGGGTGGTCGCTGCTCCACAACGCGTCGATCAGCGCGATGAGCGCAAAGCTCGTGGCCGAGCTCGTCGCAGAAGAGCCGCTTCCCCACGTGGAAGACCCGCTCGCGCTGCTCGGCGCAATGGCGATCGCGCCCGCGCTGCTGGCGACCGAAGCGGGTCTGTTTCGCTCTGCGCAGATGACGTTTCGCGCAGGAAAGGTTGGACTCGCAGCGCTGAAGCACACGATGGGTCTTCGCGCAGGAAGCCATCTCGAAGCGATGACGCTGCTCGCAGGGCTCACCACACACGCCGCGTTCGGATCGAAGACGCGCGCGGAGGCCGAGAAGTACCTGCGCGTGAACAAGCCTGCACTCGACGCTCCCGAGCCCAAGGACCTCGAGGCTGCGTTGCAAAGGCGCGCGCAGACGTACCGCGCGTACGGTGGCGGACTGCTCGACGACATGCGCGAGCAGTCCGAGTCGATCCAACGTGTGCTTCGCGCGACCGCGTGGAGCTGCCTCGATGCACAAGCGCGCGAACGCTTCGGCCGAAGCGCAGACCTGCCGTCGGAGCTGTTGATCCCGCTCGCGGCGCAGTCGATGGTGGGCTTCACCGCACGAGAGACCGCTCCCGTCTCGATGATGCTGGCGCCAACCATCGCGTCCGCGCCGCCCGAAGAGCTGTATCTCCCCGCCGAGCACAAGAAGCTCGCGTACGCGAAGTTCTACGAGCCCGAGTGGCTGTGGGGCTGGGCCTACGTCGCAGAGGGAGTCTCGGGTCTGCACACGAAGAAGGATGCGAAGAAGGGCACGGTCAGCGCCGGGCGCAACGCCCTGTGCGCGTGCGGGAGCGGAAAGAAGTTCAAGCGCTGCTGCGGAAAGTGAGCGGCGCGCGGATCGCGGAGGAAACGCGTCGGTCAGAATTGACCGACCGAGTCCCAATGTTGGGAAGCACTCGGTCAATTTTGACCAGCGCGCGATCGCTTGCGCGTGCCGCCCAATCGACGGCCGTTCGCGAAGAGGATCGCGTCGCGCGTCTGGGGCGCGGCGCTGATGCGCTGCCGCTCGCACCTGTGGCACGCTCGACGCCGATCCCGTGACTCACTCGCCGATCGATCCGAGGCTGCAACGCTGGCTCGCACGAACGTTTGTCCGTGACGACCTCGTGCCATGGCTCGATGCAGGCGGCACCCTCGGCCATCGAGCTTCCCTCGCGCGGATCTTCACTCCGTTGCACGCCCGCTTCGAGGGCGATCCGTATGCGTCCGCGTGGAATACGGTCGGCGCGCTCCTCGACCCGCGACTCGAGTCGCAGCTCGAATCGACGTCGTGCTCGATCGCGATAGCCGCTTCGCGGTCGGAATCGAGACCGGCGAGCGAGGAGTCGAGTCCATCGTTCAGGACGGCGAAGGACCACGGTGGCGGCCGTGGGTGGTCGGCTACGGTGTCTCCCGTGGAAATGCGCTCGGCGAACGTGATCGCGAAGTGGTGAAGGGAGCGTTCGGCGACGTGCACACGCTCTTCGACGAGCCTCCCTCGCTGCATCGTGCGACATCGTGGCTGTATCAGCTGAGAAACTCTGTCTCGAAGGAGATCGAGCAGCAAATCAAGCGAGAAGGGTCGATCGATCGATCGAAGCCGGGACCCGCCAAGCAGCGCTGGGATACGGTGTGCAACGCCTTGCGCATCGTGTTGGGCGTCGACGAGATCGAACGCGACGAGCACCAAGAGAACACGATCTGGGTCGAGAGCAAGAAGCTGGGTCGCGTCCGCTTCGACGCGCTGAGCGACGGGTACCTCTCGTTTGCCGGCTGGACCGTGGACCTCATCGATCGATTCTCCGTCGAGGGCCCTGCGCTCACCGAGGCGCAGCGCGAGCGGCTCGCGCAGACGCTGCTGCTTCGCGCGCCGCGCCTCGGACCGTTGCGCGACGCATCGCCGGTGGCCCTGGCCGAAGAGGATCGTCGCTGCGCCTACGCCCAAGCGTCGTACCTGGTCTCGCCGACGCGCTCGCTCACGTTTGTGCAGCAGACGCTCGAGCGAGCGTACGCGCGCGAGCCGAACGCCGTTCGCTCATTGGTGGGGGGCGCTCGCGACCGAATCTTCGCGCTCCGCGGTGCGTGGGTCGCCGCGGGGGATGCTCAGCGGCATGCGCCCATGACGCACGCTTGTCCCGCGGCGCACGACGAGCCACACGCGCCGCAGTTGCGCGCGTCGCTCGCGAGGTTCACGCACGCGCCGCCGCACGCGGTGGTTCCCGCGGGGCAGCCGCCGCTTGTGGTGCACATTCCGGCGGTGCAGCGTTGGCCCGAGGCGCAATCGCTGTCGACGCTGCACGATCCGCTCGCGACGCACGCGCCCGCGCGGCACGTTTGTCCCGATGCGCAGATGGGCGACATCGGATCGCTCTCGTCGATCGCTCCGTCGCAGTCGTCGTCGCGCCCGTTGCAACGCTCGGGCGACGGGCTGCACATCGACGAGCGGCATGCGCCCATGACGCACGCTTGTCCCGCGGCGCACGACGAGCCGCACGCGCCGCAGTTGCGCGCGTCGCTCGCGAGGTTCACGCACGCGCCGCCGCACGCGGTGGTTCCCGCGGGGCAGCCGCCGCTCGTGGTGCACATTCCGGCGGTGCAGCGTTGGCCCGAGGCGCAATCGCTGTCGGCGCGGCACATGGGGCTCGCGTCGGCTCCCGCGTCGACGCCCGCGTCCGCGCTGCTCGATGTGCACACTCCCGCGACGCACGATCGTCCCGCGGCGCACGATGAGCCGCACGCTCCACAGTTGCGCGGGTCGCTCGCGAGGCTGACGCACGCGCCGCTGCACGCGGTGAGGCCCATTCCGCAGCCGCTGCTCGCGGTGCACGCGCCGGCCGTGCAGCGCTGTCCCGCGGCGCAGTCGGAGTCTGCTCGACACGCGCGTCGACGGACGGGAACAAACTCCGAGAAGTGGCTCACGCGAACGATCATCGCGTTGCGCGCGGCGTCGAAGGTCGCGCCCTCGATCGAGGTCCATTGCGATCCGCCGAGGGGGCGGGTGAGCACTTCGGTGGCCGCTGAATTCGTGGGAATCGTCAGGGTGACGGGCGTCGAAAACGTCTGTCCCTCGGGGCCCATCACGAGCACAGCGCCCGTCGCTTCGACGCTCTCGGCGAGCATCGTGGGCGCGGCGCCTTCGTTCATCGTGATCGTGACGGTCTGCGCCAGCGCTCCAGGGGGAACGGTGATGCTCGCGCCGCGGAGCGCGCCTTGCGAGACATGGAGCGCGCCGCCGGCTGCGCCGATCGAAGCGCGATTCGCGGCAGGCTCGATCGCACACGATGCGAGCGCGAAGAAAACGGCGGTGCTGATCAGCGTCTGTGTCTTCATGAACGACTCCCGGACGAAATGAAACGACGGACCAACGCGAAGACGTGCTTCGCGCTGCGCGCGGCAGTGCGCGCGAGCGTGCGAGGGGCTCCAATGCTCGAGCCTCGATCGCCCTGTGCTCAGCGATTGTGCCGACGCATCGGGGGCTCCCGAACAATCGCAGCACCCGCGACGATTTCTCGCTTCGTCAGGGAACGCACGCGCCCGTGGCGCAGCGTTGTCCCGCGGGACAGGCGTTGCCGCACGCGCCGCAGTTGCGCGCGTCGCTCGCGAGATTGACGCACGCGCCGGCGCACATGGTTGTTCCCGCGGGGCATCCGCCGGAGACGCACGCGCCCGCGCGGCACGCTTGTCCCGACGCACAAATCGGCGCCATGGGATCGTCCTCGTCGATCGATCCGTCGCAGTCGTCGTCGCGCCCGTTGCATTGCTCGGTCATCACGACGCAGCTCGAGACGCACATGCCCGCGGTGCAGCGCCGCCCGGCGCCGCAGTCCGAGTCCACCGAGCACGGGCTCGCGCGATCGGGCACGACGTCTCGGACCGTCGTGTCGTCGGGCACGTCGAGCACGGGTCGATCCATCGTGACGATGTCGTCGACGCTGTCTCGCTCGGTCACGTCGATCGGATCGGGCCGGTCGTCGACGGTGCCGTCGCGCGTGTCCTGCGCCGTCGAGCTGTCCGTGCGCGAGCGAAACTCGATGGGGACCTCGCAGCCCATCGCTGCGCTGACCGAGGCGACGAGCGCGGCGATCGCGCGCTTCATGGGCGTCCCAAGCGCTCTTCGATCGTGGCGATGAACACGCTGTCCGGGTATCGCCTGCGAAATCGCTCTGCGAGAGCCCGCGCTTCTCGCTCTCGCTCGCCGAGCAAGAGCGCGCGGATCTCGAGGGCGTCGCGCTCTTCGGCGAGCGCGCCTCGCGCGAAGCGTCGGCTGTGCGCGCGCACCGCGTCGAGGGCCGCGCTCGTGTCTCGTTGCGTGAGCGCCCGCTGCGCGGCGCTGAGCAGCTGCTGTTCTTCTGCGAGGTCTTCTGGTGATTCTGCGGCAGGTGCCGCGGGTCGTCGCCGTTGTGACGAGGGATCTCCTGCCGTCACCGAGGCCACGGTCCCTGCCGAGGCGTCGCCCGCCACCGTGCGAACGACCGCGCGCGGAGGTTCTTGCGCCTGTGGCGGAGACGCGTGCGGCTGCGCGGGCGCGGGGGCTTCGACGCGTCGCGGGGCGGTCGTCGGAGCGATCGTGTCAGCGCGCCGCGACCCGTAGAGCATCGCTCCGCCGCCGAGCGCCGCGGCGGTGACGAGCGCTCCGACGACCCACGAAATCAACGTGTTCGACGCGGCTGCGGCGGTCGCCGTCGTGGCTCCCACGGTCGGCGGCGGAGGCGACGTGTGCGGCGCCGGGGCGAGGCCCACGGACGCGAACACGCGATCGAGCACGGCGCCGCGGGCGTCGGCGGGCGGCGCGATCTCTTGTTGCTCGCCGCGAAGAAGACCCCGAATGTCCTCGGGGAGCTCGCCGCTCTCGGGGGAGTGATCGCTCATGGGGTCCCTCGACGGAGCCGAATGCGCCGGACCGCGGCGGTGAAGAGCTCTCGCGCAGAGTGCAGCCGCGAGTACACGGTCTTGACGGGAATCTCGCACATGGCAGCGATTTCAGCGGCGGGACGCTCTTCGATGTCGTGCAGGACGAGCACCGCGCGTCGGTCGTCATCGAGCGCGTCGAGCGCGTCGCGGACGAGCGCGCGTTCTTGCGCGGCGCCGAGGCGTTCGTCCGCGGCGGGCTGAGGATCCACGCTGTCCACTGTGCTCTCTCCGTCCTTCGTGAGCAGCTCGTTGCGGTAGCCCGCGAGTCGTTGGTGGTTGCGCGTCACGCGAAAGGTGATCGCGAGGAGCCAGGGTTTGGCGGGCCGCGCCGGGTCGTACTCGTCGAGCTTGCGAAACACGGTGACGAAGACGTCGTGCGTGACGTCGGCGAGGTGCTGCGGGGGGACGCCGAGGCGGCGGGCAGTGTTCCACACGTAATCAAAGTGCTTGTGGTAGAGCGCGGTGAAGCGCTCGCGCGGCGCGTCTGCGCACGGCGCAGCACCGCTCGAGGGCAGCTCGAACGCCTCGGTTGTGGCGCCGTGAATCGAAGGCGTTGGGGGTTGCACGAGGAGCGTGGCCGACGCGAGCCCGACGAGAGCCTCGCGAAAAGGTCGCGGTTTGGAAGCTACATCAACGAAGTACGCACAGCAGGAGACCGCCGATCGCTACGGTCCCGTGCTGCGGATGTTGGCAGTTGTGCCGGCGCTCCCGAGATTCCCGAAAAATCGAGTGGCGGGCCTCACAGGTCCACGGCGACGCCCGCGGAGAGCGTCGCGGTCAGCCGCTGTCGCGACCACTGGGCTTGCGTGTCGAGCCGCAGCGCAGGGGTCGCGACCCACGCGAGCGCCTCGAGCGCGACGAGCAGCGAGACGCGCGATCGACCGAGGCGAGGCTCCCACGCGACGCGACCGCCGAGCGCCCAGCCGGGGGCGACCGCCGCGGCGACGAGCTGAACGTTTGCGTCTGCGCTGGACGCTCCGGTGATGCTGGTCGCAGTGGCGGCGCACAGGGCGATGGACGCGAGGGGATGACCGCAACTGGTCGCAGTGAAGCCGATGTTCCAGAGGTCGAACGGGGTGCTGCGCGCGAGGCGAGCGGGGAGCGAAAGCCACGCGTCGAGCCGCAACGACCACCACGCCCTGGCGACGCCGACGCCGAGCGCTGCCTGACCGCCGACCGAGACGCTCCCGAGGTCTGCTGTCGGAACCAACGCGGGAAGCGTCGCTTCGATCCGCGCCGCGACGAACCACCGCGTGAGCGCCGAGGATGGAAGCGCGCCGAGCCGCACGACCCACGAAATCAACGGCGCGGCGCTCGAGCGCGTCACGGGCAAGAGCTCTTCGGGCTGCGTGCTCGGGGGCGCGGTCGGGGCGGTCGGAGCGCTGCTCCCGCTTGTTGTTCGACCGACGGTGTTGGTGGGGTCGGGCGCGCCGCTGTTGGCCGTGTTGCCGTTGGCGCTCGAGGCGATTCGCGCGGCGGCGACGGGGTCGATCGCGATGGCGAGCGCGAGCGACATCGTGTCGCTGATCGTCTCGCAGGTGCGCGCGCGAGACGACAACGACCGACGCGCGGGGCGCCGAAGTCCTGGTCGATCGAGCTCGAGGTTCAGGACGAACCGACCCGCGCGGCGGTTCCATCGCAGTCGTGCGAGGGCGGGCGCGTCGCTGCGAAACGGGTCGTAGCCGAGCCTCGCGGTGACACGCGCGCGCGTCTGCTCCTCGTCCGCACACTGGGCGGCGCTCGACGTGCGTTCGACCACGAGCCGAACGGAGGCCGCGCGCTGGGACTGCGCGTGCGCGGGTCGTGCGCCGAGGAGCGCGGCGGCCGCGAGCGCACAACTCACACGCATCACACACAAGTATTCGAAGCGAAGGCACATGAGCAGCGTGAGGAGTGACGTCTTGCAGCGCGTTTGGTGGCGCGGGGCCCCAGCGGGCGTTCATGGCTATACCGCGACGAAGACTCAATGGGGGCGCGACGGCGGATCGCTGCGAGTGCTCGATCTCCACCGTCACCACGGTGTATCAACAAACTCGATGATGAAGAGGAGGGATTCGGGCGGAGCCGTGTGCGCGGTGTCGATCGTCGCGCTGCTCTTTGCCGGGTGTCGCTGCGATCGACCGACGCCGGGCGGCGGGCCACCTCGAGGCAACGAGGGGTCGGTGGCTCCTGTGCAGCCAGCGGACAGCGTGAGCGCAACGATCGTCGATGTGGCGAGCCCGAGCGCGAGCTGCGTGTTGTCGCCCGCGGCGGGCGTCGAAGTGACGGGGCACGCTGGGGCGCCCAAGGCCATGTCGATCGCGCTCGACGACACGACTGGGTTGTTGGTGCTCGAGTCCGAAGAGGGCGAAGACGCCGATGGAAACCGCGGCCGCGTCGTGTACACGACCGCGCTCGCGACAGCGCTCGGCTCGGCGCTCACGGTTACCCGAGAAACACAGTCGATAAGCCCCGAGGAAGCCGACCCGAGCGCAGGCACATCGGACACACCTTCGGACGATGGCGACCGCGGGGCGAGCGCTCCGTACGTGCAATCGTGGGGAGTGCCCCGCGATGGCCGCGTGGGGGCTCGACGTTGCGCTCTCGGTGTTCGATCGGGACGCCATCGCGTCCCTCGCGCACGTTTGCGAGGGCGAACGCGTCGCTGTGGCCCTCGCCGAGAGCGTCCCCACGGCGCCGCTTCGCTCGATCGTGCTGCCGTTGCTGCAGGGCGCGCGGAGCGTTCGGGTCCGCGCTCCGAGAGCGCAGCGCGCAGTGGCATCGCTGTGGAGCGCTGTGCTCGCGGACGAAGGGCTCGCGTGCCAGTGGGACGACGAAGACGGTGATCGCTGGCTCGAACGGGTCTTGAAAATAGGTGTCGCTACAGTCGTCGCGTTCGGCAGCGACGCGCGCGTCGAGCGTGTCCGCGCGGAGCTCTCGGTGGCGGGCGCACGCGTGGGCGCTGACGACGGTGGCGACCGACGAGGCGACGCGCCCGATGATCGAGCGGCTCGGCGACGATGGTTCCCCTGTATTTCGCGTGAGAATCGTCGCTCCTGGCGCGATGCCGCCAGCGCCCGCCGCTCGACGGCGAAGCGGACCCGCGAAGCGCGCGTCGGTCGTGAGGTCGATGCCCGTGGGACTCTTCTGCGACGCGGCTCGCCCGTCCCGCGTCGGCGGGTTGCTCCGTGACGCGTTGTGGTGGAGGGTGAGGGCATGCGCTCGGCACCCCGACGGTCTTCGCTCGGAGGATTGGACATCCAACGGAGGTGGGTCTGGCACGCGTGAGCGGACGGCGACCCGATTGCCCGTTGCCTCTCCTCATCCTGTGCCCGATGGCGCGAGGACGCGCCCGTCCAACCGCGCATCACGTAGGTTGCGTTCGCCGCTGCTTTCACGGGCGATACTGTGTTGGTGCGAGGGGCCAACGCCTCGGACCCGCTCGTCGCCTTCGATCGCGACGCGCGCCGATGGACAAGCGTGCGACGCTCGAGGGAGCAGCGGCTACGCCATGTGCTCGGTCGCGTCGCTCGGAGGCCCCGCTCGCGTACGATCGAGCGCGATGGTCGCACACGTCTTGTTCTTGTCGCATCCGTTGGATCCCAAGCGCGTGGACTCATCGTTCGAGCTCGAGTACGAAGCAGCGCAGCGCGCCGGGCTCGCCGTCGCGCTCGTCGACAGCGCGGCGCTCGACGAGCGCGCGTTCGAACGCGCCGTGCGTCGCGTTCCACGCTGCGAGCCGTCGGTCGAAGCGGTGTTTCGCGGCTGGATGATGTCCGTCACGGACTACGCGGCGCTGCATCGCGCGTTGGCCGCGCGAGGCATGGCCCTGGTCAACGACGAGGCTCAGTACCGCCACGCGCATCACCTGCCCGAGTGGTACCCCCTGCTTCGCACGCACACGCCCGCGAGCGTATGGACCACGACGGGATCGCGCTTCGCGCTGGACGAGGTGCTCGCGATGCTCGAGCCGTTCGGAGACGCTTCGCTCGTGCTCAAGGACTACGTGAAGTCACAGAAGCACGACTGGGACGAGGCGTGTTTCATCCCGTCGGCGCGCGACGCAGACGCGGTCCGCCGAGTGACCGAGCGCTTCATCGAGCTGCAAGGCGACAGGCTGACTGGCGGCCTTGTGTACCGCGAGTTCGTGCCGCTCGAGCCCCTGTCGACGCACTCGAAGAGCAAGATGCCGCTCACGCGAGAGTTTCGTGTGTTCGTGAGAGACCAGCGGCCCTGGCTCTCGTCGGCGTATTGGGAGGAGGGCGACTACCGCGACGAGACGATCCCGTTGGATCTGTTCGCGCGCGAGGCGTCGATCGTCCAGAGTCGGTTCTTCACCATGGATGTCGCGCGCCGCACGGATGGACGGTGGATCATCATGGAGCTCGGTGACGCGCAGGTCGCTGGGCTGCCCGAGGCGCTCGATCCTGAGCGCTTCTATCGAGCGCTCGTCGGAGAGTGATGCGGCAGGGGGACGGTCCTCAATCAATCAATTGTTCAACGCGGAATCTGCTCCCCAAATCGTTGAGTTATCGATGACCGTCCCCGCTCTCCGTCCTTCCTCCGCACGCTCTCGCAGACGTGAGTACTCGAGTACTCGAGTATTCGGGTACGTGAGTACTCGAGTACTCGGCGCACGTATGGTGGGAGGTTCCTTGGACATGCGTGAGCGGAGCGCTGACCCTGGGCTGGGAGGCGCGAGCCCCGGATGGGTCACAGCCCGAGGTCGGTCGCGATCGAGGCCTCGAACGAGTACCAGACCACCGAGAGCTCGGCGATTCCGCCGTGCGCGTTCCACGATGGACGCGCGCCGTTGCGGTTGAGGAAGGGACTGAGGTCGTAGCTGCGATGGGGTTCGGCCCCGTCGCTGTACGCGCTCGATCGAAGCGGCAAGAAGTTGCGCTGAAAGTAGTGCCGCCACCCGCCGTCCCGTACGCGCTGGCGTAGGTATCGTCGATCAGCCGCCGAGAAGTCACTGGGCGCTCGCTGGCAGCCCGCGAGCGACGTCCCCGCCGTGCTCAGGGCCAGCAGGTAGCTGCTCACCGTGCAGTGGGCCGGGCTGATCGGATCGACCGCGAAGAGCAGACGAACGTCTGTCGATTGAGGGAGATACCAGACCAGGTACATCCCGAGCCATCCGCCGTACGAATGGCCCTGCACGTACAGAGGGTGCGCGGCACCTTCAGTGAGCGACGCGATCGAGTCGAAGAAGGGCCCGAGCGCGTCGAGGGTCGTCGTGCGCACCACCGCAGGATTCGCGGACGAAACGAAGTGCAGCCGACTGGCGCGATCGAAGCACGCGCGCACCCACCGCGGGTCGCTGCCGCCGAAGCGGTTGGAGAGCGCCTCGGACCGAGTCCACCGATCGGTGCTTCGCGGCGTCGGTCCCTGCGGCCCGATCGCGCAGCTGTTGAAGCCGCCGAGCGTGACGACCACCGGGCTCGCGCGGTTGCGGACGCCGTCCGTCGCGATGCTCGCTGAGTCCTCCGCGCAGCCCGGAAGAAGCAACCCAGCCGCGAGCGCGAAGACTGAAAGAGACTGTCGTGGGTCCATGGAACAACGCTGCTACTCAGTGACCAAACACAGGGGCTCGAATGGCCCGGACTCGATTGGCAGAGTCCAACGCAAGACGCGCACCAAGCGCCGTGTGGGACAAAGTACTTCCTGTGCGTTTTCGGGGCTTTCGATCGAGGTCAGGCGTCCTCCTCGCGTCCTCTCCGAAGTCTCGCCGCGTCGATCAGGGTTCGCTCTCGAGGACGAGCAGGTGACGGGTGTGATTCCCATCCTGCTCACGAGCGCAGAAGATGCCCGGATCTCCCACAGGTGCTGAACACTGCACGGCTGAGACGGCGATTTGGAGTTGCAAATCGATTGACGAAACGACGTTTAGCGCCGAGCCGCGAGGCGGCCCCAAGCGAGGAGAAGGACGGTTGGCGCAGGGCTGAAGCCCCCACCCGCGCTGCCGCGCGCCCCGCCCCCGCCTGGAACGGCAGGGGCGGCGGCTTGGTGTTGTTGCATCGTGGGAATTGTCTGACAGGTTGATTCTGTGGGCCCTTGCTCAGCAAGGGCCTCAGGGGGCTCGACTCCTGTGCCGCAATGCTCGATCGAGCATCGCGTAGCCCTTGCAGAGCAAGGGCCATCACGATACACGTACGCTGCTTTCGCCAGCATTTTCCCAATGCACAGCCGCCGCCCCTGCCGTTCCAGGCGGGGGCGGGGCGCGCGGCAGCGCGGGTGGGGGCTTTAGCACTGCGCCCACTGTCGTTGCACT
>LNEO01000384.1 GCA_001465015.1 Deltaproteobacteria bacterium Ga0077539 | reverse complement strand
CGTTGCTCGTGGCTCGTGGCCCGTTGCACGCTTCCCGCTGCCCGGTGCTGCGCCCACTGACGGTGGTCGCGCGAAGCGCACCTTTCGCCGTGAGTCTTCGAACGGCGCCCAACACGGGGTTTGTTAACCCCGTGGAAGCAACACCTCTTTTCAAGTGAGCCCGTTTCCCATCGCCCGCTGCCCATCGCCCGCTGCCCGCTGCCCGTTGCCCGTTGCTCGCGGCGATCTGCTCGCTGCACCGCTCTCGCGATCAGCGCGTGATCTCGGCCAGCAGCACGTCGGGGCGATCCGTGATTACCCCGTCGATCCCGTGGGCGAGCAGCGCGCGAAACTGCGCAGCGTCGTTGACGGTCCACGGAATCACCCGGAGCCCCGCGCGACGCGCGGCCGCCGCCGCCGCGCGCGTCACAAACCCTCCGCTCGGCGCCCAGATCGTCGCCCCGGTCGCGCGAACGTTGTCCGGTGTCTCGAGGCCCAACGTGAGCATGCTCAGCGTGATCGTCGGCGACAGCGTTCGCACCGCCCTCAGCGACCGCTCGTCGAAGCTCTGGACTGTTACCCGATCCTCGAGCCCCCTGGCTCGAACGAGCGCGACCAGCGCCCGCTCGAACGCCCCGGGGGCGCTCCCGTCGAACCCGTCGCCGATCGTGCTCGGGTCCTCGATCGATCGCTTGGTCTCGAGGTTGAATCGAACCCGCGCCGCCCGCGCCCGCAGCGACGCTGCCACGCGAACGTCGCTCGAATATCGACCCACGAATTCGAAAACCTCCGACAGCTCGAGCAGGCGATAGTCGTCCCCCGCGACGAGCTCGGCCTCCGCGCGCTGCTCGGCGCGTCCGTCGGGGTTCTGGTCGCAGCGGTATTTGCGCAGCTGCGCGGCGGAGAGCGAGCGAATCCGCGGGCGCGTTCGAGGCTCTGGCGGCAGCGGCGGCGCGGCGCTCGGATCGATGCGGCAATGGCGCTCGCCGATCGTCGGGTCGTGCCAGACGATGAGCGCGTCGTCCGCAGAAAAGTGCAGGTCCGTCTCGAGCGTATCGACGCCCAGGGCGAGCGCTCGCTCGAAAGACGGCAGGGTGTTCTCAGGGCGAAGCCCGCGCGCCCCGCGGTGTCCCTGCACATCGAAGCTCGCGCTCACGACCACGGGCCGCGCGTCCGGCGCGCTCGGCACGTCCGACACGTCGAGCGGCGCGTCGAGCGGCGTGTCGAGCGGCGGCGCGTCAGCGACGGCTCCCGAGAACACCTCAGCGATGTCTGGCGAAGTCGCGTCGCCGGTCGAGAGCCGCGCGTCCATCGTCGTTGCGACGCTCGTGCTCGCGCACCCTGCGAGCACGGCGCTCGCTGACAACCAACGCAAGAGCCGCTCGCCATGCCTCACCATCGCTCGCACGAGTGAAGCACGAATGTCCGCTGGCCATCACTCGCGGATCACGCGCAGCGCGCGGGC
Organism: Deltaproteobacteria bacterium Ga0077539; assembly: GCA_001465015.1. GTDB lineage: Bacteria > Myxococcota_A > Polyangia > Polyangiales. The sequence goes on along the minus strand of LNEO01000384.1, from coordinate 27,239 downwards.
GCGCGCGGCTTTCAGCGCGCTCTCTGCGGCGCGCCAGTGCTCGTCGGCGCGACCTTCGGGTCGGCCCGCGGAGAGCCACAAATCGTACGCGTCCCTTCGGATCTGCGCGTCGGTTGGGTCGAGCGTCGCGATGTCGACAAAGTGCTCGCACTCGCCGCTCGATCGATCGAACGGCGGCGAGCCGAAATAGTCCTGTCGCCCGCCGCGTTCACCGCGATAGCGAAGGCACCGTTCTCGCTGCGGACACTCGCCTCCCTCGCACGCGCACTGGTCGTACAACATCCTCCTCGAGGATATCTCGCTCGGTCCGAATTCGTCGCGAGGCTGAAATGAATGCCGCCGTCGCGCTGGGCCGGGGTTGCAATTGCGCGTTGGATCACCGCCTGCGATTCGGTAGCGTAGCGGGAGACATGGCCAGCGCCGGCAACGCTTCTCGAACCCGTTTCTTGGTCTTCGCCTCTCTCACCGTCGCATCGCTCGTCGCGACCACCGACGCCGAAGCGCAGCGCCGTCGACGTAGACGACGCACCACGACGACCACCACCCAGACGACGCAGACAGGGCAAACTGCGACGACGACCGCTCAAGGGACGGGCGGCGACGGCGACGACGAACCTCCTGCCAACGCCGCCACGGCGAGCGCGACCACGGGCGCCGCTGGGACGACAGCCAGCACGACGAGCGCGACGGCCAGCACGACGGCCAGCGCGACGGCCAGCACCACAGCGAGCACCACGGCGAGCACGTCGAGCGCTGCGACCGCGACGAGCGCGACGAGCGCGTCGTCGCAGGCGGCAGCGGCTCCAGATGCGCCGCCCCCACCGACAGGAACGCGGCCTGCGGCCATCGACCTCCGCCTGGGCGGCGGCGTTGTCGGCAGGAGCTTCTGGTACACCGACGACCTGTTCATGTCGCTGCGGCCGTACAATCTACCGGTCGCTCCGGCGATCAGCGCGGCGGTCGAGTGGTACCCAGGCGCGCACTTCTCGCGCGGCGTCGCGTCGATGTTCGGGCTCGTCGCGGACGGCTCGTTCACCTTCTTGTTCAGCTCGCCCGACTCGCAGGGGCGCGCGTATCCGACGCTGGCGTTCAACGCGAGCGGAGGACTTCGCACGAGGCTGTGGCTGCTCGATCGGATCGACGTGGGTCTTCTGCTCGGCTTCGCGATGCAGAACTTCTCCATCGATCGAAGCGCCGTCGCGCTCGCGCCCGCCATGGGCATCTCGAGCACGACCTACCTCGGTCTTCGCGCAGGGATCACGGGGCGCGTGCAGGTGATCCGACGGCTCGCGATCACCGCGGGCTCGACGTTTCAGTACGTGCTCTCGAGCGGAGAGCTCACGTCGGAGACCTTCTTTCGACGGGCGACTGTGATGGCCCTCGACTGGTCGCTCGGCGCCGCGTTCGCGCTCACGCCGTCGGTCGAGCTCCGCGCGACCGTGGATTGGCGGCGCTACTTCGCGTCGATGAACCCCATGCCTGGCGACCCGTACATCGCAGGCGGCGCCGTCGACGACAACTACGGCATCTCGGTCTCTATCGCCTTTCGCCGTTGATCGATCGAACACCCCGAGCTTGGAGTCACTTCGCCATGACCTCTCGACGCAGCATCGCACTCTCGCTCTTCGCTTCGCTGGCGCTCGCCGCGTGCCCCGGACGAATCACGGATCCCTCTCCCTTCATCGGCCCCACTGGCGAAGGAGGCGTCATGGGTTGCTCCATCCCGTCGTCGCAAATCGAGACGCAGCTCATCCGTCCGCGGTGCGCGACGCAGGGCTGCCACGATCGCGGCGATCGCGCGGGCGGACTCGCGCCTCGTCGACCAGCGCAGCAATTGTATGGGTCAGCCGCTCGTCGACTCGGCCAACCGCGCGATGAGCTACTTCATCCGCAAGGTCGAGAACTCGCCGATGTGCGGCCAGCGCATGCCGCTGGGACAACCAGCGTTCTCTGCGTCCGAAGTCGCCTGCGTCCGCGCGTGGGTCGGCATGCTGGACCCGAACATGTCGATGCCCGACGCAGGCATGGACGTGCCCAATCCGCCCAACGACGTTCCGACGCCGATGGATGTTCCCAGCGACATTCCACAGCCTGACACGGGCGTCCCTGGCGATGTGCCCACGATGGACGTGCCGTCGCCGATGGACACGGGAGTTCCCGTGACGGACACCGGCGTGCCGGTGACGGACACGGGAGTCGTCACGGACACGGGAATTCCCAGGGATACTGGCGTTTCAATGGACTCTGGCGTGCCGACAGACAGCGGTGTTTCCGGCGACATGTGAGCGGTTTTTTGAACGACCTGCGTAGTCCGCTGAATTCGTTCGATCCGATCCAAACGAGAAAAACACGAAGATCGTGCGCTCGCCTGAGGTCCTACATCGGTACTCGCGCACTTCTATCGCGTTTGTGCATCCTCGGTGTTCGCGAACAAGGAGCCCTTGATCATGAGCAAATGGCCCAAGTCGAAACACGGACGCAAGATGGCGTTCGTCGGAGCGCTCGCCGCCGCCGCGGCAAGCGCGGCAAGCTGTAACAACGTCGGCATCGGCGAGCCTGGCTCGAGTTGTCAGTCCCCACGCACGTACTTCCTCAACGAAGTGTGGGGACCGGTGCTCGCGACCAAGTGCGTCGGCTGTCACGCGCCCGGCGGACAAGCGCAGCTCAACCGAGCGAGCCCCGCGAGGTTCGTGCTGCTGCCTGCCAGCTACCCAGACTTCGCCGACGCGAACCTGGCCGCTGTTCAGCAGATGATCGAGAGCAGCATCAACGTCAACGGTCGACCGACCCCGCTGATCCTCGCGAAGCCGCTCGGCCTCACGACGCACGGCGGAATGCAGGTGATCACCGAAGGATCGTCGGAGCACCGAGCGCTGCAAGGGCTCGTCTCTCGCTTGACCGGCGCGAGCACGGCCAACAACTGCCCCGACTACGGCTCGCTCGCTGCGCCCTCGGGCGTTGCGCTCATGAGCTGGCGCGAGACGCTGCGCAAGGTGACTCTTGATTTCGTGGGTCGACTTCCCACGGACGCAGAGTACACGCGCGTCGACAACGAAGGGCAGCGTGGCTTCGAGGCGGTCGCCCTCGAGATCATGAACGAAGAGCCCTTCTATGATCGTTGGCGCACGGCCTTCAACGACCTGATGCTCACGGACATGTACATCACGAACAACGCTTGCGATCAGCGCGCGTTGAACCTGGTGTCGGGCGAAGACTTCCCCAACCGCGGGCAGTACGCCGGCGGACCGTGCTGCGACTCGCGCATGCCCGAGTACAACTCGCCGATGTGCGTGCAGAACCGGGACTTCATGCTCCGGGCGAACAACGCCATCGCGCGCGAGCCGATCAACCTGTTCGAGTACATCATCCGCGGCAACAGGCCCTTCAGCCAATTGCTCACGGCGGACTACACGCTCGTCAACGCGCAGTCGGCGTTCATCTACGGCGTCAGCGCGCAGGCTGGCTTCACCGATCAGTACGCGAACTCCTCGGAGCTTCGCGAGGCGCGCGTCACGTACCGACGCGTGTACGACGCCAACCCGATGCGCTTCCGCGCCGCCGAGCCGCTGCCGTTCCCGCACGCCGGCGTGCTCACGATGCCGACGTTCCTCACGCGGTATCCGACGACGACGACCAACCGCAATCGTCACCGCGCGCGCATCGTGCAGGCGTACTTCCTCGGGACGGACATCCTCCGGGTGGGCGAGCGCCCCATCGACTCGACCTCGGCCGAGTCGCTGGTCATGACCCCGACGCGAAACTACGGCCCCTGCGTCACGTGCCACTCGATCAACGACCCGATCGCCGGCGCGTTTCGCGGGTTCTTCCCCAACGGCACCTCGTGGCGCTGGGACCCCAACGACGCGTGGTACTCGGACATGGTGCCTCCTGGCTTCGCCGGCAGGGACACGCCCGGGACCAACTACCGCAACGCGCTCCAGTGGCTCGCGCCGCAGATCGTTCAGGACCCGCGCTTCGCGATGTCCGTCGTGCGGTTCATCTTCAAGTCCATCACCAACCGCGAGCCCCTCGCGCACCCGACGGACCTGCAAGACCCGCTCTACCAGGCGCGCTCCGCGGCGTGGTCCGAGCAAGACCGCATCCTGCGCGGGATCGCGCAGCGCTTCACGGCGAGCAACATGAACTTCAAGAGCGCGGTGCTCGAGATGATTCAGTCGCCGATCTACCGCGCCGAAGCGACGGTGATGCCCCGCACCAACACCGACGCCGAGCGCGAGTCCGCCCTCGTGGCGCACTCGGGCCTCGGAACGGCGCTGCTCACCACGCCCGAGCTTCTCGACCGCAGGGTGCAGGCGATCGCCGGCTTCCCGTGGATGCGTGACCTCAACCCGGCGCGCCTCGCGATGCCGGACGGTCGCGAGAACGGCAACCGCTGGCTCCGTCAGGAGTACTACCTGCCCTTCGGCGGCATCAACTCGGACACCATCGTGCGCCGCATCGCGGACCCGAGCGGCATCATCGTCGGCATCGCGCAGCGCATGGCCAACGAGGTCTCTTGTCGCGCGACGGGCTGGGACTTCACCCGCCCGCAGAATCAGCGTCGGTTCTTCCGCAGCGTTCAGCTCGACACGGTGCCCGAGGCCGGCGGCAACGCGGTCCCGGGCAATCAGACGAGGATCAAAGAGAACATCGCCGCGCTGCACTTGCTCGTGCTCGGCGAAGAGCTCCCGGTCGATCACCCCGAGGTCGAGAGGACGTTCCAGCTCTTCTTGGAGACGTGGCGCGAGACGCGCACCCCAGGCATGAACGGGATGCCCAACAACAGCATTCCGTTCGAGTGCCAGGGCCGACAGAACCCGCTCTCGGGCGAAGAGCTCCCGATGGGCATGCGCATCAGCGAAGACAGCAACGGAACCATCCGCGCTTGGATGGCAGTCATGTCTTACCTCTTCTCGGACTATCGCTTCCTCTACCAGTGAGCGCTTCGCGCAGGAATCACCAGGAGAAACACACCATGGATCGTCGTCGCTTCATGAGCCTGGGCGTCCTCGCGGGACTCTCCGCGGGAGGTGCGCTCGCCGCGCGTCGCCTTGGCTACGCGCAGCAATCTGACATGGGCCCGCAGCCCTACACCGGAAAGCTCTATCTCTTCGTCAACGCAGGCGGTGGTTGGGACCCGACCATGTTCTGCGATCCGAAGGGCGGCTCGGTGAACATGCAGTACATGCCCGGCCAGATCGCGTCAGCGGGCAACATCCGCTACGCGCCCATCACGTATCCGGGCGGGTACACAAACCAGCAGTTCTTCCAGAAGTTTGGCCCGCGGTTGATGGTGCTCAACGGGGTCGACATGCAGACCAACAACCACGATAGCGGCAATCGCTACACGTGGTCGGGTCACCTCGAAGACGGCTATCCGCCCGTCGGAGCGCTCATCGCCGCGACGGTCGCGCCCAAGCAGCCGCTCGCGTTCTTGAGCAACGGCGGCTACGAGAACACGCAGGGCGTCGTTCCGCTCACCCGCGTCAACGACCTCGGGACGATCGCGCGCATCGCGTTTCCCAATCGCCCCGACCCCAACAACATGATGTCGCGCTACCACTCGGACGCGACCCAGGCCCGCATCGCGCGCCTGCAGCAAGAGCGCCTGCGCACCGCGCAAGGTCAGCAGTCGCTCTTTCACCTCGATCGCACGATGCGCCAGCTCGCCTCGACGCGAGACGGCGGCAACCTGCTCGAGCGCTTGATCCAGTTTCTGCCGAGCAACGACGTGCTGCGCAACGTCAACAACCCCATCGCTCGTCAGGGCTACGTCGCGTTGGCCGCGTATCAAGCGGGCCTCACCGCGGCGGTCAACCTCGACACCGGCGGATTCGACACCCACAACGACCACGACAACGCGCAGAGCAACGCGCTCTCTCGATTGCTCTCGGGCGTCGATCAATTGATGGACCGCGTCGATCAGCTCATGCTGCGCGACAAGGTCGTCGTCATCATCGGCTCGGACTTCGGCCGACCGCCGTTCTACAACGAGCAGCGCGGCAAGGATCACTGGTCGATCACGTCCATCATGATGATGGGCCCCGGCATCCGAGGCGACCGCGTCGTCGGCGCGACCACCGACGGTGACGCGGCGACCGCGTTTCGCGCGCGTGGCTTCGACTACGACACGCTCGCGGTCAGCGACTCGAGCTCGAAGAAGCTCAACCCCAAGGCGATCCACGCGGCGATCCGACGCTTCGCAGGGATCCACGACGGCGCGCCGGCGCGGCAGTTTCCGCTCTACGGCGACAGCCTCGCGCTCTTCGATTGAGCGAACGATCGGGCGCCGAAAGGGGGGACGGCGCGCTCTGTGACCGCGGCTTCGCGATCGAGCGGGGGCTCGTCGCGCGAGGCTGCGGTGTCGCTCAGTCGCCGAACACGGCGCCGATGGGCAACACGCGGTCGCCTACGATCACGGCGACGCCCATCACGTCACCGTCGGCGAGCGCCTCGAGCTGCGCGCGCACGGGGCGCGATCGAACGTCGCCGCCGCGCGCCCACACCGAGAGCGCAGGGAGGCACAAGAGCCCGCGAGCGCTCACGAACGCAGGGCACACCCTGCGAGCCCCGGCTCCATCGTCCAGCGCGAGCGCAGGGTGAACGTGCCCCACGAACGCTCTTCCGCCTCGCTCGATGGCCTCTGCGCGCAGCGCTCGCACGCGGTCGACCTCGTCGCCGTGCACCACGACGTGAGGGCCCACCCGAAGCGACTCGCCGCACTCGACGCCCATCGCAGAGAGGGCGCCGGAGAGGGCCTTGTCGTGGTTTCCAAGGACCACGCGCAGCGTGCAATTCGAGGGACCATTTGAAAACTCGCCCACAAAAGACTCGATGGGCGATCGCCCGTCCCGAAGGGCTCTGCGGCCCGAGCCGGCGCCGTGCGCGAGGTCGCCGGCGACGAGCAGGATCTTTGCGCGGGTGCTCGACAGCATCGCGCGCACCTTTGCGTAGAGCGCCTCGTCGTCGCCCACGGGGACGGCGTGCCCGCGGGCCCTGAGCTCGAGCGGGAGGCCCGCGTGCGTGTCGGCGACGATCAACGTCTGCTCCGACGGAAGAAACGCTCCGCCCGGCGCGAGGAGCACGACGCCGTCTCTGAGCTCGAGCGTCGGACGATCGATCCGCGGTCGCGGAGACTCGCGCCCGTCGGTCACGGCAGCTCGCCCCCGCCGGCGCGGAGCCACAATTGGTGCGCCGCGCGAGCGAGGGCTCCGTCGAGGTCGTCGGGCGCGACGCGATCGGTCGTTCGCTCACCCCGGGCGAGGACAGGAATGCTCATGGGGGACGGCTGATCGAGCCGCACGAAGTCGACGGCGCTCGTCGCGCAGCGCTCGAGCCAGCGCTCGGCGCGCGGTCCATCGAGGGAGGCCCAGATCGTTCGATCGAGGGCGCGCAGGAGCAGGTGTCCGGGAGAGTGCTTTCGGAGCACGTCGTACAACAGGCCAGGGGTCGCGGCGCCGGGGCGCGTGTCCGCCGTCGAGAGCTGCGAGACCCGAGCGACCTCGCGAAACGAAGCGCGGGCAAGCATCGAGCCCTCGAGCGTCCGAGCGAGCATCGAACGGAGCTGCGCGGACTCGCTCGGCGCAAAGAGCGACAGCGCGGACTCGCGAGATTGCACAGAGAACGCGCGGTTGCGCGGCAGCACCAACGCGAGCCCGAGGTCCGACGCAGACAGCTCGCAGCCCGCTCCGGTGGCGACGCGCCAGCGCTCGGCCGCGACGCGCGCGAGCACCTCGTTGGCCGCCCACCCCGCAAACGTGTAGACGACGAGGGTGTCTCTCGTGCGGCCGCGCACGCACTCGAACAGGACCCGCGACTCGGAGGGAACGAGGCTCACCGCTCGCTGCGCGCTCGTCCAGCGCAGCAGCAACCTGGCCGTCGCCAGGTCCACCGAGAGCTTCGCGGCGATCGCATCGCAAGCGGCACTCCCCTCGTCGCCGTCGGCCTCTGCGCTCGACGCGCACTCGTCGAGGGCGCGGTAGCAGCGAGCGACCTCGCGGGCCACGAGGTCGCTTCGAGGCGCGCGGCTGCCTGTCCACTGCGCGACCGGGCCGCGGTCGCGCTCGGCGCGGGCGACGTCCATGCGCGCGGGCGTGGGGCGGGCGAGGACGGTCCAGGTGCTTCCTCCGAGGGCGAAGCGGTCGCCGAGCTCGAGGGCCGCCGCGAAGCGCCCCTCGATTCGACCGATCAATCGCGCGCCGAAATGCACGGCGACCGCGGGCTCATCGACGATGGTCCCGACGCCGCGGAGGTACGCGCGGTGCACGTGCGGTCCGGCGAGGGCGAGGAGGCCGGAGTCGTCCGCGATGATTTTGTGTGCTTCGTCGTAGGCCGCGAGCGCGTCGCCGCCGGTGCGCAGGTGGTCGACGGCGATCGCGATCGTCTCGTCGTCGAGCGCCGAAAACGCCCGCGAATCACGGAGCGTCCGCGCGAGCTCGTCGTGCGACGACGGGCCCATCGCCAGCAGGGCGAGCACGCCCTGCACGAGCACGTCTTCGTCTCCTTCGCGCACGGTCGTGGGCTCGATCTCCGCGCGTTCGCTGCAGCGACGGACGGCGACGGCGTCGACGAGGTCGGCGACGTCCGTGCACGCGACGAGGGCGCGCGGCGTCGCGTCGGGGCGATGACGGCTGCGCCCCGCGGACTGCACGGCCTGGGTCACCGTCGCGGGCGCGCCCAGAAACAGCACTTGCTCTGCGGCCGGGACGTCGATGCCGGCCTCGAGCGAGCTGGTCGCGACCACGGCGCGCAGCTCGGCGCGCTGCAGCCTCAGGGCCACGAGGCCGCGCTCGTCCGCAGACATGGACCCATGAAAACAAGCCACCTGCATATTCGCAGGGAGAATATCTCGCAGCGCGCGCGTCCACGCCTCGGCCCTCGGGCGCGACGAGACGAAGATCATCGTGGTGCCTTCGCACTGCGCGACGGCGCGAGCGACCGCGGGCAGAAGCCTCTTGGCGCTGTAGCCCACGGAGGGAAAAGGCTCTTCGCTCCGCACCGAGAGCAGCTCGATGGCGGGCGGGCGAAACGCGCCTGCTTCGATCACGGTGACCGGGCGCGTCCGCGCGCGGCGCGACGGCGCGCCTCCGGCGATCCACGCGGTGATCTCGGTGATCGGGTGCGCGGTGGCCGTCAGCGCGACGCGACGCGGTCGCTCGTTGCCGCGGGCGCGACAGAGCGCGTCGAGCGACGCGAGCGTCACGGACAAGAGGGCGCCGCGCTTGTTGGCCGAGAGCTGGTGAACCTCGTCGAGCAGCACCGTCGAGAGGGAGTCCAGCGACTCGCGGGCGTTCGAGCCGAGCAGCACCGCGAGCGACTCGGGCGTCACGACGAGGACCGCAGGGGGCTTTCGCTTCTGCGCGGCGCGCTCGCTCGAGGGCGTGTCGCCGGTGCGCGAAGCGACCGCGAGCGGCTCGCGCGTGGACGAGTCCCCTCGATGCCCGTCCTCGTTGCGATCGAGCGCGACGAGGCCTCGGGCGATGGTGCTCAGCGTGTCCCGGTGCTGCTCGACGAGGGCGCGGGTGGGGCAGAGCACGAGCACCGAGGTTTTGCCGGCGAGCTGCTCGGCGCGATCCGCGTCGAGCGCGGCGAGGATCGGCAGCGAGGCGGCGAACGTTTTTCCACTCCCGGTGGGGGCGAGCAGAAGAAGGTCGTCGCGACCGTCGAACCAGGCCGCGAACATGGCCGTTTGCGTCTCGGTCGGCGCGAGCTCGAGGGCCTGGAGATACGAGGCGCAGCGCCGAACGAGCGGGTGCTCACCGAGCGCTGAGCGCGCCCGCGTCGTGAGAGACCTCCGAGACCGCGGCTGCGGCGTCTGGTCGGTCACAACCGACGGGGATGTGGGCGTCCGACGCTTCACCGTCACCTCAAAGGATGTTTAGAAGGTGAAGAGGGGCTGTAGCGTGCCCCTCGGTTCGTGCTACGGTCTGTGAACTCGTCGTGGAGGTCGTGCTCAGAAAGCTCGGACCCAAGCCCGGAAGACCTGTGGTCGGGCGACTCGTGCGTGCACCGCGTCGAGGCTCCGTCGTCGTGATCGAATTTCCCGACGGACTTCACGAGTATGTGACCACGCCAGTGCGTCGCATCCTTCGCGTCGCCGGGCAAGAGGTCTACTACCTCCAAACGACCAACAGTCGTTATCGCCTCGAAGTGCGCCGCGCCTCGCCGATGGCCAGCGAATCTTCGTCCGCGAAGTAGCGGCCGCTGCGAGCTGCGCGCTTCCCCCGTCGCGTCGCTCACACGTTGAAGCGGAAGTGCACGACGTCTCCGTCGCGCATCACGTACTCCTTGCCCTCGATGCCGAGCTTGCCCGCCGCGCGCACGGCGGCCTCGGTCTTCAGCTTCACCAGGTCCTCCCACAGGATGATCTCGGCGCGGATGAAGCCTCGCTCGAAGTCCGAGTGGATCTTTCCTGCGGCTTGCGGGGCCTTGGTGCCGCGCTTGATCGGCCACGCGTGCACCTCGGGGTCGCCCGCGGTGAAGAACGTGATCAAGTCGAGCAGCGCGTAGCCCGTGCGCACGACCTGGTAGAGCCCCGGCTCTTCGAGCCCGATCCCCGCGAGAAAGTCGCCCTGCTCTTCCTTGGGCAGCGACGCGATCTCTGCCTCGATCGAGGCAGAGATGCGCACCACGGGCAGGCCGCGCTCTTTGGCGAGCTTCTCGACGGCCTGAACGTGCTTGTTGCCCTCGCCGTGCAGGTCCTTCTCGGCCACGTTGGCGACGAAGAACACCGGCTTGTCCGTGAGCAAGAACAGGTTCTTCAGCACCGCGCGCTGATCGTCGGTCATCGGGATCAGCCGCGCGATCTTGCCCTCGTCCAGGCCCTTTCGCGCGATCTCGTACACCTCGACGGCGAGCTTCTCTTCGGCCTTGCCGCCCTTGGCCTGCTTGCGCGACTTGTCGAGCGCCTTGTCGACCGAGTCGAGGTCCTTGAGGATGAGCTCGGTCTCGATCGTCTCGATGTCCGACAAGGGGTCGACCTTGTTCTCGACGTGGATGATCCCTTCGTCTTCGAAGCAGCGAACGACGTGCGCGATCGCGTCGACCTCGCGGATGTTGGACAAGAACGCGTTGCCGCGGCCCTCGCCCTTGCTCGCGCCGCGCACGAGGCCCGCGATGTCCACGAACTCGATCGAGGCCGGGACCTCTTTGGCCGGCTTGAAATGAGACACCAGCGCGTCGAAGCGCTTGTCCGGGACGATCACCGTCCCGCGGTTGGGCTCGATCGTACAAAACGGATAGTTGGCCGACTCGGCCTTGGCCGTCGTGCTGACCGCGTTGAAGAGCGTGCTCTTGCCCACGTTGGGCAGCCCGACGATGCCGATCTGCAAGGCCATTCGATGTTCTCCGTAAAACCTGCGGGCGCGTAACACGGATGTCGTTGCGCGCGCAACGACCCGCGCTCGCAAGAGCAGCCTCGAAGCCGCTACAATCCGCGCACATGAGAGCCGCTCGACTCCTCGGAACAACGCTCGCGGGGTTGCTCGCCGCGTGCGGCGCGAGCGTCGCGCCAACGGTCAGCTCGAACGTCGACGGATCGACCTCGATGCCCGACAGACCCCCGATCGAGGACGCTTCGTCCGTCGATGGCTCGCAGGAGGCCGGAGCCTCGTGCCGTCCGACCGAGCGGCTGATCGGCGTCGACTGCGTCGAGGGCACGCCTCGACCGCTCGCGCCGCTCTCGCTCGGCACGACGTCGGGGCTTCGACCGAGGCTTCGTTGGTCCTCTGCGCGAGGCGCGAGGGGCGCTCGCGTCGAGCTCTGCCGGGACCGCGCGTGCGCGACGGTGATCGTCGCGGCCGACGTCGAGGGAGAGACATTTCAGCCACGCGAGCCGCTGCCAGCGCGCAGCACGATCTTCTGGCGGGTGCGCACGCGAAGCGGCGCGGTGACGGACGCGATCCCCAGCGCGACGTGGCTGTTTCACACACCCGCGACGAGCGCGAGCGACGCGTCGGTCGACACGAGCACCCACCCGAGGCTCGACTTGAACGGCGACGGGCGCGACGACGTAGCGATCGGCGCGCGCTTCGCTGCGCCAAACGGGCTGCCCGCGGCGGGCGCGGTGCACATCAGCTATGGCAGCGCGACGCCCACGCTTCGGCGAGACGTCGAGCTGCAAGGAGCCGAGCGGTTCGAGAATTTCGGGACGTCTGTCGCGTCCGCCGGCGACATGAACGGCGATGGATTCGGCGAGCTCATCGTCGGGGCTCCCTACGCGGCGCGCAACGGAGTGGTCGGCGCGGGTCGCGTCGCGATCTTCTTCGGCAGCGCGACGGGCGTCGATACGAGCGCGCCGCTGTCCATCCCGGCCGCCACGATCGGGGACATGGTCTTCGGATACGGCGAATCCGTGAGCGCCGGCGGCGACATCGACGGCGACGGCTATGGAGACGTCTTGATTGGAAGCCCCAGAATTCGAGGCACCTTCGGCGAGCACGCCGGCGGCGTGACGGTGCTCTTCGGGGGCCAGCTCGTCCGGCAGCGAATGCGTCGATTCGAGATCGGCGGGATGCGACTGCCCCTCGGGTTCGGTCGCCTGGTGAGGGGCGGGGGCGACCTCGACGGCGACGGGCGGTCGGATTTCGTCGTTCTCGCTGCGCCGGACGAGCTGTCGATGCCGCAGTCGGTCAACGTCTTCTTCGGGCGAGAGATGCTCGTCAACGCGCCGGATTTCAGCATCGCCGTCCAGCGAGCGACCGACCTCGGGATGGGCGACGTCAACCACGACGCGCTGAGCGACTTCGTCGTGGGAGCGAGCCGGCAAGACACGAGCAACGCGGTCGCGCAGGTGTTTCTCGGGCGCGCGACGCGCATGCCCGCGGTGGCGGCGACCGTCGTCGGGCCCAGCATCGAAGGGGGCCCGACCATCGCGAGGATCGTCGGCGACCTCAACGGCGATGGCTTCGATGACCTCGCGATCGGAGCGCCGCGAGGCGGGATGCCTTCGATCGGGCCGATCGGCGCGGTGTCTTTCTTCGCCGGCGGTCCGATGGGCGTCGGCGCGCGCTTCTGGGGAATCAACGGACAACAAGAAGACACTGACTTTGCTCGCGCTCTCTCGAGCTTCTGCGATCACAACGGCGACGGGATCGCCGACGTCGTGCTCGGCGCTCCCAGAGCTCGCGTCGGACCCCTCGTCGCAGGGCAGGTCGATCTGTACCTCGGCGTCTCGGGCGGGAGCCCCGAGCGCTCCACGGCCAGCGCCCGAGGAAGCTCGATGAGCGAGAACTTCGGCTGGTCCGTCGCGAGCGTGAGCTTTACGAGCGCCGGCAGCGCGCGCCGCGCGGGGAGCGCCGTCCCGACGGCGAGGAGACTCCGGGAATACGCTGCGGTCCCACGAGCGCTACGCTTGTAGTCGTATGCGTGCTGATCAGGTCGATGTTCCGCTGGGGCGACTGCGGTCGCAAACAGCGCCAGAGACGAAGCGCGCTCGCGCCACGCTGATCGACGAGTCGCCCTTCGCCCTCGCGATGCGAGATGGCAAACGCGCCGCGCTCACCGCCGCGCGGCTCGCGCGATGGGCGATCGAGCCACGAGAGTTCTCTGCCCCGACGTTGGCCACCCGCGGCGCTGCGCGCGTCGTCGTGCTCGAAGAGCGGCTCTCTGTCTCGCGCAAAGACCCCCACGCGCACCCGGTCTTCGAGCGAGGAAAGCGCCGCAACCTCGCCCTCGCCGCCACGGCGTTTCACGGGCTCGAGCTCCGCGACGATCGCGTGTTCTCCTTCTGGCGAACGCTCGGCCCCGCGACGGCGTCACGCGGCTTCGTCGCAGGCATGGAGCTGGCTGGCGGCTGCGTCGTCCCCGCGATCGGCGGCGGGCTCTGCCTGCTCTCGAACGGGCTCTTTCGCCTGGCGCTTCGCGCGGACTTCGCCATCGTCGAGCGCTACGGGCACTCGCTCGAGGCCGTGCCGCCAGAAGAAGGCGCGCTCGTCGGCGCCGACGCCACTGTCGCGTACGCGCACATCGACCTGCGATTTCGGCCCAAGCGCGGGTCCTTTACGCTTCGCGCGCAGCTCATCGGCGACGAGCTCGCGCTCGCGCTCGAGGGCGACCGTCCCTTGCCCTACGAGGTCTCGCTCGACAACGACCGCGTCGCGCTCCGCGAGGACCCGAGCGGCCTCGTGCGGGAGTCCGTCGTCTGTCGAACGGTCACCGACCCGCGCGACCCGCGGCGAGGTCGCGAGGTGGTAGCCCACGATTTCAAGCGCGTGCTCGTCGAAGACGAGCGGTCCCGGAGCTGTCTCACCTGCGGCGAGACCGAGTGTCACGCGCGCGAAGAGCGCCTCGCGCTGCTGGGACCGGAGCGCCCGTGACGCTCGCCGTCATCGCTCCCGAGCCTGCGCGCTGGGTCGCCGAGGCCCTCGCCTCGCACGAGGGGCCCGCGTGGCTCTTCGCTCCGTGGGACCTGTCGTCGCTCGCGCCGTTTGCCTCGGCGCTGCCGGCGACGATCCGCGCTCGAATCGCACGCTTCTCTGCGCCGCGCTCGGCGCTCGTGCACGCGCGATCGATCGCCCTCTGGCACCCCGCGATCGCCGCTTCGCGCCTGTGGGAGCGCGGTCGCGCCGATCGGCAGCTGGCAGCGCGCTTTGCGTTTCGCGCGGCCGCCGACGCCCTCGCGGGCGAGCTGTTGCCTCGGGACGTGACCGCGGTGATCGCCGCGTCGGGCGCGGCGCGGCGCGTGTTCGCGAAGGCCACGGCGGTCGCGCCGCGAGCGTCACGCACATGGATTCAAGACACCCCTGTGCTCGACGCCCTCCACGAGGACCTCGACCGCGCGGCGATCGAGCACCCCGAGCGCGCGTTCTTGCGTCGCTATCGGGCACCCTATCGCGTCGTGGCTCGGCAGCGCGCCGAGTGGACGCTGGCCACCTCGGTCGTCGCGAAGGGCCCGTACGCGGCTCGATCGCTCGCCGAGCACGGATGCGACGCGCCCATCTCGATCGCGCCAGCGCCAGCGTCCATGAATCGCGCGTCGGTCCGCGCGATCTCCCGCCAGGGGCCGCTCACGCTGCTGCTCGCGGGCTTCGCTGCGGCCCGCAACGGAAGCGACGAAGCGCTCGCGCTGCTCGACGCGATGCCCGAGTGCACGCTGCTCGTTCGGCGCGGAGAAGGCAGCGAGCCGCGCGCGCTCTTCGAGCATCCGAGGGTCAAAGAGAGCTCTGCGAGAGAGCGGGAGTCGCTCGACGGAGTCGACCTCGTGCTCGCGCCCGCCGTGTGCGAGAGCTACTCGCCCGAGGTGCAGCAGGCGATCGAGCGCGGCGTGCGCGTGATCGCGACCGAGCGCGGGCTCGGGACGACCGACGCGACGGCCGCGCGAGACCGAGTGAGCGTCATCGAGCCGCTCGACGCGCGAGCGTTGATCGAGCGCGTCCGCGCGGCCCGCGGCGCGTGAAGAGAGCGCTTCGGGGCGCCGATCGGACCGGCACCACCAACGGTCGTTCGCTGCGACGAGTCACGATTCCAAAACGCGCGCCAGGTGCTTGGCGAGCGCAGCGTGCAGCGCGCTCAGCGCTGGGATCGCGTCGAGCCGTCGCTCGCGCGCGACCAGCGCGAGCGGAAGGTCGAGCGCCGACAGGTTCAATCCAGTGACCGGTCCGGCGACGGCGCGCGGGATCTCGCTCGCAGCCGCGACCGGCAACAGGGCGGCGTAGTGTCCCGACCCCACCGCCAGCGCGGCTTGCGGAAACGTCTCGCACCGCAGCGCGACGGTCGGCTTGTCCAAGAGCGCTTCGTACAGCTTCTTCATGACGTCGTCGGCGCCCGTCACGTAGACGAAGGGCAGCCGCGCGACCGCTCGCGGCTCGAAGCGATCGCGGAGCTTTCGCGGAGCGAAGAGCGCGTAGCGAAGGGCTCCGATGCGAGCGAGCTTCATTCCGTCGGGCTTGCGGCGAGCGCGAGAGATCGCGAGGTCGAACTCGCCGTCCCGCACGGCATCGAAGCCCTTGGTCACGGCGCGCACCGAGAGGTCGACGCCCGGGGCGAGCGCGAGCGCTTCGTAGATCCGCGGAAGCACCACCCACCGAAGGACGCTGTCGCCCGCGGCGAGCGTGAGCGACACGGGCTCTGCGGCGTGCTCGCAGCGCAGCGCGCCGAGGGTCCCGTAGAACTCGCGCAAGAGCGCGCGCAGCCGCGCCCCGCGCGGGGTGAGCGCCACGCCGTGCCCTTTGCGCTCGGTCACTTCGAAGCCGAGCGCGCGATGAACCTCGCGGAGCTGTCGCGACAGCTGACTCTGACGCGTGGGGTTGCCGGGAGCGGCCTTCGCGATCCCACCAGCGTCAGCGACGGCGATGAAGCTCTCGAGTCGCTCGAGCGTGAGGCCGACAAACGGGCGATTCGAACCGTACTCAGCAGTCATGGAACATACTTTTACATGCATTGAAGGATCATGACCGAGTGGGCAAACCAGAGGCGCCCCGATCGCAGCTCTGCTGCAAGGAGAACTTCGATGCCCCTCACCCGAGCGCTCACCGTGATGTTCAGTCGATTGATGCAAGCCCCAGCGCAGTCCGACTCGCCGAGCGCAGCGAAGCCGGCGCAGGCGGTCGAAGACTGGCGCTCGCAGGGGCTTGCGCTGCGCGTCCTCGCGCCGACGCCAGCCACCCGCGACGAGCTCGCGTTGGCTCACGACCGCGCGCACGTCGATGGCGTGCTGGATTTGCGGCGCGACAACGGCTTCGGAACGCGCGACCCGGCGCTGGCCGCGTCGCTGCCGTACACGACGGGCGCGATGCTCGACGGCGCCCGCGTCGCGCTGGCAGAGCGGACCGCGGTGTGCGCGCCGGTCTCTGGCTTTCACCACGCAGGATGGAGCGGAGGATGGGGCTATTGCACGTTCAACGGGCTGATGGTGACGGCGCTCGCGCTGAAGGCCGAGGGTCGCGTCGCCAGGGTCGCGATCATCGACTGTGACCAACACGAAGGTGATGGAACGTCGGACATCATCGCGCGCCTCGGCTGCGGCGGCTGGGTGAGCCACTTCACCGCGGGCAGGCACTTTCGGAGGCCGTCTGACGCCTCTGCGTTCTTCGCGAGGCTCGAGGCAGAGCTGCGCGCCATGCGCGAGGTGGACCTCGTGCTCTATCAGGCCGGCGCCGATCCCCACATCAACGACCCGCTCGGCGGCTGGCTCGACACCGAGCAGCTGCGCGCGCGCGACGCGCTCGTGTTCGACCTCGCGTCGGCCCTACAACTCCCACTCGTGTGGAATCTGGCCGGTGGATACCAGCGAGATCCCTCGGGCGGCATCGCCCCGGTGCTCGAGATCCATCGCAACACCGCCCTCGAGCACCTCCGCGTGTTCGCCGCGCGGTAGTCGACGACGCGAGCCTGCGGGGCGATCTGCGGCGCTGGGCCGACGTCGAGCGAGCGAAGCAGGAGGCGAGTGACCGCGCTCGAAGCGCGCGAACGACGTGGTATCATCGGCGCGCTGGATACGCTGTGCGGCATCGACGCGCACGACGGCCCCAACGCGCAGAAGTCACAGAGCATGTCCGAACAACAAACGCCCCCTCGTCCCCCTCAGCGCGCGTCGCCATTTCGACCGGAGAGCATCCGCCGGATCGGGCTCGAAAAGAGCGTGATGGCCGACCTCTACCACTTTCTGTTGACCACCTCGTGGAGCCGCTTCTTCGCGATCGTCATCGTCGGGTACATCCTGATGAACCTCGTGTTCGCCGCGCTGTACCTGCTCGATCCAGGCGCGCTCGAGGGAGGGACGGGGCATCGATTCTTCGACGCGTTCTTCTTCAGCGTCCGGACGATGGCCACCATCGGCTACGGCAAGATGACGCCGAAGACCGGCTTCGCGAACATTTTGGTGACCATCGAGGCGCTGTTCGGCCTGCTCGGAACGGCGATGGCCACGGGCCTGATGTTCGCGAAGTTCTCCAAGCCGACGTCGCGGGTTCGCTTCTCGAAGCAGGTGTTGATTCAACGCCGCGACGGCGCGCCGACGCTGCTCTTTCGCATGGCGAACGAGCGGTCCAACCAGATCCTCGAGGCGCAGGTGCACGTCGCGCTCTTGCTCGACGAGACGACGAAGGAGGGCGAGCGCCTGCGAAAGCTGCGCGACCTGCGCCTCGTGCGCGACACCACGCCGACGTTCGGCTTGAGCTGGACGGTCTTTCACGTGATCGACGAGCAGAGCCCGCTCGCCGGCATGAGCTCCGAGGACCTCGCGAAGAAAAACGCGTCCATCATCGTGTCGCTCATGGGCCTCGACGACACGCTCAGCACCACGGTGCACGCGAGGCAGTTCTACGCGCTCGAGGACATTGTCTTCGGGCAGCGGTTCAAGGACATCATCACCATCGACGCCGAAGGCGTTCGGACGCTCGACATCGGCAAGATCGACGAGACCGAGGCCGAGCCCCCCGAAGAACAAACCTCCGCCCGCGCCGCGCCGCGAGCGAGCTGACACGGACGCCGACAGCGCAGCCTCGCCGTGACGCAGCTCACGCGTGCATGCCGCCAGCCGCTTCGATGCGCTGACCGTTGATCCAACGGCTCTCGGGAGCGAGCAGCATCGCCAGCGCGCCGCCGATATCATCGGGGAGCCCGACGCGACCGAGCGGCGTTTGACCGGCGATCATCGCGTTGAGCTGCGGGTTGTCGCGCACCGCGCCGCCGCCGAAGTCCGTCTCGATCGCGCCAGGAGCCAGCGTGTTGACCGAGATCCCTCGCGGTCCGAGCTCGAAGAGGTGCTCCCTTCGCATCGCGCTCCGGCGCTGCCGGTGACGATCGTTCATGCGCACGGGGCCCGCGTTCCGCGGCGCGTGCGCGTGGTGATGGACTGGCTCGCGGCGCAGCTCCGAGCGAGCTCCGTGCCGCGCGCACGACGCTGAGCGTCAGGGTCTCTCGGCGACGCGAGCGACGCGTCGGGTCTTCAGCGACGACCGGGGCGAGCGGGGGGCGTGGGCGCCACGTCGATCGCGAGGTCGATCGTCGTAGAGGGCGCGCCGCGCGGGTTGGACCAGGTGAAGTTGTTCAATGCGTTGCGCACGCACGTCTCGAAGGAGTTGTTGCGGTGCGGCGTGAAGTGCACGCGGTCGATCAGGCCCGAGCCTCCGGCGATCACTTCGAAGTGCACTTCGATGCGTCCCTGCGCGTTCGGCGCGGCGGCGAGCATGCGCTTGTAGCAATCGACGAGCGGGGCCTTCTGCCTCGTGACGAGGCGCTGAATCGCCGGAGCGGTGAGGCCCGCGGTCACGCGCGGAGGGTTGACGTTGAAGTACGGGGCGGGCCCGGTGTACGCCGCGGGATCCGCGGCGATTTCGACCTGCGGCCGGGAGGAAGCGCCCCCGTCAGCGCGAGGGGCGCCAGCGTCAGCGCGAGGAGCACCAGCGCCAGCGGCGGGAGCGCCACCATCGGGAGCGATCTGCGCAGACGCGACGCGGAGCGCGCCAAACGCGAGCGCCGCGCAGGTGATCATCGGGACAGCGGATTTCGAACGAAGCACAGAGCGAACGAGTTGCATCGGGGGCCAGATCCTCTGGGGGGTAAAGGCGCCTTGGCGCGTGTGGGGACAGTACCCCACGCTGAGTGGCGAAGAAACCCATTCGGGGCTGCAGCGCGAGTGCAGCGTCGCGTTGAACGCCGAACGCGCGCGAGACATTCAATCTTCGAATCGAGTCGACGACGGAAGCACCACCATCGCAGCGAGCCCTGCGCCGATGTGTGCATCTCTGCGCTAGGCACTCCGCTCCGTTGATCGTCACCGTGGAGCATCCGCAAGCCCACGAGCGCCGCGAGCGCCAGGGTGTCCGCGAGCGACGATGACTCGCAGCGCGAGCGGAGCGTCGATGGACACGACCCTCTCGAACCACCCCTGACGATACGGCCCCTGTCCCGTCCCCGAATCGATCGTCACCCGCTGCTCGAACGAGCCCGTCGCCCGCGCGCGAAGCAGCAAATCGCCGCAGAGCGCGACGACGGCGCCGAGCGCAGCAGCCCCACAAAACAGGGCGAATTCCAGGTCGGACGCGTAGGGTTCCATGCGCCCGAGCTACGAGCGAGCGTCGATGGAGGGATGGCGCGCGCGAAGGCTCACCGAGCGAGCGTAGCGTACAACCATCGACAGCAGCGCAAGCCACGGAGCCGAGAGCGTGACCCCGATCGATCGAAGAGGGATGCGCGCACGTCGAGCTCCGCGGACGACGCGCGGTCGGCACGTGCGGCGCGCGCGTCGCCGCGGTCGTCGCCGGCCGAAGCCTCGTCGACCCTTCGCTTGAGCTCTGCGACCGCGCGCTCGAGCTCGCCTCGTCGCCTCATGACGTGCAGTTGTTCGATGTCCACGCCTGGTGTTCCTCTGGGCCTACAGGCGTCTTCGCCGTTGTTGTGTGATTCGAGGCTCGCGGCCTCGCGCATCGCTGTCAATGCCCACACGCCGCGACCGGTCGCGACGACCAGCGACTCGACCCATCTCTGCGCTCGATCGTCGGTCGTCCTTCGCGAGCTCGCGCGATCAGAGCCGAGATCGATCGAGCCACAAGATCCTGTGTCCTCGACGGTTGTCGCTCACAAAGAGAGGAAGCACGATGATGAGCGAGCTCGCTCCCGCGAATGCGCCGAAGAAGCTCACAGGACCGTAGCCGCCCGCGATGGGGTACACCCAGCGCTCACGCGGGGCGCCGCTCACTTCGGCGACGACGACCTCGCTCCTTCGCACCTCGGCCCTCACTCCCACAAAGCAGCGGCACGGATCCGAAGCGCCCTGGTATCCAGGCGGGCTCGGTTGGCACCGCTGCTCGACGGACGCTCGTTCGTCGCCCGATTGCCGTTCGAAGATCACCCACGCGCGGCCGGACGGCTCGCCCACGAGCGAAAACGATTCGCGCACGACTCGCACAAAGGGCCGAGCGGACTCCGCGCGCGCGCTGTCTCGGCAAGAGACCGACGTGCTCTCGCGAGTTCTGCCATCGCTGCTCTCCCAGCGCCCGCGGGGAGTGACACGATCG
Organism: Deltaproteobacteria bacterium Ga0077539; assembly: GCA_001465015.1. GTDB lineage: Bacteria > Myxococcota_A > Polyangia > Polyangiales. Next base: position 6,282 of record LNEO01000384.1, on the reverse strand, counting down.
CCGTCGATCGCGACGAGCTCGAGTCCGTCTTCGACCTGCAACAGGACGAGGGACTCCGATCGCTGTCCAGTCGGCGCGAGCCATCGCGGCCCCTCGGTGTGGCGCGAGGAGGTGATCGAAGGATAGCGGTGCGTTCCGGACCCCTGCGAAGACCATCGAGCGAGCGTCGCGGACGCCATCGAGTCCGTCGTCCAACCATAAGCGAGCAGCGATCGGTCCGCGGCGAGCTGCGGAGTCAGCGCGCGCAGCGAAACCCGCGCGGCCTCGGTCCACGGCTCGCCGTCGCGCGCAGGAGGGTCGAAGCGGATCTGTTCTTCGTAGGGAATCTGCAGGTAGAACTGAGGTATCGCGGACGACGGCTCGGGCCAGAGGAGCCCGCGAACCCAGCCCGCGCGGGGATAGACCGAGACTGTTCGCGAGGTCCACTGGCCGCCCTCGAGCGTGACCGTGGAGAGGGTGGCGGGGATCGTTCCGGAGGTGGCGCTGAGCCAGAGCTGTCCTTCGCGCGCGGCCTCGACGTTCATGAACGGCGTGGCAAACGCCGGTGGAATGCCGTGCGTCTGCAACGCTCCGCGAGCATCGACGGTGACCACGGCAGACCATCCCGAGAGAAACGCTCCCACGCGATCGCTGCCCCGAATCGGCTGGAGGTACAACGAACGGCCCCGCGCCTCGCAGCGCACGTCCACCGCGGCGCTCGGCGCGCACCCTCCCTGCGCACACTCGGGCAACGCGACGCTCGCGCCCGTGCACGGACTCGCGATGGCGAGGTCAGGAGCGACGCGAACCAGCGCGACGCGAGACGCGTCGGGGAGCTGCGAGTCGACCGCGCCTGCGTCCGCGAACACAGCGCTCCCGCTGGGGAGAGCGCCGCGGGTCGAGCGCCGATCGCGCGATGTTCTCGCTCCGCCGCGAGCAGGACAGAGAGACGAGCGCCAGAAGCGAGAGCGTGACCGAGAGAGGGCTGCGCACAGAGGGATCTTCGAACGCGCATGATCCCCTGACTACTGTCGATTCACCGCAAGGGATCCGCCTCGTCATCGTCGTCCTGTCGAACGACGCAGCGACGCGATCGCCGCGGACGAGAGTGCGACAGAGTGTCGATCATCATGGTGTCGTTCGAGCGTCGATTCACGAAGGCCCTGGCGTTGATGACGGCGACGGCGCTCGCGCTTTCTCCCTCGGCCGCGAGCGCGCAGTCCGTCACGTACGTGAACGATCGATTGACCGCCGCGCCCACAGCAGGCGCAGCGCCGCGCGCCTTCGACTCACGATCGATCCGACGATGCCACCCGCAGACGCTGGCGTCGCTTCGATGGACAGCGGTCTCGTCGAAGACGCTGGCGCTCCCGCAGAGGACGCCAGAGCCGTGACCGACGCGCGCCGGGTCGAGGCATCCTCGGGCGGAGGAGCAGTGGACGGCGGCTGCGGCTGCCGAACGACGAGGACCGAGCGTCCGCGGTGGACAGCGATCGCCCTTGGAATCGCGGGAGTATCCGTGCTCGCGCGCCGCCGCGATCGCCGTCTACACCGGAGCTGAGCGCTCCCCCGCGAGCGTTCAGCGGATGTTCGCGCCGATGGAGATCGCGAGGGTGTGCAGCCAGTTGTTGGTGTAGCCGTCGCCGGGCGGGTCCGGCGCACGCTCGGTCCCGCGCGCGCCGCCGCCGAGGTACCGGAGGTTCAAGAACACTTCGGTCGGTCCAAACAGCCTCAGTCCCGCGCGCAGCGAGCCGTCGATGATCGCCCCCTCGAACGGGATGTCGCTGCCGTTGAGCCCGGGGATCGTCGCGTAGATTCCATCCACCTCGAAGCCGAAGAACGTGCCCGAGCGCAGCGTGTATCGCCCGCGGACCTTCAGCGCCGGGACGAGCCCGATGTCGTTGTTGATCGTGCGCTGCGCGCCGTCCGTGCTCGTGAACGAGATCGAGGCGTTGCGGATCTGAAACGAGAGGCCGACCGACAGCTCCTGGCGGGGGTCCGCGAAGAAGTCGTACGCGTAGCTCGCACGGTAGAAGTCGAAGCCGTACCGCAAATCCAGCGAGCTATCTCGAGGAAAAACGATGTTGTTGACCGTCACGTCCCGCGAGAGCCGCGCCTGCGTGCGCAGGTCGATGGGCTGGTACAGAAAGACGAAGTTGTGGTGATGGCCGAGCTCGAGCTCGGCGCTCAGGCGAGCAAAGAGCGCCAGGTTGTTCTGCCCTCCCTCTCGCACATAGTCGATCGTGCTTCCGTTGCGACCGAACTGAATCGTGTGCGAGAGCACCGCGATCGTTCCCAGCTCGACCGAAGCGCGTACCGCCCAGAAACGCGAGCTCGGGTTGAGCTCGAAGCCCGCGGGGCTCGCGCTCGACGGCTGCGTCGACGAGCCTGGCCCAACGTCCGCCGCGCCCGCCGCGCGCGCCACCGGCACATCAGTAAGCGACGCGCTCTGCGCTCCCGCCGTGGGCGAGAGCAGCGCGAGGGCGAGAGCGACTCTGCGACCGATTCGATGCGCGTTGTTCATGGGCATAGCGATAGATGCCACCACATCCAGAACCGTAGCGCTCAATTCGATCATCACCGCGCAGCGTGACGGCTCAGTCGATCAGGCGCTTGATCACACCAAACGCCATCGTGCCGGCGCCGTCTCGAAGGACAATCCCGCGGCGCTCGTCGAAGGCCATGGGCTTGATGAACGTCATCGTCACGTCGACGGTGTCGCCAGCAGAGGCCGAGTACTGACCCGGAGGCAGCGCGAGTCGCGCGGTGACGTCGAGCGTTCCACAAAAGAGCTGCGCGCTGTGCCCGTTGATGATGGGCGTGCGGCGCCGTCCTGGCGGGGGCAGGACCAGCGTGATGGTCGCTTCGCACGCCGTCGATCGAACGAGCGAACCGGGCGCGCACACAACGTCACCGCGATGGAGCTGGTAGCGCGAGACTCCTCCGAGCAGCACGCCGATCGCGTCGTTTGCGTGCGCTGCCGCGAGCTTCTGTCGGTACGTCTCGACGTCGAGCACCTTGCTGACGATCGTCTCGGTTGGCGTGAGAATTTGCAGCTCGTCGCCCTTCGCGACGCACCCTCGCTGCAGCACGCCGACGGCCACGGTCCCTCTGCCGGCGATCGAGTAGCGGTTCCACAGCGGCATCAGCGCCGGAGCCTCGTCGCGCGCGGGGACGTCTCGAGAGGTCTCGTCGATCGCGTCGACGAGCGCGTCGAGCGCGCCGAGCCACCGCGGCTGCTGCTCGAGCGCGCCGAGCGCAGATCCTCGGATCACCGGCGTTTCGTCGCCGTCGAAGCCCACGTCCACGAGCGCCTCGCGGCTCTCTTCTTCGACGAGGTCGAGCAGGCTCTCGTCCTCGACCATGTCGCACTTGTTGATGAACACGACGGTCCGCGCGACCCCTTGCTGCTTCGCGAAGAGCATGTGCTCGCGGCTCTGGCTCATCACCGAGTCCGTCGCGCTCACGACGAAGATCACGGTGTTCATCTGCGACAGGCTCGTCAGCGCGTTCTTCACGTAGTCCGCGTGCCCAGGGCAGTCGACGTGCGAATAGTGACGCTTCTCCGTGACGTACTCGAGGTAGCCGGACATGCAGCTGACGACGAGATTTCGTCCCCGCCACGCGCCGCCTCGATTGATCACTGCGATGGGGGTCGCCGCTGGCCGACCCGCGCGCGCGAGCTCGGCCGAGAGCGCGGCGCTCAGCGTCGTCTTGCCGTGCCCGATGTGCCCCGCCGTGCCGACGTTGATGTGAGGCTTGTCTCTCTCGAATTGCTTGTGCTTGCGCAGCGACACGCGTCACGAACGTACCGCGAAAGCAGGCCGCATCCCTTCGCACGACGAGAGAGGAATCGTGGGCGTTCTACCCACACTGATCCGAGCACGTTAATTCCATAGTTCGTCCGACTGTGCTATGAATCGTCGTTGGGTTCAGTGCTCGGTCGATCTGCTTCAGCGATCACGGCGATCCTGCTTTTTGCGCCGGCCACAGCGCGGGCGCAGGTGGAGCTGCGCGGCAGCGCGGCCGCGGTGATCCCGGTCGCCGCGCCGCAGACGCAGTTGTTCGGTCCGGGAGCGGGGCTGTCGATGGCGGTCGCTGCGCGGCCGCTCCCCTGGCTGAGCCTCGGCGGCGCGATCGAGCTGTCGATGCTCTCGCTGGTCAATCCGCAGCTGCCCGAAGGCGTGCTCGCGCCCACAGCTCCTGGGGGCTGGGTGGCGCTCGCCGCGTTGGCGAGGATCGAACCCCTCGCGCCGCCCGCGCGCGTCAGCCCCTTCCTCGAGCTCTCGGTCGCCGCGGGTTTCACCGGAACGCGCTTCGCCCCCGCGATCACTCCGCGCGCGGGCCTCGTCGTGCGCTTCGCTCCCTTCAGTGTTGGCGCCTCTGTGGGCTATTGGCGACTGTTCGACGTCCTTCCCTCGGTGCTGCCGGGAGACGGTCAGTTCGTCACCGCGGGGCTCGAGCTGTCGCGCTCGTTCGGAGCGCCTGCAGAGCGCCGCGCAGAGCGCAACGAGCCCCGCCGCCGGGTCGCGCAGCAGATGCAAGCGCCTCGCTGTCGGACGCATGTTCACTCGCTCGCGAGCGACCTCGATCACGACGGCTGCCCCGACGCAGACACGGACAACGATCGCATCAGCGACCCGGTCGATCGCTGCGTCAACGACCCAGAAGACTACGACAACTTCGAAGACACGGATGGCTGCCCCGATCCAGACAACGACCGCGACACGATCCCCGACACCGCGGATCGTTGCCCGCTCGTCCCCGAGGTGATCAACGGAATCAGCGACGAAGACGGCTGCCCCGACGAGAGCCTCGCGCGCGTCCTCGACGGACGCATTCAGTACGTCGACCAGCTTCGGTTCTTCTTCAACTCGATCCGGATCACGCCCGAGAGCCAGCCGGTCCTGCGTGATATCGCGCGGATCTTCAACGCGCATCCCGAGTTCAACATCGTCTTCATCGAGGGGCACGCGGACTCCATCGGCGACGAGCACTACAACTTTCGTCTCTCGCTCTTGCGCGCGCGCGCCATCATCGACGCCCTCGCGCGCTATGGCGTCCCGCGGGCTCGCTTCGTCCCGATCGGCTACGGACAGAGGCAGCCGGTCGCCTATGGCGAGGACTACTGGCGTCGCGCGCTCAACCGACGCGTCGAGTTCGTGCTCGACGGCAGACGCACACCAGGCCGCGCGTTTACTCCGCGCGGCTACATCGACGTTCGACCGGGGGTCACGCCATGAACGCTCGCGCTGCATCGATCGCCACCACGCTCGCCGCGCTCTCCGTCGCGCTCGCCGGATGCCCGAGCTCGCTCGTCGGCGGACAATGCGCCCCCGGTTGGATCGAGAGCGCAACCCGCCGCTGCGTCCGCGCAGACGGCGCGATGGACGCCGCAGACGCGACCCATGATGTGCGCGACGTTCGCGACGAAGCTCCGCCGCAAGACGGCGCCCCAGATGGCTCGATCGATGGCTCGATCGATGGCTCGATCGATGGCTCGATCGATGGCTCGATCGATGGCGATCTTCCGATCGACGGCATGTCCTCCGATGCGAGCGACGCCGCCGTGGGCAGCGATGCAACGAGCACGGACGGCGCCCCTCCCGACGGCGGAGGTGCTGGCGATGGAGCGGTCGGCGACAGCGGCTGCGCCCCGCCTCTCGTCAACTGCGGCTCGACGTGCGTCAACCTCGCAGAAGACCGAGCGAACTGCGGAGCCTGCGGGAGGACCTGCGCCGCGGCCGAGCTGTGCTCGCTGAGAATGTGCGTTCCTCGCTGCGCGCCGCCGCTCATCGAGTGCGCCGGCATGTGCGTCGACCCCAACAGCGACCCCGAGCACTGCGGCGGCTGCGGAGTGCGTTGCCCGACCGGCATCTGCAACGGCGGTCGCTGCCGCGCCGCGCGCGCCGGGCACATGGTCCTGATCGGCTGCGACTACGAGTCCTCGCGCCCTCCGCAGGACGTGATCCTCGCCAACGCCGTAGGGCTCGGAGCGCGAGGCAACATCCGAGTGCTCACGTTCGCGCGCTACGCAGACGGCGCCGTGCGCATGCGCGTCGACGGCATCCTCGACTCGATGCTGGGCGCTGGTCGCGTGCGACGCACGCCGCTCGCGTCCGAAGCGGACCTGTCCCGCGAGCTCACCGTCGACCGCTACGACGCGCTGCTCGTCTACGACCAGCGCTCAGCGAGCACCACCCAGATGAGCGCGCTCGCCGCGCTCTGGGGCGACGCGCTCTCGGGCTTCGCTCGCGCAGGCGGGTCGGTCATCCTGCTCGACGGCGCCACCCCTGCGAGCGG
>LNEO01000383.1 GCA_001465015.1 Deltaproteobacteria bacterium Ga0077539 | reverse complement strand
CGCCCACCGTCGTTGCTCTCACTCGCTCGCGCGCGGCAGCGCGGGTGGGGGCTTTAGCACTGCGCCCACTGCCGTTTCACTCGCTCGCGCGCGGCAGCGCGGGTGGGGGCTTCAGCACTGCGCCTACCGTCGTTCTCCTCACTTGGGGCGCGCGGCAGCGCGGGTGGGCCCGCGCTTCGCGCGCGCTGCGCACAATCGTCGATCACACCCACACGCCCACTTCTGGGCGCGCCGCGATCGCATTCCGAAGGGTGACTTCTCGGGGCTGCAGGTCACGGCGTCGGTGACCTGATCGGTCTCGGGCCAAGACCTGTCGGGCCCGATGGCGTCACCACGGGGGCATGAACCTTCACCGCGCGACCCGTCGCGCGATCTGTCCGCTGGCGGCTGGCTCCTCACGTCCTCGGTGCGCGGGGCGAAGGGCGCTCGCTTCCCTCGAGCGCGCCCCGCGCACCGAGGACGTCGGCGCTTCAACCGTTGAAACGCTCTCGCGCTCCGCTGAGATGCAAGCGTCGAGTCATGGTGAGTCATGACGCAGCTAGGTAGCGTCTCCGTCGGAGTGAACGAGCAGCGCGAAGCATTTCGCGACGCGACGTTTCGTCGAGCCTGTTGGGAGAATTGAAGTGAACAAGTCCAGTGGTTCATCGAGCGGCGCCAAGCGCGTCGCGGCGATCGCGTTTGCTTTTGCGGCCGCGGCGCTGTCGTACGAGCGCGAAGCGGCGGCGCAGGCCAAGCCGATATCGGGGATCTTGCGCGCGTTGGGCAACGCCGACGATGGCCTCTCGCTCGTCTGGGGCGGGATTCGCGGCACATGGAACACCACGTCCAACGCCGTCAGCTACGTCGTCGTCGACCGAACGGGCCGCGCGCTGACCTACGCCGTGCGCCGCGGAACTCGCCCCATGGTGAGCTTCGCCAACAGCACCGCGACCACGTTCTCGCAGACCGGACAGGTGCTGACGATCAACTTCAACCGCGGCCTCGGCGCCGCGCAGAACATCGGCGTGTTGACCTTCAACGCCGCCGGCGAAGTGACGTTTCAAGCGATCAACGGCGTGGTGGACGGCGTCGAGTACGCCTACGAGCAAGGCGCGGTGATCGCGCGCAATTTCGCGTCGATGCGCTGCGACCAGGTGTTGACGTTGGCGTTCGGAGGGGACTTTCCGTATTCGACCAGCAACATCGCTGGCGCCACCGCGGACTGCGCGCGCAACGTCGCTGTGGGCTTCGCGTGCTCGTTGCCGGGCACGGTGTACGACCTCGTCGAGTCGTCGACGGACTGGTATCGCGCGGTGCGCCGCGGGATGGGCGAGGCGCCGTGCAACCTCGTCCCGATTCCGCCCGCGGACGCGGTGTGCGGAGCGCTGCGCGCGTCGATTCGACCTGCTGAGGCGCTGACGCGCTGCTTTCTCAAGCCGCAGTTTCGCACGGGAACGACCCAGCTCAACGGCGCGGTGTGCCGCGGGATCGGCGACGTCGCGTTCGGCGTGGTGCTCGACATCGCGACGGGCGGCGCGACGACCACGTCGCTCGCCATGAAGATCGCGCGCGCGGTGAAGGCCATCTACAACACCGCAGGCACGGTGAACACCATCGAGTCGATGGTGACGCAGTTCTGTGGGCCCGAGCTCGCGCAGCTCAGCATGAGCATCCCAGGGCCGGCGACGACCTACGAGCTGTGGGACAACCGTGATTTCACGGGCGCGCGCCTCGCTGTCAACGACCACATGGCGACCTTGGGAGCGCTCGAAGGAAGAGCGTCGGCGGTGCGCGTGCCTGCGGGGGGCGCGATCGCGGTCTTCAGCGGCCCCAATTTTCAAGGGGCGTGTGACACGTTTCAGCACGAAGTGGGCGGGTTTCGATACCTCAACGTGGGCAACGACAACGCCTCGTCGGCGCGCGTCGGAGAGTATTGTCCCGGAATCCCTCGCGCGCGCTTGTTCGCCAACGCCAACCTCGAAGGGCGCTCGCTCGAGATCGCGACGGACCTCCCCGAGCTCGAGTCCTCGGGCTTCGACGGACAGGCCTCGTCGATCTCGCTCGCGCCGGGCGCGCGCCTCGCGGTGTACTCCGAGCCCAACTACGGCGGAACGTGCACCGAGATCACCTCGGAGACGCGCCGTCTCTCGGACACGCGCGCGGGCAACGACAGGATCTCGTCGGTGCGCCTCGATCAGCGCTGCCCGCGCGGCTCGGTGACGCTCTATTCCGACGCGCGTATGGGCGGCGCTGCGACGGAGATCCACAGCGACGTTGCTGACATGACCGTCGCGGGTCTCAATGGCACGTCTTCGATCTTCAGCCCTCGGATCGTGCTCCGCGCGCCGACCAGCGCCGGCGTGAACAACGGCGGAGCGTACGCCCCGCCCGTGCCGCTCGCGCTCTACAACCAGCACAACTTTCGCGGAACCTGCCTCAACGTGACGAGCTCTCTCTCGCAGCTTCCCGCGGGGTGGGACGATCAGATCCGCTCGATCAAGTTCAACGCCGCGTGCGTCGTCGGCTACCAGAGCGTGATGGCCGCCTCGGCGCTCGTGTCCGCGGACGGCCGTTGTCTCTCGACGCCAACCCGCAACGCGCAGGCCATCGCCGCGTGCGAGGCCGCGTGCCCGTCGCGTTCGATTCCGTTTTCGGGGCGCGTCCGCGACGCGCAGTGCGTCGGGACCTGTCGTCGGCTGCCGCTGGTGGTGAGGCCCTGTGACGGATCGCCGCGCCAACAGTGGCGAGCGCTCGGCCCGCTGCTCATCAACGGCGAGGACCAGTGGCTGTCCTCACCGTCGGCGACCGCCGCCGTCGCAGGGACCGGTCTGCTCGTGGGGCCCGACATGTCTCTGCTCGAGATGAACTGGGCGCTCGACAACGAGCGCATCATCAACTTGCACGGCCGCTGCCTCGAAGTGCAGCGCGGCGCGCTGTGGCAAGACGAGAGCCACGTTCGATTGAGCCACTGCAACGGCAGCGTGACCGAGCGCTTCACCGCTGTCGCGGTGCCGGCGGCGCCGGGGTTCGTCGCGGCTCCTGCGAGCGCCGAGGTTCCCGCAGGAGAGCTGCTCGCGTGCTCGATGGACGTCGCGGTGCGCGAGGGCTCGTTGTGCCGCGGTCGCGGCGAGAGCCTCGTGCTCGCGCTCGGAACCAATCGCATCACCAACGACGCCAACGTCCTGCCGCGCCGCGGCGAGCTCTTGCTCTCGGGCAGCGGCGCGAGCTTTCCCGCGCGCGACGCGCACGACCCGGGAAGCGACAGCTTCTCGATCTCGCTGTGGTTCAAGCTCTCGTCGACCGAGGGGACGCAGACGCTGCTGTCCAACGGCGCCGCGAACGCGAGGTCGCTCGGCTACAACCTCGCGATGCGCGAAGGAGCGCTGACGTTTCGCGTGATCGGACTTCAACGAAGCGAGTCCGGTGCCGAGCTCACCACCACCGCCGTGCTCTCGCACGCCGCGCCTACCCCGCTCGCGTGGCACCACTTCGTTGCAGTGATCGACCGCAGCGCCAACACGATCCGCGCGTCGCTCGACGGAAGCGACCAAGGCTTCACGCTCAGCGGGTCGCTCCCCGCGGGCTCCGTCGTCACGAGCCGAGAAGCCCTCTCGGTGGGCGCGGCTGGTGACGAGACCGCTTCGCAGGCATCGATCGACGCGCTTCGGTTGTACCCGCGCCCGCTCGTCGCTGCGGACATCGCGTCGCTCGCGAGCAGCAGGCGCTGAAGAGCGTCGCTCGACGAAGTGGTTGCGTCGTTGCGCGCGAGCGGCGTCGAACCCGAGTTCCGGTGGCCGCCGGGGCGTCGCTTGATTTTGGCGCCGCCTTCCGTTGGCGAAACGCAACGCGAGGATCTCTGGGTCTTTCCCAAGAGATTGCTCGTGGCGTTTCTTCCTTCCAACGGGGCGTCGCTATAGATCTTGCGCGAAGGCGACGTTGTGTCGTCCGTCGCGATGTACGTGCGCGGCGGGGTTGGCGCCGTCGATGCGGTGTGGAGCCTCGCGCGATCACTGGGCGGCTCGGCGGTTTCGAGTGCGGTGGTCGTGTGGACGCTGCTCGAGCGCGCGCAGCGCATCGACCCGTCCTTCAAGGGGTGAGCGTCTGGGAGGCGAGGCTCTTCAGCCGCGAGAGCTTCGCAGCGAGATGCCGCTGCAGGCGCGGACTGGTGGTGAGACCGAGCGCTCGACGCAGACAATCGATCGACTCGTGTGTCCTTCGAGCTTGCGCGAGGATGTGTCCGCGAGCGACCCAGTAGGGTTGATGTTCGGCGACGCGCGCGGGATCGATGTTCTCGAGGATCGCGAGTCCCTGCGCGGGATCCTCGGTCGAGTGAGCGGTGGCGACTGCGTAGCCGAGTTGCGCGCCGATCGTGGGGTGCAGCGTCACGAGCGTTCGGTAGAGCGCGGTGATCTCCGACCACGGCGTCACGCCGGTCCGTGCGCGATAGCAATGCGCCGCTTGGATCGCAGCCTCGAGCTGAAATGGACCCAGCGCCCCGAACGCGGCCGCTCGCGCGAGGTGCTGTTGCGCCGAGCGCAAAATCGCAGCGTCCCAGCCAGCTGGATCCTGCTCGAGCAGCGGAACGAACTCGCCGCTCGCGTCGACTCCGGCTGCTCGTCGAGCTTCACAGAACAGCAGCATCGCGACGAAGCCGAGCGCCTCGGGGCTCGACGGCAGCGACGCGGCGACGAGCTGCGCGAGGTACACGGCTTCGGCGCGCAGTCGGTCGTTGGCGTCCCCGTCTTCGACCGCTCGCTCTTGTCCGATCGCGTACGCAGCGTAGATGGCTTCGAGCAGCGCATGCACGCGCGGCTCGAGGTCCTCGGGTGATGGCTGATCGAAGCGGAGCTGGGTGGCTTTGATTTTTGCCTTCGCGCGAACGAGCCGCTTGTTGAGGGTCTCGTGCGACAGGAGAAACGCGCCGGCCATGTCTTTGACCGCGATCCCGAGCACCGTCTGCAAGATCAGCGCGGGCTGAATCGCGGGGTCGATGCTGGGATGCGCGCACACGAGCATCAGTCGAAGGCGGTCGTCCGGCTCGTCGCGCACGGTCGCCGGATCGAGCGCGATGCGAACGTGCTCGGCGAGGTCTTCGCGCCCTCGAACCGCGAGCGATCGCGCGTGGTCGCTGAGCTTGCGACGCGCGACGATGAGCAACCAGGCCTCGGGGTTGTCGGGGACCCCGTCTTCTGGCCACCGTTCGAGCGCTGCGACGAAAGCCTCCGACAAGGCGTCTTCCGCTGCGCCGACGTCGCGCCAGCGTACGGCGAGCCGCGCGAGCAGACCGCCATACGATGTTCGTGCCGCGCGTTCGGCGACGGCGCCCGAGCTCTCGGAGGATCGAAGCGACATTGGCTACGAAGCGTTGTTTCTCGGGAGAATCGGCCTGATTTCGGTGCTCCCTGTCGCGCTGCTCGGGCTCCTCGCGGCCCATCGTAGCGCCTCGTCGAGCGACGGCACATCGATGATGAGATAGCCGCCGAGCAGCTCTTTGGTGTCCGCGAACGGTCCATCGTGCACCGCTCGCTCGCCCGAGCGTACGCGAACGGTCGTCGCGGTGTAGGGCGGCTGAAGCTCGTTGCCCGCGCGCACGATTCCGGCGGCGTAGATCGTCTGCATGTAGGCGCGCCACGCCTCCCAGTACTCGACGGACGACGGGTCGTCGCGGCGGCGCTCGAGCTCGCTCGCGGGTTGGTTGAAGAGCAGCATGTATTCCATCGTATTTCCTCTGCGGTTGTCGCGTTACAGGGACCAGGGTTTGATGACGAGCTTGCCGCTCACTCGACGCGATTCCATGAGCGCGTGCGCTTCGGCGGCGGCGATCAGCGGCAGCGCGCGGATCATCGGCGGCTTCAAGTGTCCCTCACCGATCGCTCGAAGAAGACCCGCGAGCGCGGCGGCGGCGACCGTTGGACGTTCGGTGAACCACGCGCCCAGGTTGAACGCCGCGATGGACTGATTGAGCGCTGGCGCGTAGAGGAACGCTTGCAGCGACGCGGGTGACAAGGACGCCGATTCGCCGCTCGCCGCGCCGTAGACGACGACTCGACCGAACGGGGCGAGGCAACGCAACGTGTGTTCGAGCGATGTTCCGCCGGTTGATTCGAGGGCGACGTCGACTCCTCGCTGTCCTGTGAGCGCGCGCACTTCGTCTGGCCACGAGTCGGACGAGCGAACAACGGCGTCGTGAGCTCCGAGCGCGAGGGCTTGTCGTCGCTTGGACTCGTCGCCCACCAACGCGATGACCTTCTCGGCGCCCAGGTTTCGCGCGAGCTGGAGCGCGTAGCTGCCGACGCCGCCTGTGGCTGCTTGAACCAACACGGACTCGCCGCGACCGAGGCGGGCTGCTTGCTCGAGCACGAGCGCGGCTGTCGTTCCGGCGACGAGCACGACCGCTGCGAGGTCCGCAGAGATGCCTGGCGGGATCGGGATCGCTGTCGGGGCGAAGCAGAGGGAGAATTGCGCGTATCCACCGTTGCCCGTCTCGCCGGCGAGCGCGAAGACCCTCGCGCCGAGTTCGAGCCCGCTCACGCCAGGACCGATCGCGACGACTTCACCAGCGACTTCGGACCCGGGAACGAACGGAAAGCGTGTCTCGAACGGATACACGTCGCCCCGGCGGCGCTTGATGTCAGCGAAATTGACCCCGCACGATTCGACGCGCACGAGCACTTGCCCCGGTCCGGGCCGCGGCGTCGGGACGTCGACGATTTCGAACTCTCGCTGACCTTGTCGCGCAACGCGCGCGACCTTCATGGTTGCAGGCACATTCATGAACGTCTCCTCGTGTAGGCCAACTGGGGCGCTACGACGGGGTGACGTTCGAGCCTGGAGCGGAAGGACAGAGTTCGTACGGGGGCTGCGGATTTCGTTGTTCAGCTGCGAGCGAGGGCTTCTTTCGTGAGCGCTCGCTCAGCTTCGCTCGGAGTTCGATGGCGGCTAGGACAGCCAACCGCGGTCTGTCACGCACGCGAACGCGGTCATCGTCGAGCGATCGTCGCACGCCATCGGTGGCTCGAGATCGCTGCTGTTGGCCCCGAACGAATCGTCGTGGCCCAGCGTCGCGATCTCCCTCCAGCCGTCGGTCACGTGCTCCAGCCTCGCACGAACGCATCCGCGTGAGCGTCGAGAAAGCACGGGAGATCCAGCGGGCGACACGTCGCGCCGCCGAGCTCGCGCTGGTGCAGCACCGCGAGCAGCGCTGGAGACACGAGGTCGAGCGCGGCGGCCCGCCCCGATGTCACGCGGAGCTCACCGCGCGCTGCGTGCCGTTCGAGCCTCGCTTCGACAGCGACGAGCGTCGGCTCGAGAACGTCCGCGAGATACGCCGGTCCCAACGCTGGCTGCCGAAGGCCAACCTGCAAGCCCACCGCGTGAAGCCCCGCCAGATCGAAGCGCATCAGTCCCTCGACGATGAACTCCAGCGTCCAACGCACGGACTCTCGCAACGCAGGCAACGGCCCTGCAGCGATCTCGTGCAAGTGCCCGAGCGCTCCACGTCGCGCGTGCGCGAAGACCGCGGCGATCAACGCCTCTCGCGAGGCGAAGTAGTGACGAAGCGTGGGCATGCTCACCCCTGCAGCACGAGAGAGCGCGCGCTCGCTTGCCGTCGCGCCGTCGGGCTCGAGCAAGCGCGACGAGACGCGCGAGATTATATCCTCTCGCGTGATAGCATAATCCTTGTTCTTTCGACCGCGGGGACGCCCAGAAGTCTTTGTCTTCGTCGCCACGGTTCCGATTCGTATCACGAATACCAAAACGCTCACCGCAACCGGCTTCACCTTGCTGGCATCAATTATAATATGACGACTTATATGCAGAATGTATCGACGCCGTTCGTCGGATTCACGAGGCAGTGGACGCCGGTCGCGCTCTCGAGCGAGCTGCGAGACAAACCGCTGGCGGTCACGGTGGCCACGGACGTCGTCGGTCTGCGCTTTCGAAAGCGCGCCCTCGCGATCATCCGCTCTTGAGCGCGGATGCCCGCTTCACGCCGCTTCGCGCGCGTTCGCCTCGCGGTCGCGCTCGCTGCTCCCGGCCATTGCGTGTCGACGGCGTGCGTGATCGGCTGCGCAGGGCAGGCACAAGTTCTGGCGCGACGTGCTGCTTCTTCGGCCCATCACCCTTCGGAGGAAACGGAGCCGGCGACGCTATTCGTCGAGCTTCCAATCGATCGCGGGCGTGCCGTACTTCGCGAGGGCTTCGTTGATCTTGCTGTAGGGCGTTGAGCCGAAGAAGCCGGAGTTTGCGCTGAGCGGGGAGGGGTGAGCGCTCTCGATGACGTGGTGTTTCTTCTTGTCGACGAGCTTGCCCTTCTTCTTCGCGTAGCCTCCCCAGAAGACGAACACGACCGGCGTGGACTTGGCGTTGACCGCGGAGATGACGGCGTCGGTGAAGCTCTCCCAGCCGCGATCCTTGTGGGAGTTGGGCTCGTGCGCGCGCACCGTGAGCACGGCGTTGATCATGAGCATCCCTTGTTTGGCCCAGGGGACGAGGTAGCCCGACTTGGCGACGGGCAAGGCGAGATCGCTCTTGAGCTCGAGGAGCATGTTGTAGAGCGACGGGGGCTTTCGGATCCCGGGTTTGACGCTGAAGCACAGGCCGTGCGCCTGCCCGTCGTCGTGGTAGGGGTCCTGTCCGAGTAGCAGCACGCGGACCTTGTCGTACGGAGTCAGCTCGAAGGCCGAGAACACCTCGTCTTCTGGAGGAAACACTGAGCCCTTCGCGCGTTCGCCCGCGACGAACGCTTCGAGGTCTTTGAAGTAGGGCTTCTCGAGCTCGGGGCCGAGCACCTTCTGCCAATCGTCGGGCAGCTTCATCGCGCACATGTTGGTGCTGGACTGTACCCTCGTCGCGCGCCGGGAGGGGTAGGCGAGGGAGTGCTGCGAGTGACTGAATATGTCACGATGAACGAGCGCTCCCCCGTGCGACGAAGCGAGGTCAGAGTATGTCATCGATGAGTTGCTGTGTGGGCTTTTCAGGGCAATTCTGTCACCTGTGAAAACCGAGAAGCGACGACAGGGCAAGGGGCGGACGAGCGTCGAACACACAACAGAAGCAGAGACGGTCCTCGCGATCCGCGAGGAGGGCGCGACGGTGACAGAGACCGCGGCGAGCGCGGACGCAGAGGCGAGGGAGGTGAACGCGGTGAGCGTGGTGAGCGCTCCGAGCGCGCCGTGGACCGTGGACGAAGCGCGCGGGCGCGTGGGAGCGCGGGCGCTCGAGCGCGGCAGGCTCTACGACAACGCGGGGGCGCTGTTCGACCTGCGACTCGAGGGAGTGAAGAGCGACGAAGGGCACGACGCGCTCTCCTCGCACGACGAGGCAGAGGGCAGCGTGTTGTTCACGGCGCGCTGCGAGGGCTCGGGGTCCGAGGTGTATCGCGTGCGAGCTCGTCGCGCGGGGCCCACGACGATCGAGGCGCACTGCTCGTGTCCGGTGGGAGATTCGGGCAGCTGCAAGCACGCCTCGGCGCTGCTCTTGTATGCGGCGCGCGAGCCAGAGTCGTTCGTGCGCATCGAGCCGCTCGAGGGGCTGTGCGAGCGCGCGGGCGGAGGGCCGTTGGCGGTGGCGATCTGTGATCTGGTCGCGAGGGTTCCTGAGCTCGAAGCGGCGGTGAGGCAGAGCGTGCACGACGCGATCGGCGAGCGCGCGCCGTGGCTCGAGCGTCGCGAGGATCCGAAGCTCTTCGCCGGCGAGGTGTTTCGCGAGCACGCAGGGGACGCGGCGGCCGGTGGCGCTGTGTCTCACGGGCTCGCGACGATGTTGTCGCGCGCGCGGACACAGGCGATCAATGGCGCGTGGCTCGACGCGGTGCGCACGCTTCGCGCGCTGGCGTCGTCGGTGATGGCGCGAGCGCGGCGCTTCGAGGATCACGACGGCGCGCTGCGAGACCTCGCGCACACCGCGCTCGAGGCCCTCGGTCGCGCGCTTCGCGCGTGCGCCGAGCAGCGAGGGGGCGAAGAGCCCAGGGCGCTCGCGCGCGAGGCCCTCTTCGACGCATGGCGCTACGACGCCGAGAACGGAACGGTGTTCGGCCGCGTCGCAGGCACGGTGCTCTCGATCAGCGCGACGAGCGAAGACCGCGCGATTCTGGCGGACGCCGCGCGGCGCGCGTGTGACGGGCTCGAGGTCTGGGCGCGGCGCGTGTTCGAAGGAGCGCTGGTCGACCTCGAGGGCGACGCGCTCGACGACGAGGTGTACATCGAGCGCTGCCGCGAGGCGCGCAGGCCGCGCGAGATCATCGTGCGTCTGTTGCAGCGAGACCGCGTCGACGAGGCTGTGATCGAGTGCGGCAAGATGGGCGAGGCGGCCTTGCTCGAGGCGCTCGAGCAGGCCGAAGAGCTCGGCTTCGCGGAGGCAGGCGAGCGGCTCGTCGAGCGGCTCGCGGCGGCGAACACGACGCGGCCGCGGGCCCTGTCGTGGTGGCGTGATCGGCTCGTCGCGCGGCGCGATCCGCGCGGGTGGGACGCGAGCGCGAGGCTCTTTCTCGCGAGGCCCGATCGGCTCTTGTGGCGCACGCTGCGCGACGACGCTGGCGAGCTGTGGACCGAGCGACGCGGGACGGTGCTCGACGCGCTCGCGCGGCGCGGCGGGCCTGCGTGGGTCGAGGCGCTCATCGACGAGGGGCAGCTCTCGGAGGCGATCGCCGCGGCCTCGACGATCAACGCGACGAGCGCGCACGACGTTCGCATCGAGCTGGCCGAGCGCGTGGCCAAGACGCACACGCTCGAGGCCGCCGAGCTGCTTCGCGCGCAGGCCGAAGCGCTGATCGCGCTGCGCGGCCGACCCAACTACCGCGAGGCCGCGAGGGTCCTTCGCCGCGCGCGCGAGCTCTACGAGTCCGTGGGGCAACGCGGCCGTTGGGTGGCCTACGCCGAATCGCTTCGCGCGCGGGCGCGGGAGCTTCCTGCGCTCAAAGAAGAGCTCGCTGCTGCGCTCGCGAGGCCCGCCGCGATCGACCTGACCGCGAACAACGCCGCCAACGACAACGCCGAGCGCGAAGGGGAGCTCCCCGCGAGCGCGGCGGCGCGCTGAGCGCGTCGGGAGACCGAGCGCACGCAAGCGAGCGCGTGCGGGCGAGCGCATGGAGGGCGAGCGCATGGAGGGCGAGCGCATGGAGGGCGAGCGCATGGAGGGCGAGCGCATGGAGGGCGCGCATGGAGGGCGCGCATGGAGGGCGAGCGCATGGAGGGCGAGCGCATGGAGGGCGAGCGCATGCAACAAGTGCATGCGCATGAGCGCCGTATGCGGCGGGGCGTCACGGTCGAAGCGACCGGACGCCGCAGAGGCTGCTCACTTCGCGACATCTTTTCACGGGCCGTTCTGCGATCACTTGGACCGAGACTCGCGCCTTCAGGCTCGCGTATGGAGGGAGACGCGCCGCTGCCAACTTCCTCGGCGTCTGGGCGCTCTGGCCCACGACGCCCCGCCGCATACGGCGCCCATGCGCATGCACTTGTTGCATGCGCTCGCCCTCCATGCGCTCGCTCGCTTGCATGCGCTCGCTTGCATGCGCTCGCTCGCTTGCATGCGCTCGCTTGCATGCGCTCGCTTGCCTGCGCTCGCTCGATCAGCTGCGGGAGGTGAGGCTGGTGCGGAGGTTGGCGACGGCGCCGCGAACCGCTCCAGCGAGCGCGCGCTGCTCGAGGTCGCGCGCGAGGCCGTCCGCGGACTGACCGGGGGCCTGTGTGTTTTGCGCGGTGGCAGCGCCGGACATCGAGCCGACGATCGCGCGCGCGGGCACGGCGACGAGCACGAGAGAGACCTCGGCGCGGACGCTCAACGTCGAAGCGACGGTCCATCGGCGGAGCTGCTGCACGCTGCCGTCGATGGTGTACACGCGGAGCCTGCCGCTTCGGACGCGGCGCTCGGCTTCGGGCGGAAGGGCTCCCACGCTGAAGGCGACCTGATCGAGCCGCGAGACCTCTTGCGCGAGCGCCGAGCGAAGCGAATCGACGATGTGCGAGCGCTGATCGACGCGGTTGGCCAGCGATCCTGCGCGCAGAACGAAGCGCGCCCGCGTCCAATCGACAGGGGTCTGCGACGGGGTCGTCGGGACCGCGACGGGCGAGTTGCGATCGAGCAGCGCGAGGGCGCGCTCGACGGTCGAGCGCACGGTGGGGTCCGCGTCCGTACGATGCGCGCGCAAGGCGTAGACCGCGGCGGGGTCCGCGATGGTTCGCAGGGCCTCGGCGGCGGACGCGCGCACGGTGGCGTCGCTGTCGTCCAGGGCGCGCTCGAGCGCCTGCCGAGCGCCCGGCGGTCGCATGCGGCCGAGGGTCAACGCCGCTTGAAAACGTGTGCGAGAATCTCTCCCTGACAAGAGCAGCTGGATGACAGGCGAGGTCGTCGAACCGGCGCTCGACGGGCTCTGTGACGGGCTCTGTTGCGAGTGCGTGGTCGCGGGCGACACCACGAGCGCAGCGACGAGCGCAATGGACACGGATCGGATCGTCGCTGACTGCACAGTGAACGAAACGCTACCGGGTGAAGCGAAGCGCCCTCAACCCTACAGGGTGCGATGCGTGTTACTCCCGACTCGATCGGCGCTGAAGGTTGCTCGTCGAGCCGGGGGTGGCCAATGCTCGCGTGAACACTGCGAAATCGCTGAGTTCTGCGCGGTTGCGAGGGGGGGCGACGGTGGGGCGCATCGGAGACCCGAGGCGCCGGCTGTTCTACGGCCTGCTGTCGGCAGCGCGAGACCCCGAGGCGTCCGTCCACGATCCGCCGTCCTGCGAGAGCGCGGTGAGCGGGGGTTGCGTCGAAGTCGTGGGGGTCGTGCTTCGAGGACAGCTCCAACGCGCGAGCTCGACGCCCCCCGACGGCGCGTGGGTCGCAGAGAAGAGCGTGTTGCCGTCGAGGGCTGATGCGCTGGCGCCGTTGCTGCCGGCGAAGGAGGCGAGCAAAACGGGGGTTCCGTCTGGGGCGATGCGCACGAGGTGCTCGCGCTCGGCTCGGTCGTCGACGACGAGGACCGCGGAGCTGCGATCGGACGCGGACGAAACGACCCGCGCGCCGCCCGCGATCGAGCGCGGGAGGGCGACCGAGTATTCGACGGGCGTCGCGGCGGGCCACCAGCGAGTGAGGCCGACGTTGTCGCCGCTCGACGCGAAGGACAGGACGATCGAGGGCAGCGCGACGAGGGCGACGGGCGTCGCGCTCTGAGCGATCGCTTCGACGGAGGCTCCGGTCTCGTCGAGGTGCAAGAGCGAAGAGCCCGCGGGCCCCGAGACGCTGATCGCGAAGCGCGTCTCGCCCGTAAGCGAGACCATCCTGGGCGAGGAGGCGTCGACCACCACCCTCGGCCTCGCGTTGGGAACGCCTCTCGTGTCCGTCGTCACCGTGCTCGTCGTGGGCCCATCGAGGCTGCCCCACGCGGCGACGAAGCCCGTCGCGCTCGGCCGCACCGCGACCCCGTCGCACCGCGCGACGCGAGCGAGCGAGCGCGGGACGTTGCGCGCGTTGCCTGCGGCGTCGAGCCTCGCGAGCAGCACGTCGTCGTGCGCGTCTCGGCCGTCGCGCGCGACGCGCTCGGCCATCACGAGCGCCGCCCCGCCCGGCGCGGACACGAGCGAAAACGCTGTGACCGGCCCCGCCGCGACGCGGTCTTCACCGGCGCGCGCGAAGTTGTCGTCCACGCGCAGGATCACGAGCTCGTCGCGGGTCCTTGCGCGAAACGCGACGATCGCGCCCGTCGCCGTCGCAGCGATCGCGATCGTCGACTGCGGGTTGGGCGCCGCTTCGGGAGCGAAGCGAAGGACGCTCGAGCGAAGCAGCGTGCAGACCCCCGCGCTGCGCGGCTCTGGGGGCCGCGCCTGCGCGCGCGACGGCGCCGGGTCCACGGCGGTCAAAGTGAGCGCGATCGCGCTCGAGAGCGCGAGCGTAGGGGATCTGTGCACGGCTGAAGTGTGACCTACCCTCACCGTTGATCAAAGCGGAAGCGCCGCGTCCATGAGCTCGACGTTGCGCAGCGCCTCGCGCCCGTCGACCGCGGGCGGGCGTCGACGCTCGATCGCCTCGGCGAAGTCGTCGAGCTCGCCGACGTATGGATTCGTGGGCTTGAATTCAAGAAGCTCGTCGTTGATGCGGATCTCGCCCTCTCCCCTCGGGCCGAGCGTCCCCTCGGCCTCCGCGTAGCCGTCGTCGCCGAAGAGCTCGATCCGACGTTTGCTGCGAAAGAGCACGCTCGCGAAGAGCTCGGCGGTCGAGCCGTCCTCGAACTTCATGGTGACGATCGTGCTCTCGTCGTGGGCCGCGCCGAACTTGGGGCTCGACGACAGGCATCGCAGGGCGACGACTTCGCCCGCCGACTCGACCATGACCCAGCGCAACAGGTCGAGCCCGTGGGTGCCCACCGACGCCAGGGCCCACCATCGGCCGACCTCGGCGCTCGCGCGCCAGTTGCTCGCGTCCGGCGCGGGAAAGGTCCACTGCACCCGCGCGTGCCGAACGCGCCCGATCGCCCCTCTGCGGATGCGCTCGACGAGCGCCCTGTGCCCCGCGTGATGCCTGAGGTGATAGGCCACGCCGAGGGTCACGCCTGCCGCCTCGCACGCAGCGACGATCGCGCGGGCCTCTTCGACGCTGGTGGCGAGGGGCTTCTCGCAGAGCACGTGCTTTCCCGCTCGAGCCGCGGCGATGCACTGCGCGGCGTGCAGTCGATCGGGCGTGGCGACGATCACCGCGTCGAGCGCTGGGTCCGCGAGCAGCGCGTCCAGCTCGTCGTACGCCGGTGTGGGCGACATCGCACCATGGCGGGCAGCAAACGCTTCGGCGTTGGACTTCGAACGCGACAGCACCGACCAGAGCCGAGCCCTCTGGGTGAACGGCAGCGACGGGGCCAGCAAATCATTGGCGATTCCGCCGGTTCCCAAGAGCGCGCATCGCAGAATTCCCATCGCTCTGGAGTGTCTCGCGTACGCGTCCGCTGCGCCACCGATCGACCGATGCGTGGTGCTCGTCGGCGACGGACGGTGGTAGTGTCCTGCTCCCCAACCGAAGAGGGTCGTTGGTCGCCGCATGGACGCCCGTTGTCGCATTCACCACATTGATGAGCGCTGCTGCTTTGCTCAACGCGATGACGTCACGCTCTCTTTTTGGAGCGGGCCGCCGACAGCTGAGCTCATCGACACGCAGCGCTCCGTGCTCGAGCGAGCCATTCGCCAGCACAAACAGATCCTGTCGATGACGTCGTTTCGCATCGCGGACTTCGACATGAAGCTCATGCGCGACGGGACCATTCAATCGCGCTTCGAGGCGCTGGCGAAGCTCGTCGATGGCCCGCTCGTCGCGCACGCGCTGGTCGTCGAAGGGACTGGATTTTCAGCGGCGATCTTGCGCTCGTCGGCGACGTCCCTGGCGTTCGTGTTGCGATCGAAGGTGTCGACCAAGGCCTTCGACACTCCGCAGTCGGCCGCGCGGTGGCTCGCCTCCCGGCGCCCCAGCGGAGAGGTCGACGGCGAAGGCGCGACGCTCGAGTCGTTCGTGACGGTGATCCTCGAGCGGATGCGCGCTGCGCCAGTGGCCCCGACGGGCAGCATCTTTCCGAAGAGCAACCGCTGAGCGCGGGGGGTTCGTGCGATGATCGCTCCATGTCGAAGGCCGCGAGGACGCTGAAGGTCTACTCGTACGTGATGTTCGTCTTCGGAGCGCTGCTCGTCGCGCGTCCGGAGGTCCTCGCGCCGGACGGCCAGGGGCTCGAGCTCGGCGTGATTCGCTCGCTCGGCGCGATGCTCATCGTGCTCGCGTATTACTACCGCGTCGCTGCGAGCAACGAGCTGACCGCGTTCTTTCACGCGTCGGTGGTGGCGCGCTTCGGTCTCGCGGCGTTTCAGGTGGCCGCCGTGAAGCTCGGGTGGCTCAACAAGAGCTCCCTCGGCGGCGCGGCGCTCGACGCGCTCAGCGCCCTGTGGACCCTCTCGGCGCTCAAGCGCGACGCGCGGTGAGTCGCCCCTCGTCGGCGCGGTATATTGTCCCTCGAATGATCGATCGGCGCGCATGGCTGTGCGTCCTCGCGCTCGCCGTCGCGGGCTGCGATCGACCGCGTCCTCAGTGTCCTGCGGACCTCGACGTCGCCGTGACTCACACAGGAGACGGCGGAGAGCGCCCGTTGCGCGTGCTGATCTACACGCGAACGACGGGATTTCGTCACGACTCGATCCCGAAGGCCGCCGCGACGATCGCCGCGCTCGCGACGCGCCTCGGCGCGAGCTCCGAGAGCACAGAAGACCCCGCGCGCATCACCGACGAGTCGCTCGCGGCCTTTGGCGCCGTGGTGCTCGTCTCGACCACTGGCGAGCCGCTCGGCGCGGAGTCTGGACCGGGCCCTCGCGCCCTCGAGAGCTTCGTTCGTCGAGGCGGCGGCGTGCTGGGGATCCACGGGGTGGCCGACGCCTACGGGTGCGGGCCGTTCACCCCGCTGATCGGCGCGGTGTTTCGCAGTCATCCCGGCAACACCAGGGTCTCGACGTGCTTCACCGAAGGAGACCACCCCGCGGTCGCGAGCCTGCCCGCGAGCTTTCAGTGGGAAGACGAGTTCTATCTCTTTCACAACTTCAGAGAGGACAACCGCGTGGCGCTTCGGTGCCTCGCCGTGGACGGGGTCGAGCGCGTTCCGATCGCGTGGTATCGCAACGAGGGCGCGGGGCGCGTGTTCGTGACCGCCTTGGGGCACCCTGCCGAGCGCTTCGACGACCCGCGCATGACCGACGCGCACTTGTTGCCCGCGCTGCGCTGGGTGCTGCAGCGCTGAGCGCCGGTGCTACATTCGGCGCGATGTTGGTTCGGTCGATCGAGTGGGGCGTGGTGACGGTGAGCGGCCACGACGATGCAGCCCACGTATTCAAGGACGCCGTGCTCTGGCCGAGCGGCGCGCGCGAGTGGGACTAGCGCGAGAGCGGCACGAGGCACAAGCCTGGGATCCACCCGAAGGCTGTCGAAGAGCTCATCGATCGAGGGTGCGCGATCGTGGTGCTCTCGCGGGGGATGGACCTCGTGCTCGAGACGATGCCAGAGACCTTCGAGCGGCTGAAGTTCGCGGGCGTGCGCTACGAGTGGCTGCAATCGAAGCAGGCCGTCCAGCGGTACAACGCGCTCGTGTCCGACGGTGAGCGAGTAGGGATGCTCTTGCACTCGACGTGCTGAGCGCAGTTCACCCAAAGAACGTCGTTCGTCCTTTGGCCAGCTCGTCCATCGCTGTCTGCAGCGCCGCGTGCACTTCGTCGTAGCAGCGCTGCACGATGACGGGATCCTCGGCGGCCGAGGGCTCGAGCTCGGGCCACGCGATGGGCTTCGCGAAGGACAGCGACGTCTGCGCGGGCATCGGCAGGTACGGAAAAATCCCCAGAGTCACCCCCCACGGAACGCTGAGCACGATCGGAAACACCTCGAGCCTCAGCCACTCTTTGGTGCGCAGCGCCTTCGCGATCGCGTCGCCTCGCGTGAGCACCACCCACTGCTCGTGCGTCCCCACGCTCACGACCGGAACGATCGGCGCACGCTCGCGGAGCGCGAGCTTGATGAACCCCGTTCGTCCGCCGAGCTCGATCTTGTAGCGGTCTTTGAAGGGCCGCGTCGCGTCGAGGTCCGAGCCCGGGTACACGAGCACCAGGTGCTCTTCGCGCAGCGCTCGCGACGCTCCGTTGTGCGCCGCGCGAAGCACACCAGCGCGCGCCGCGATCCTGCGCAGTGTGCTGTTGGAGTGCAAGACGTCGTGCGAGAGCGAGTACATCCTTCGATCGGGCCCGAAGCGATCCCACAGCGCGACGAGCGTGAGGGCGCTGTCGCTCACCATGATCCCGCCGTTGTGACTGCCCACGAGCAGCGCGCGACCGGTCTCGGGGACGTTCTCGACGCCGTGGACGCGCCATCGAAAATACCGCTCTCCGACCGCGCGAAACGCGTCGACCCACAGTCGCACCGCCTCGGGGTCGCGCGCGTCGAGGTCGTCCGCTGCGACGTCGCGATCGGGCACGGTGACGTACTTGCCGAGCGCGTAGAAGAAGCCCGGCGGCGTCAAGAGCGACAACCCGTCGGGGCCGAGCTCGTTTGCGAGGCGCGCGAGCCACTCGCGTGTTTCGTCGATCGCCATGGTCCAGGACTACCGCGGCGCGGCCTGCGATGAAATGGCGTCTTCTAAAGCAATACCGCGACGGTCGTCGTAGGGTTCTCCCTCCGCGGCATTGGTTCGCCGTGATTTCAACCGCGCTGATCCGCTCGGGCATCTGCGATGCCCATCGCGGGCGCGGTATAGCGATCGCTCAGCGCTTGCGCTTCAAGCGATTGCGCGAAATGCCCAGCGACTGCGCGGTGCGCGAGACGTTTCCCTGCATCTTGGCGAGCGTGGCGTCGACGTACCGCCGCTCGACTTCGGCCAGAGAGAGCCCGAGCGGAAGGAGCACTCCCTCTGCGAGCGCTGGAGGCCGCTCGCTGCGTCCCCTCGTTCGCAGCGGGAGCCCGAGGTGCTGGGGCTCGATCCTCGTCGCGGGGGCGGTCACGACGGCCCGCTCGATCGCGTGCTCGAGCTCGCGGACGTTGCCGGGCCAGTCGTGCTCGCCGAGGAGCCTTCGCGCCGCGGGCGAGACGTGCATCTCTCCGCGCCCGTGCCTGCGCGAATACATCGAGAGAAAGTGCTCGCTCAGTCGCAAAACCTCCTCGGCGCCGCGCGCCCGCAAGGGAGGGATCGTGATCTCGACGACGCGCAATCGGTAGAACAAATCCTGGCGAAACTCGCTCTTGGCCACCATGGCCTCGAGGTCTCTGTGCGTGGCCGCGACGATCCTGACGTCGCTGTGCTGCGCGGCGCGTCCGCCCACGCGCTCGAAGCTCTTGTCCTGCACGAGGCGCAAGAGCTTGGCTTGCACCGCGGGGGCGAGCTCTCCCACTTCGTCGAGAAAGAGCGTGCCTTCGTGGGCGCGCTCGACCTTTCCGAGCACGCGCCGATCGGCGCCGGTGAAGGCGCCCTTCTCGTGGCCGAACAGCTCGCTCTCGATGAGCGTCGGCGGAAGCGTGGTGCAGTCGACGGTGACGAGCTCGCGCGATGCGCGCTTGGGGCTGTTGGCGTGGATCGCGCGGGCGAAGAGGCCCTTTCCGACGCCGGTTTCGCCGCGCAAGAGCACCGTCGCGTCGGTGCCGGACGCCCGTTGGATCTGCTCGTACACGACGCGCATCGGCTCGCTCGCGCCGACGATGTGATTGAACGGCCCTCGCAGCGAGACGCCCCTCGCGGAGCCAGCCGCGGGCCGCAGCGTGGTGCCCTCGAGCGCCTGCGCGACCTGCGCGGCGAGCGCGAGCAAGAACGCCTCGTCCTCGGTGCTGAACGTCCCCTCGCTCTTGTTGAGCACCTGAACGACGCCGCGAATCGCCCTGCGCGAGTCGCGGATCGGCGCCGTTAGCATGGTCTTCGAGCGAAACCCTGTGCGCTTGTCGACCTCGCTGAAGAACCGAGGGTCCGTCGCTGCGTCGCGGAGGTTGACGACCTCGCCGGTCTCCGCGACGTAGCCAGCGACGCCCTTTCCTGGCGGTAGGCGGATCTGGCCGATCACGGGCAGGGTGGTGACGTGCGAGACGAGCTCGTTGCTCGCGTCGTCCACGAGGTAGAGCGTCGCGCGCTCGGCGTGCAGCGCGTCAGCGATCCGCGATGACAGCGCCGAGAGCAGCGCGTCGAGCTCGACCTCGCGCGCCAACATCGCGCCGAGGTCGAGCAAGAGCGAGAGCTTGTTCGACTGCTCGATCAACGGCGACGACGGTAGCACTCTGGCGAGCACGAGCGCCCTTTCTACGGATCGCGACGGGGGGAGAGGGCCTGTCTCAGGCCGCGTGCGCGCTGCTCGACTCGTTGGCGCGGGCGGGGGCGAGCTCGATCTCCATCCCCTCGTGCGCGGCGACGGACCGCGCGAAGACGGTCTTGGCTCGGGCTTCGATGGCGGCGACCTGGTCGTCGGTGCGATCCGGGTCGTGGTGAAAGAGCACCAGGTCCTTCACGGCGGCCGCCTCGGCGAGCATGGCCGCGGCCTCGTAGGTCGAGTGCCCCCAGCCCACGCGGGACATCCCGCGCTCGCCGGAGTACTCCTCGGGGAGGTATTGTGTGTCATAAATCAAAACGTCTGCGTCCTTGCAGAGCGAGAGCAGCCGCTTGTCGACGCACGAATAGTGCTCGGTGTCCGTCGCGTACACGACGGCGCGGCCCTTGTGTTCGATGCGATAGGCGTACACGCCGTCGGGGTGGTTGGCGCGCACGGCGGTCACCTCGGCGTCGCCGAGCACGGCCTTCTGCCGGTCGCGCAGCTCGAAGTACGTCATGGTGGCGGCGACGTCCCGCAGGTCGACGGGAAAACTCGGCGCACTCATCTGCCGGTGCAGACAGTCCCTGAGCGGCATCGGGTTCGCTCCGCCGACGACATGAATTCGTGTGCCAGGAACGTACAGCGGCGCGAAGAACGGCAGCCCCTGGATGTGATCCCAGTGCACGTGCGAGAGCAGGAGCGTCACGTCCACCCTTCCCTTGGCGAGCAGGTGTTGGCCGAGCTTGCGAAGGCCCGTGCCCGCGTCGAGCACGAGCGTGGTCGCGCCGGCGCGGACCTCGATGCAGGGTGTGTTTCCGCCGTAGCGGAGGAAGTCTGCTCCCGGGCTCGCGCAGGATCCTCGAACGCCCCAGAATTTCACGGACAGTGTCATGGCTGTGCTCCTTTGCTGCGCGACTTCGAGGGTGTCTCGGCGCCGCGCTCGGAGCGGACCTTCTTCACTGTTCGTGCCGGAGTCAGAATCGACCGTAAATCACTGCTGATCGCGACGGACGTACCCTGTCGCTGGTCCGAATCGAACCACTCCTCCCTGTTGCAAAACAGACCAGTGGTCCAAGATGAACCACCGCGTTGAGGCTCGTCACCGTCGCTTCGATCTTGATTGCGTGTGCTGCCACGAGCTGTCGTCGTCAGCGCGCGATCGACAGCCAGTGCGGTCCCGCGCTCGAGCCTGCGTCCGAGCAGTGGGCCGAGCGCAGCGAAGCTGAGATGTCGGCGAAGATCGACCGCGCGATGCAGTGCGGGCGGACCCGAGGCACGCGCGTGTTGCTCGAGTTCACCGCGCCCTGGTGCGCGGACTGCCGCGAGATGATGCGAATCGAAGGTCAGGAGCCGGCGCAGAGCGTCCTGGCCGAGCGGTTCGAGCGAGTGCGAGTCAACGTGAAACAGTGGGACGCGCACCGAGCGTTGACCGAGCGCTTCGGGATCCGGGCGATCGCCGCGTACGTCGTGCTCGACCCGCGGACGGGCTCGGTCGTGGCGCAGACGACGCGCGAGCCGATCACGGGCCGGGACGAAACGCTCACGAGCGAGCAGTGGGCCGCGTGGCTGCGGGCTGTGCGCTGAGCGTCGAGCGCGGCTCGCCGGACACTGTGGTAGTCCTGCGGTACATGAGGCGCTCGGCTGCTGGATCGCTGCTCTCTCTCTCGATGATCTCCCTGGTCGTCGCGAACCAGGCGTGTACGACGCCTGCTTCTGCGGACAGCGGCCTCGATGTGCCGAGTGCTTCCCTCGACGCGACGCCGCAGGGGGACGCCGTCGCGCCAGAGGGCTCCGTCGAAGATGCCGCGCCGGACGCGGACGCGATGCCCGAGCCTCCTGCCGTTGCGATCGACCCGGTGACGAGCGGAGACATGGAGCTGCGGGCCAACAGCGACGGCTCGTACGCGCTTCGCGTCGCGGGTCGCGTGTTGCTCGAAGGCAAAAGGTCGTCGGTCTCTGCGCGCAACTACTTCGAGCGCATCGAGACGCAGTTCGGCGGTTGGACCTTTCGTCGCACGGGCGTGAGCGAGGTGCAGCCGCGCGGGAGAGCGACGGCCACGCGCGGGATGGACGGCTCGATCACGCTCGAAGTGGCCTCGCCAGACGGTTCGATTTCACGCAGCGCTTTTCAACGCGTCGGGACGTCCGAGGTCACCATTCGCGCGAGGGTCATCCCTGTTCTGCCCGCGGGATCTCAGCCGTTTCGAAGCACCGTGCTGCGCTTTCGCTGCACGGAGGCGTCGCACTTCTTGGGCTTCGGCGAGCAGTACAACGCCGTCGATCACCGCGGACGAAAGTTTCCGCTGTTCGTGTCGGAGCAGGGGATCGGGCGCGACCCGATGCGGCAACACCTGTTCTCGGGCAATCCGACGACGACGTATTTTCCTGTGCCGTTTTTCATGGATCCGAGGGGCTTCGGGCTCGCGGTCGACACCGACGCGCGGGTCGAGGCGGACCTGTGCTCGACGGTGAGCGACGAGTATTCGCTCACCGTGGACGAGACTTCGGACGTCACGCTGCGGCTCTACACAGGACCTACGGTCGCAGACGTCATGCGCGACTGGACGGTGCTGCAAGGGCGCACGAGCAACCCGCCCGAGTGGAGCGTCCGCGGCGTGTGGCTCGCGTCGCAAGGCGGAACAGCGATGGCTCGGTCCGTCGCGATGCGCGCGACTGCGGCGAATATTCCGGTCGCTGCGATCTGGTCGCAGGACTGGGTGGGCCGGCGCGAGTTCGGCCTCGGCAACACGGGCGTGCGCTACCGCTGGGCGTGGGACGAGATGTTCTACCCGGATCTCCCCGGGCTGATCCGCGACCTCGAGGCGATGAACGTTCGCTTCTTCGGGTACATGAACCCGTTCATCGTGCCCGAGCAGGATCTTTGGGCGCCGGCGGTGCGCGACGGGTTTGTTCCGCTCGACGCGATGGGGCAGCCGTACACGTTCTTGATTTCGGTGCTCGAAGGAACGGTCTTGGACCTTACGAACCCCAGGGCCGTGCAGTGGTACCAGGGGTACGTCGAGCGCGCGTTGATGCTGGGATTGTCCGGGTGGATGCAGGACTTCGGCGAGTGGCTCCCGATCGACGCGCGGCTGAGCAGCGGCCGCGACGCGCGGCGCTTTCACAACGAGTATCCCACCGCCTGGCAGCGCGCCGCGCGCGAGGTGTTCGAGCGCGTGCGCGGACGGGACGCCAACGGCGACGACAACTGGGTGATGTTCACGCGCTCGGGCTGGCTTCGAAGCGGGCACACATCGCAGGTCGTCTGGGCGGGCGATCAAGAAGCGGATTGGTCGCCGTGGGACGGACTTCCCACAGTGATCCCCGCGCTCGTGTCCCTCGGGATGGCAGGCGTCGGGTACGTCACGCACGACATCGCGGGCTTCTCTGGAGGCCCCAGCAGCAAAGAGCTCTATCAGCGCTGGACAGAGCTCGGCGCGTTTACCCCCATCATGCGAACGCACGAAGGTCTGCGCCGCGCCGAGAACTGGAACTGGGATCGCGACGCCGAGACCACCGCGCACTTCTCGCGCTTCGCGAGGATCCACCAGGCGCTCGCCCCGCGGATCATCGAGCTCGGCCGCGCCCATCGCATGACCGGAATGCCCATCGTGCGCGCGCTGCCGCTGCAGTTTCCCGAGGACGCGAGGACCTACAACATCCTCGACGAGTACATGCTCGGCGACGATCTCCTCGTGGCGCCTGTCGTCCGCGAAGGAGCGACGTCGCGCATGGTGTACCTCCCGCGAGGCCGATGGTTCGACGTGTGGGATCCGTCGCGGACCTTCACCGGGCCGACGGAGATCATGGTGAGCGCGCCGATCGGGAGACCGCCGGTGTTCTCCACGCGCATGCGGACGGACCTGATGATGATTCGGTGAGCGCTGCGAGGGAGCAGAGACTCCCGCAGTGAGGCCAGCGGCGCGGGAGCAGAGACTCCCGCGCATGGGGTCGCGCAAGAGAGCGACGACGTCTCCGCGTTCGGCGGGACTACTGAGCGGCGGGCAGCGGGCAACGAGCAGCGGGCAACGAGCAGCGGGCAACGAGCAGCGGGCAACGAGCAACGAGCAGCGGGCTCACTTGAAAAGAGGTGATTCTCGCACGGGGTTAACAAACCCCGTGTTGGGCGCCGTTCGAAGACTCACGGCGGAAGGTGCGCTTCGCGCGACCACCGTCAGACGGCGCAGCAACGGGCAGC
>LNEO01000382.1 GCA_001465015.1 Deltaproteobacteria bacterium Ga0077539 | reverse complement strand
GCGGAACGGTCGCGCTCGCGCTGCGAAAGACCGTTCGCTCGGTGGCGTTTGCTCCCGACAGTCGCACGGCGCTGGTGCTGCATCGCGTGTCCGCTGGAGACCCTGCAGAGTCGGGGATCTCCATGCAGACGATGCTCGATCGATCGCCGGGCTACTCGATGGTCGAGCCGTCGGCGCGCTTCGTGAAGCTGCAGTTGACGAGGGCGGACGTGGGGCCGTTCGCGATCGTTCCGAGCGGGACGCACGCCTTTCTGCTGCAGCGGCTCGATGCGCGATCGATCGCCGCCGTCGATCGCGTGGATCTTCGGAGCTTCGTGGCCGACAGCGTCACGCTCGGAAGTCCTCCGCTCTCGGTGGGGTCTGTTCAGGAGCACCCCGAGGGTCGCATCTCGTTCATCGACTGGGAGAGCGGCGCGCTGCAGTCGGTCACGGGCTTCGAGCTCAACGCGCGGATCGTCATGTGATGGGGACTATGATGAACACAGCTATTCAAGGCGCCTGTACCTCGTCAGGGATTCAGCGATTCGGCGCGGCTCTGGCATTGTCGTTGTTCGCGGCGAGCTCGTGTCGGCCCGAGGACCCGCGGTCGATCCAGCGGCTCGACTCGCTCGAGCCCGTCGCCCTGAGCGACGGACTCGTCTACGTGCACCCTGCGAGGTCGCGGGCTGTGCGTCTTCAGCTCTCGTCGGATCCCGCAGCGGCGCCGCGGGTGACGCGCTTCTCGGTCGGCCCTCAAGCGGTGCGCGCCGTTCGACGACCGGGAGCAGAGGAAGTGCTCGTGCTCTGCCGTGGAGAGCGCGGCGCTCCGGGGGTCGCTCCCGTCGCCGCGACGCTCGTGGCGCTTCCAGCGACCGCCAGCGCGCAGCCGCGAGTCTATAACGTCGGAAGCCCGTTCAACGCGATCTCGGTGACGAGCGACGGACGCTTCGCGGTCGTTCACTACGCGCCCGACCGCACGCTGGATCGATTGTTGTTCAACCCCAACGAGGTGGCGGTCGTCGACCTCGCGGCGGAGCCGAGCGAGACCAATCCACGCCGACGCACGGTGCGGTCGTTTGGAGGAATTCCGACGAGCGTGCAGTTCTCTCCGCCGTTCACGATTCGCGGCGAGTCTCGAACGATCGCCGTGGTCGTCTCGAGCTCGTACGTCACGCTCATCGACCTCGCGCACCTCGATCGCGCAGAGACGTCGGTGCGATTGACGCTCGCGCAAGACGCGCGCGAGATCGTTCCGCAGCAGCTCTTGTTCGACGCAGAGGCGCGGGCTTTCTACCTTCGCGCGACGGGATCGAACGACGTCTACTTCGTGCGCCTCGATGACTCGGGCACGCCCCCCGCCGAGGGAAACGACTTTCGCGCCTCGATCAACCAGATCGGCGCGGGTCGAGACCCGTCGGACCTCGCGCTCTTCGGCGCGGGCGACGCGCGCAGGCTCCTCGTGGTCTCGTCGGGGTCCTCCGAGGTCCGCGTGATCGACCCTCGTTCGAACGCGATCACCTCGCTCGCGCTCGACGCGCGCGCCGACCGCGTTCTTCTCTTCGAGGGGCCCTCTCCTCGAGACCCCAACACGACGTTGCGAGCGCTGGTGTATCCGTCCAACAACGTCCTCTCTGCGCGGGCCGTGTCCTTCATCGACCTCGGCGCGATCGAGTCGCGGGGCTCGCAGAACCTCGAGACCGTGCAAGTCGGACGCACCATTCGCCGCGCGCTCGCGCTGCCCGGCCGAGGAACGATGCTCTTCGAGCACGAGGATGTCACGAGCGCCGGGAGGCTCAGCCTGCT
Source organism: Deltaproteobacteria bacterium Ga0077539 (assembly GCA_001465015.1). GTDB lineage: Bacteria > Myxococcota_A > Polyangia > Polyangiales. The sequence goes on along the minus strand of LNEO01000382.1, from coordinate 6,608 downwards.
CGATCTCGGGCGACGCACGACCGCGCCGATCCTCGCGGAGGTCAGCCTGGCCGAAGCGCGGTTCAACACGGATGCGCGGCTGTTGTGGGTCGCGCCCAACGGAAACACCCGCGTCGGGTTCGTGCAGCTCGACAACTTTCATCCCGGCGAGGTTCGCCTCGACGCGCCGGTGCGCGAGGTCATCGCGCTGCCGGCCATGGCAGGAGCGCCCTCGAGAGCGCTCGCCGTGCACGAGGCCACGGGCGGCTCGGTGACCGTCCTGGATGGCAACGAGCCCAGGCGAGAGACCGCTCGCCGGATCAACGGGTTTTTGCTGGCTGATTTGCTCGAACAGGGGGCGCCATGAACCGTCGCTCTCGCTCGGCCGCGCTCGCCTCGATCGCGGCATCCATCGCGCTCTCGCTGTCGCCGCGGCTCGCGCTGGCGCAACAGGAGCCGGTCGCAGAACCTCCGCCGCGACCCCTGCGGGTCTCTCTCGGGATCGGCTCTTCGGTGCTGTGGAGGGTCAGCGATGGGTACGAGCTGTTCGATGCGGCGCGGGCGGCGCCGACGTTCGACGCCCTCGCGGCGGTGGACGTCGTGCGCGTGGGTCGATTCGAGCTCGACGTCCATCTGGGCTACCGCTTCGATGAGTCTCGTCGGCGCTACGCGCAGACGCTCGGGAGCGCCCTGAGCGCGCACACGATCGCGCTGGGCGTGACGGCCCGCTTCGCGCCGCGGCACTGGTTTGCGGTGTTCGGACGGGCGCAGGCGTCGAGCCAGGTGTGGAGCGCGCAGATCGTTGCGGACGCTGGCGACCCGCTGTTCTCCCTCGCCGCGAGCTTCGGCGGAGCTGCGTCGCTCGGCGTGATGGTGCGAACGGGACCCCTCTTCGCGGAGACGTCTCGGGTCAACATGGGGTTGTTCTTCTCGCTCGAGGGCGGGGCACAACTATTCAACAGCGCCGAGCTGAACGCGCTCCCTGCGGCTCCGATGAACGAGGTCGTCGCGCGAGACGCGCTGCCGGTCTCGGGTCCGAGGGTGACCAGGATCCACGCGAGCACGCCGTTCATCCGAGCGATCGCAGGGCTGCGGTTCTGAGCGCTGTTCCCGGTGGCTTCGAGAGCCTCCACCGGTCGGCAACAGGAAGCGAGCGGTGTACGGCGCTCGAGCATCACGCGGAGCAGGGACCGGGGACGGTCCTCAATAACTCAACTATTGTGTGACTCAATAGTTGAGTTATTGAGGACCGTCCCCGGCTGCTCCACCCGGCTGCTCCATCGCCCCCAAAGTCGCGCGAGAACCGGCAATGTCCCATAGTTCTTTGGCTCCCTGCAGCTACGCTGACGCATCCCGCACGCGAACTGCCGCGGGTTCGTTGTTGCGTTGTCCTACCCAGGTGTTGGCCGTCCTCGCAACGATTGCAAACTTGAGCGCCTGTGGCGCGTCCAGCCCACGCACAGAAGGCGCGGCGATCACTCGAAGTGCGACCACGCAGGTCGTCAGCGCACGACTTCGTACGTGCGCGATTGGTGCCGGGATCGCTTGTTGGGGACCAACTAGATCCGAACTTCGAACAGAGCTTTTCGAGTCTTCCGCGAACGCATTCCTGAGCTCAACCCCGAGCATCGAAGTTTCGATGCGAGATCTCGTTGTATCTGAATCGTCCTTGAATGCAATGTCTCGTACGGCTAGTTCTGGACTGAACTCGCTCGAATATGGAAACTTTCAGCGTCTGAGAGGCCAGTACGTCGAGGGCGAGGCCGTCGATCGATGGTCAACTTGGCTGGATATTCGAGCGGTAAACTGGAGTGTTCAGTTTGTCAGGCGTGCCGAGGAAGCACAAGATTCTATCCCAGCTGCTCAATGGATGCGCAGCGTGAACGGGAGAGCGGCACTACGAAGGATTCAGTCAATCGAGTCCGTTGATAGTCAGCTGTGCTTGCTGTCCGATTCGTTCGAATTACACTGCGTTTCTGTCGGCATGCCTCGCTCTATAGTCACTGCGAACTCCGCGTTTGCGTCGGTGGTTCGCGCGGCACTTGCAGAGGAACGGTCCGCAACAAACGTTGCTGAGATCGCTGCAAGTCAGTCGACATTGTACGCAAGATTCAAGGATGGACTGGTATACAGAGTCAGGCCCGGCGCGCCCTCGGCTCACGCCGTTCTCGAGATTTCGCCAACAGGAGCGCTAGCGCTCGAGTTGCGCTGTACCGGCTCCGCGTGCTGCATTCTCACACGGAGCGGGCAAGTGAGGTGCGAGGCTCCCCGCTCGCCAGGACGGGCCGAGGCGGACGAATGGCCCCCTCTTCGGAGCGTGACTAGGGCAACTCACTTGGCTAGCGGAGCCGAGCACTTTTGCGTGATTGAGGCTGGTCGAGCGCTTTGCTGGGGAGAAGCATCACTGCAGCGATTGGGAACCGGCGCAGGTCGTGCCGTAGAAACACCCCGCAGAATTGACGCCATCGGCGAAGTTCGAACGGCGGTCGCACTACGTCGTGCTACCTGCGCACTCGATCGCGGCGGTGATGTGTGGTGTTGGGGGCTTGCGTCGCTCGGCGCAACGGCGGATCGGTCCAAGCTGGCATCCGGCCAACGGACCAATCTCGAAAGTTTTTCTCGTACCACCTGGGCTCCTCAACGCGTACTGTCCGGTGCGACGGATCTCGTCGGCGGGTTCGACTGGGCGTGCGCACGGCGCTCTCTCGAATGGTACTGCTGGGGATACTTGCCGCGCGATTTCACGGGGGTCTCTGCTGCCGATCCTCAACGGTTGTCAGGTGAACGTTGGGAGTCGGTGACAGAGCCGAGACGCGCGTCGGAGAGCGACGTGAACTCGTGGCTTTCGGGCGGCGACTCTTCTGGATACAATCGCATTGGCGACCGTCGATGTGTCATCAGCGTCGATCGCTCGGTTGAGTGCGTCGAGAGGCGAATCTTCGCGAGCTGCGCCGTTCGCGCAGCGGGTTCTGATTGTGTTCTTCGACGGGTAGCGATGCCGCCAGATGTCGTTGGCGTATCCGTCGGCGAATCGCATGCGTGTGCTTGGAGGAGCACCGGCGAACTGTTCTGCTGGGGCGACAACACGTTCGAGCAGTTGTCCGAGCCGCCAGGCACGACCCCCGATGTGCCGCGCCCGGTGCTCCGTAGCCCATCCGAGACCGCGGGTCGCTGATCCGCGCCCAGGGCCGTACTCGCGAGCGCCACGGGAAAACTCGACGGCTCGTCGCACGATTCAGCCCCGCCGTTGACCCCCTGACCGGGCCAACCCTTAGTACGTACTAAGGCGATTTTTCATTCTTTTCGATATGTTGCAAAGTCGATTTCCGGTTCAGCGGGCTCGGCTTGTTTTTATGTGCTTCGTCGCCGCACCGCTCGATGGACCGTCGTCGAACGCCCGATCCTCTTCGATCGCCTCACGCGGTCGGCACCAGGAAGCGATCGCTGTACGGCGCGGCTTCGGAGTCCACGTCCGCGCGCGCCATGCGCTCCATGATTCGTTTGCGACCGAAGAGCGCGACGAGCTCTGGGATGTCTCGCATCGCGCCCCACGCGACGAGCGGGGCCATGCGTCGCGCGACCCGCACGAGCGCCGGGCTCAACCTGCTGCGCACGAAGTGAACGTGGCCGACCTCGTCCACCATGATCTGCGCGAAGAGCGCCTCGATCCTCGCGAGCGCCCGCGGCTGCGCGGCGAAGAGCTCTCGAGCCTTTTCGAGCAAGAGCGCGAAGACCGCGACGCCGAAGATCTCTCCGCACAAGACCAACACGTCCGAGACCTGGTCGGGCATGTGCACCATCGCGCGGACGAGCACGCGCGTGGCGACGCCGGGGTCGGACACCTTCATCTTCACGCCGATCGCGGCGAGCGCGTCCTCGAGGATCCGCGTGTGATAGACCTCTTCGATCTGGATGAACGCGTGGGGATCGGCGCTCGGATCCGTCACGCACTCTCCGTGCTCGAGCGAGTACTCGACGCCGAAGCACGTCCGGCGCGTCGCAGCGCGCAATCCACCGCGGGCATCGGCGCCGAGAGGCGAGCGGCGCTCAGAACGGAAGCGCGATTCCCAGGAGTTCTTCGGCGGTCGTTCCGTTCACGAGCGATGTTGGCGTGGCAGGGAGCGCGCCCATCGCGTCCGGCGAGAAGACGCTGAACGAGCCGACGCGTCCGGCGCCATAGTTGATGCGCGGCGCTGCGACGACGACCTCGCTCCGTCCGTCCCCGTTGAGGTCCCCGCCTGTGACCGCCGCCCCGAAGCTGGCGCCCGCGCGATCTCCGATCCACGAGGTGTTCACCGTCGTAGACAGCCCAGCGGCGCCGCCTCGATAGACGTAGGCTCGCCCCGCGTCGGTGCGTCCCATCGGGTCCGCAAAGTGCGCTCCGACGACGAGGTCGTCGTAGCCGTCGCCGTTGACGTCGCCGACCCCTGCGGCGGCCGCGCCGAACAGCTCGCGCGACGTGGTGCCTTCGAGCAACGCCGCGCGCGCGCCGAACATCGTGCCGTTGCCGTGGTAGATCGAGGCGGTTCCGGGCTCGACGAGGCCCATTGTTCCGCCGGCGAAATACGCGGTGACAAACAGGTCGGCGTAGCCGTCGCGGTTGACGTCGCCGGCGTTGCCCACGGTCCAACCAAACCCTTCGCTCGCTCTCGTGCCCGTCATCGTCTGGACTGGCGTCGGATCGAGCCCGCCCGCCGCGCCGCGATAGACCCTGACGGCGCCGGCGCCCTCGTTGAACGCCGCGATCGCGACGTCGTCGAAGCCATCCCCGTTGACGTCTCCGATCCCAGTCATCGACGCGCTGAACTGCCCGTTGACCACGGTGCCGTCGAGCGTCGTGGAGGGGATCATCCCGACGCTCGCTTGCCCGAGGTAGAGCCGCGCCGAGCCCGCGTCGACGATCCCGCCGGGCGACGATCGGTGTGCAGAAATCAAGAGGTCTGCGTATCCATCGCCGTTGACGTCTCCGGCCGCCGTCGACGCATAGCCGATGCGCTCCCCGGCGCGCGCTCCGCTGATGGTAAACGAAGGGGTGGCGGCGACGCCCGTGGGCGTTCCGTAATAGATGAAGACCGTCCCTGCGTCGACGAGCCCGCCCGGGTCTGCGAGGCGCGCGCCGACGAAGAGATCCATGAAGCCGTCGCCGTTGACGTCTCCGGCGCTGCCGACCGAGGAGCCGAAGCTGTCGTCGGCGGACATCCCCGTGAGCGTGCGCGATGGGGTCGCCGACGGACCCGACGGGCGCCCGTTGTAGATCGTCGTCGCGCCGCCGCCCGCGAAGCCGTTGCGCAGCGCGCCGACGACCAGGTCCGAGAGCCCGTCGCCGTTGAAGTCCGGCTGCGCTCCCCAGGCGGTGTTTCGACCGAACGCCCCGCGCACACGAAATTGCCACGTCGGGCTCACGGGCGTGCCTGTCATGGACGCTGCGCGGCCGCGGACGTTCCAGAACCACATGCCTGTCGCGAGCGATGGAGCAGTCACGCTCGCGCCGACCGCCATGGTCGTGAGGCAGCCCATGGTCATCGCGCGATCGCGACAGAGCGTGACGAAGCCTCCCGTTGTTCCGGACGGAAGGCTCCATCGCAGTACGGGCGTGCTCGTCGACAGCGAGCTGCCGCTGAGCGGCCAGAGCTGTCGCGGCTGCACGATGGACGCCGGAGACCGAGCGTCCGGGGCGTCGATTCCCGTGTCCGTCCTCGCATCGACGACGTCCGCTCCGGTGTCCGATCGCGTGTCGGACACCACGTCGATCCTGGTGTCCGACGCGACGTCGGGTCCAACAGCGTCCATGGCGGCGTCCATGGCGGCGTCATCCATCGCGTCGTCCATGGCGTCGGGCCCGCTGTCGACGGCGCTGTCGATGGCGTCATCCGCGGTCGCGTCCGGGGGCGGCGTCGGGACGTCTCGCGACAGGACGTCGTCGGCGTCGGAGACATCCGCAGCGCTGCGGTCCATCGCGGCGTCGCCAGCGTCGTTGCCGACCATGGGCGCAGCGCAAGCGCCGATCGCGAGCGCCAGCGACGCGGTGAGCGACGCCGAGCGGCGGCGGAGCCGAGGGAGGGTCGTCATGGGGGGCGTTCCTTTCCGAGTGACGTCAGCGCGTGGGCGCTCGATGCATCGAACGAGGGCGCGAGTGCGTGCGCCGTGCCAGCGCAGCGGCCAGGCATCGAACGACGCGAATGTCGACGCGGATCGCGCGTCGTCCGCGGGCGTATGAGCGTCCGGTGTGCAGCGCGTGCGACAGACTGTGCAGCGTGATGCCCAAAGCCCTGTACAGCTCACGGCCAAGGGGCGAGCGAGCAGCAGACGCGTTCGATACAGAGCCGCGGGGCGGCCCCGAGTGAGCGAAGCGACGTGTAGCACCGAGCCGCGGGGCGGCCCCCAAGCGAGGAGAACGCCGGTAGGCGCAGTGCTGAAGCCCCCACCCGCGCTGCCGCGCGCGAGCGAGTGCAACGGCAGTGGGCGCAGTGCTGAAGCCCCCACCCGCGCTGCCGCGCGCGAGCGAGTGAAACGGCAGTGGGCGCAGTGCTAAAGCCCCCACCCGCGCTGCCGCGCGCCAGCGAGTGAAACGGCAGTGGGCGCAGTGCTAAAGCCCCCACCCGCGCTGCCGCGCGCCCCGCCCCCGCCTG
>LNEO01000381.1 GCA_001465015.1 Deltaproteobacteria bacterium Ga0077539 | reverse complement strand
TGGCCGTGAGGCGAGCGTGGTGCCGCTTGGGTGTTGACGCCGCTACTGATTTTCCTGCGGATGTGCATTTTCGAACCGAAATCCGGTTCCCTGCTTAGAGCGCGCCGCTGATCGATCAGACCGCGGACGGCGCGCGGCTCGCTCCGTCGCTCAGCGCGATGGTCACGAACGCCACCGCGTAGTCGCCGTCGTGGCTGAGCGATAGCTGCGCGCGCTCGACGCCCAACAGCTCCGCGAACCGCGCGGCCTTGTCGTGCAGGGCGAGCGCAGGTCGCCCACGCTCGTCGCGAAGCACCTCGATCGCGTTCATCGCGAGCGAAGGGGACTCGATTTGCCGCAGCGCCGCGGCGTGGTCGAGCGCCTTGAGGGTCGCTTCTTTCGCTGCGAATCGAGCGGCGAGGTGACGCTCGGGCTGCCCCGAAGAGGCCGCGCGCGCGTACGCCAGCTCGGCCTCGGTAAACGTCTGCGCGCGAAAGGCGCTGGCGCGATCCGAGAGCTGCTCGGCGAGCGAGGGGACGTGGACGATGTCCGTTCCCACCGTGTGAATCACGATCGGTCCTCCCGGTCCGAGCCGCGAGCCGCGTCGACAGCGACCGCGTAGCGACCGCCCGTGCGGCGCGCGTCGCGATCGAGCAGCACCGCGGCCTCGTGCCGCGCATGGGCGTCGGTGGACTCTTTGTCGACGAAAGGGCGCTCGACCCGACGCGCGTAGAAAGGCCTGGTCCCCGCCAGCGCGCGCCGGAGCGTCTGCGTCGCTCGAGACACCCGCTCGCGCACTGCCGCTCGATAGCGAGCGCGCGCGGTCGCGTCGAGCGAACGCCAGAAGAAATACGGGTGAACGACGGCCACGATCGCGCCGACGTGACCGAAGCCGAGGCTCGTCACGAGCGCCGCGCGCAAGAGCAAAGAGCCCGCGCGCAGAGGCGTGTCGCTGAAGCAGAGAGGCAGCTTTCGCTGCAACGAGGGGGCGACGTCTTCGAGGCTGCGATTGCCAGGGATCACGCCGTCGCTCATCGCCTGAAGCGCGCCGATGAGCTGCCAGGCCGCGGCGCCGCCCTTCGAGTGCCCCGTGAGAGACTTCTGCGACACGACAGGGAGCGGTAGATTTTGTGTGCGTCCGAGAGCGCCCGCGAGCCTCGCGTGCAGCGCGCTCTCGTTGGAGTCGTTGGCGTTGGTCGAGGTGTCGTGCTTGCTGACGAACGCGACGTCGTCGGCCTCGAGGCCGTACACCGCGAGCGCGCCCCTCAACGGAGAAACCGCAGGATCTTCACGGTAGAACGTGTGTCCCAGGTGGGCGCGGGCCTCGCGCTCGACGCGCTCGGCCATCGCGACGCCCATCGCCCGCGAGAGCTGCTCGCGCTCGCCCGCGAGCTTCGCGATCGCCTCGCGACGCGCTGCAAACTGGCACGCGTCCGCGCGGCGCTCTCGTCCCTCGGCGCTCTCCGCCGCGACCGCGAGCACGCCCTGTCCCGGCGCAGGAACGCTCGCGTTGATCCCATCCGAGTGGCTCGTCGCCATCGCCACCACGCCGTACACGGGCAATCCCATGGCGAGCGCCGTGCTCGCGCGGCAGACGAGCAGCGCGCCCGCGCCCTGCGCTTCGACGAAGCCCATGCGCCGACGGTCGTTGGGACGCGAGAGCGTTCGCGCGGAGATTCCCCGGGAGGAGGCCTCGATGGAGTCCGCCGTCGCGCCCATGTCCGAGACCTTCTTCGTTGTAGTCGTCGCACCCGCCGGTGACGACGAAGTCCGCGCGTCCCGCGGACAAAAGATCGAGCGCCTCGGCCACGGAGAGCGCCGCGGTGGCGCACGCTCCGACCGGCGACGAGATGGGCCCGTACGAGCCCACGTACGCCTGCACCATCCAGCCCGAGATCACGTTGACGAGGGTCTCTTGCAGGACGTCTTGCTGCCGCTCTCGGTCGAGCATTCCGTCGTGATAGAGGCGGCGGAGCTTCTGCATTCCGCCGATGCCCGAGCTCTGCGTGCACGCCACGCGCGAGAGGTGCAGGTGCTCGTAGAGCTCTTCGGGCTCGAGCCCCGCGGACACAAACGCTTCGACGGTGGCCACGAGGTTGTAGAGCGTGACGCGGTCGACCTGCTCGATCATCGCCTTGGAGATGCCGTAGCGCTCGGCGCTCCAGCCCTCGGGCACCTGTCCGACCACGCGACGCGTGAGGCTCGATTTGCTCGCGACACGCACCTTGGCGCCCCGCGCGATGTGCACTCGAACGGCCCCGCCCTCGCCCTGCTCGACGCGCACGTGCTCTGGATCCGCCTCGCGAAAGCGCTCGGCGTGCTCGACGCTCGAGACCGAAAAGGCCATCGGCTCGTCGACGTGAACCTCGGTGTGCCGCAGTTGATGCGCGGGATCGAAGCCGTGCGCCGCGGCGCCTTGCACCACGCGAATGCCGCTCTTTTGCAGGACGATCGACTCGTACCGCTCGCGAAGATCGCTAAACGAAACCTGCTGCTTGCTCGCGGCGTCGATGAGCGCTCCGTCCTCGCGCGTCGCGACGAGGCCCGTCATCCACGCCAGCTCGTACAGCGCCTCGACGCTCGGGCGCTCGTCGCGCTCGACGCTCCATCGCGTGCGCGAGCTTCCCCAAGGCGACACCTCGCCCATCCCGACGACCACCGCCACGCGATCGAGCGACAGGTGATCGAGCGGCGGAAGCGCCTCGAGCTCGGCGTCGCTCGGGATCGGAACAGACACCTCCTCGCGAGGAGCCGGCGAGAGCATCGCGCGTGCGGCGATCGGGCGCTGCGTGCGCTCTCGATACGAGCCGCGCAGCGCTTCGATCGACTGTTTGGCGCGACGATCGCGCTCTGCGACGGACCGAGCCTTCGCAGCGCGCGAGCCGAGGTCGCGCAGCGCGCCGAAGCCCGCCGTGAGGTCCTCGATGAAGGGCTCCTGCGCGGCGCGCTCTTGCGCGTCCGCCGTGCACAGCGCCAGCAGCGCAGCGGCCATCTCGTCGGTCGTAAACGTCTTCAGCCCGTGCTCTCGCTCGAGCATGTCCGCGAGGCCGTCGTTGCTGGCCATCAAGCCGGTGCCTCGCACCCATCCGATGCGCGCGCCGACGATCGAGAAGCGCCTTCCCCACGCGGAGCGCTCGCTCTTCTGCCTTGCGATCAGCACCTCGAGCGCGGCTTTGCTCTCGCCGTACAGCCCGTCGCCGCCGAAGATCCCGTGGTTGGGAGAGAGCGGCAACACGACGTGACACCGCCGTGCGAGGTCGTCTTCAACCGCCATCTTCGCCGCGAGCTTCGCGAGCAGTCGCTCGACGCCGACGAGCTGAATCCGCAGCGTCACCAGCGAGCGCGGCCCCACGTCGGCGAGCGTCGCGCTCTCGCCGAGCGCCGCGAACGGAAGGCACAGGTCCGGCAAGAGCCCCTCGCTCGCCAGCCAGTCGCACAGCGCGTCGACGTCCTCGAACGAGCCCTGGTTGAGCGGCAAGACGTGCAGCTCTGCGCCGGGCGTCGCGCGCTCGCGGTAGAGCGCTCGCAGCGAGGCGAGCCGCTCGTCTGTGTACCGCGAGGTCGTGACGACCACGCGAGCGCCCTCTTCGAGGAGGTCGCCCACCATCGAGAGCGCGATCGAGCCCGGCCCAGCGCCGGTCACCAGCGCGACCCGCGGCGCGCTATGAATAACATCACCGGTATTCATACCCACGGCGTCGAACCGACGCGCGACGTCTTCGCGGCAGAGCTTCTCGGCGCGCCTGGCGAGGGCCCGCGCCGCGCCTCGGCCGTCTTTGTCGAGCCTGCGCGCGACAGAGACCAGCGCCTGCTCGACGCCCTCTCGGTTGGACATCGCGTCGAAGAAGAGCTGCGCCAGGTCGCGACGAAGCCAGCTCGACGCGCTGGTGAGCGCCAGGTGCTTGCTGGCCGAGAAGCACCCCTTGGAGAGCTCGAAATAGCGGTCGTCGTGCTCGCGCTCGATCGCCTCGAGCTTCGCGCGCGCGGGGTCCTGGGCGGAGGGTTCGAGCGCGGGGGTCGGGTCGTGTCCGAGGGCTCGCAGCGTCGCGACGGCCCCGCGATACAGCGCCCCATCGGGGCCGAGCACGCGCGAAGAGAGCGCCGAGAGCGCCTCGCTGTCGACCATCGTCGAAGAGGCCTGCGCTTCGCCTGCGGGCGCGAGCGAGACGCCGCGCTGCTCGGCCATGCGCAGGACGACCGCGTCCACCCACTGAAGCGCGCTCGAGCGATCGGTGATCGCCGCGGGCGGGCTCAGCGAGAGCGCTCCGCCTCGCGAAGAGTCTCCGGGTCGCGACTCGAGCGCGACCGAAGAGAGCGCGTGGCGAACGGCGCCTTCGTCGAGGCCCCAGCGCGACGCGAGGTGCGCCTGCGCGTCGGCGACGGTGACGCGACCAGCGCCGAGCGCCGAGGCGACTCGCTGCTCGATCGAGGGGGCGAGATAGCGCCCGAAGCCCGACTGCGCGTAGCCGTTGGCCCGCTGCTCGATGGCCGAAGAGAGCTTCGAGAGCGAGAGCTCGTGGGCGCCGTCGATCGCAGCGATGTTGAATTCTTGTGCGATGTCTGCGAGGAGCTGGTTGCGGCGGGCGGAGTTTCCCCCGAGCAGCTCGTCGACGCTCTGCTCGGCGTCGAGCTGCTCGAGCCGAACGCGCGCCTGCAGCGCGAGCACGACGCGCAGCGCGTCGCCCGCGGCGAAGACCATCGACGCTTTGCCGCTCGCGCCCCTGTGAACCTCGGGCGCAGCGCGCGCCACCGCGGCGGCCGGCGCCGGCGCCGAGGCGTTGGTCGGGGCGCTGGTGGGCGCTTTCGTCGCGGGCGCGGTGGGCGCTTTCGTCGCGGGGCTCTCGGCGATCACCTGCGGGGGGCCTACGAGCTCGCTCGCGTGCGCCTCGCTGTTGAGCACCCTGGGCTCGACGAGCCGCAGCGTCGCGAGCGACGCGCTCGCCATGTTGGCGAGCGTGGGCTGCTCGGCGATGCCGACCTCGACGAAGCGGTCGAGCGCGCACTCTCGAAAGAAGAGCTCTTGCGTGTCGATCCAGCGAACGGGCGAGGCGAACTGAAACGCGAGCAGCTCGATGAGCAGCGCGCGAGACAGGGCGCGCTCGTCGGCGAGCCCGTCGCCAGCGAGCAGCGCGGCGAGCACGGGCGAGCCCGTCTCGTCGGCGATCCGCGCGAGCTCTTCGCGATCGAGCGAGAACCGTCGTCCCGTGAGGTTGGGGACGTAGCGCCCGATGAGCGGACGCGCGTCGAGGCTCGGGTCGAACGCCCGCTCGAGCGTCGCGCGAAAGCGGTCGACACCGTCGCGCAGCAGCGTCGAGTGAAAGGGCACATCGACCCCTGGAACCGTCGAGATCGACGGCTTCGCGCCGGGTCCATCGGACCTCGCTCGCAGCGACGCTTCGAGCCTGGCGACCGCGGCGACGTGCCCTGTGACCGAGTACTGCCGACCGCGAACGTTGAAATTCACGATCTCGAGCGGCTCGTCGACGGTCGCGCACGAGGCGATCAGCTCGCGCAGCGCCTGGTCATCGAGCCGCGCGACGTGCGGCTTGACGACGACCATGGCGTACGGCGTTCGCCCGTCGGCGTCGCGCGGGACGAGGCGATCCATCGTGAGCCCACGGGCGTAGACGACCTCGATCGCCGCCCGCAGCGGAACGACGCCAGCCACCGCCGAGAGCGCCGAGTACTCGCCGAGGCTGTGCCCCGCGAACATCGCGTCCATCGCGAAGACCCCCTGCTCGCGCAGCTCGCTCACCTGCGCGACGGCCAGGACCACCATCGCGACCTGCGTAAACTGCGTGAGAAAGAGCACGCCCTGCGGGTGCGCGAAGCGCTCGCCGCGCACGACGAGCTCCGTCGGGTTCTCTCGGATCACCCGCAAGAGCGAGAACCCGAGCGCCTCGCGGCAGTGCGCGTCGGCCTCGTCCCACACACCACGCGCGGCGGCCGAGCGGGCGTAGCCCTGCATGCCCATCGCCTTGCGCTGGATTCCCTGCCCGGGAAACACGTACGCGGTCTTCGGCGCGAACAGCTCGGCGTCGGCGCGAAGCACGACCCGCTCGTCGAGCGCGCTCGTCACGGTGAGCGAGACGTGGGGCGCGCCGCTTAGCACCCCGGTCTGCTCGCCGCGAATCACCAGCGATTCGCCGAGCGAAACGGGCGCTTCGAACCGCGCAGAGAGCTTGCGCAAGGCCCGCGCGCCTCCCGCGTTGGCGCTCAGGCGATGCGCCGCGCACGACGCCGTCCACATCCCGTGAACGATCGGCGCAGACAGCCCGGCGAGCGACGCGACGAGCCCGTCGGTGTGCAGCGGGTTGCCGTCGCCGCTCGCGGCGGCGTAGGCGTCCATGGCGAGCGGCGCCTGCGCCGTGGCGTCGAGCACCATCCTCGCGGGCGCCAGCTTCGCGCGCATATCCGCGGCCGCCAGCACCGCAGCCAAAGCGCGCACCGGGTGCTCTCGGGTGGCGCCCGGAACATCGCACTCGATCGTGGCCACCCGCGCGCCGTCCGCCGCGTAGATGCCTCCCCGCGCCGTCGCGCGATCGCCGTCGTGCGCGAGCTCTTCGCAGCGCAAAACCAGCGTCGCCGGCGCGGCGATCTCGCGCTCGAGCGGCTCGAACGTAACAAACGGGCGCTCGCGCAAGAACGCCAGCGCGCCCTCGTCTCGCACAAACAGCGCGCGCTCGAAGGGCAGCAGCTCGCGTTGTTTTCGTGTGTTTTTTTCAACAACCTGTCCGCGAACAAAGAAGCGGCTCGACACGGTCGCCGCCCGTCCTCGGTCGCACTCGATGACGCCTTCGACGGAGATGCGCGTCCCCTCGGGGCCGGACTCGACAGCGACGATCGCGGCGCGCCCCTCGACGCGCTGCCCGAAGCGCAGCGGCCACGCGGGCCCCGCCTCGACCTCGACCTCTTCGTGAAGCAGCCGCGTGACGTCCGGGAGCGCCCCCGACAGCGCCGAGAACATGGGCTCCCACAAGAGCGAAAAGCACATCGCGAGCGGCGCGGATCCCTCTTCGACGAGGCGCCCCGGCTGATCGCCAGTGGCGTACGCGAACGCGCAGACCGCCTCGCGATCGACGGTGATGGTCGAAGTGGCAACGTCGAAAGGCGCCACCTCTACGAGCGGGCGCCCGAAGAGGAGCTGCCCGTAGAACGCCCGCTGCGCGCGGAGGTGCCGCGCGCGGTCGTGCGCGAGGTACGTCCCGCGCCACGCGAGGCACAAATCGAGGGACGCCTCGCGGCCGTCTTTGCCATCCGCGGCGCTCTTTCCGTACGACCGCAGCGACGCGCCCTGAGCGTCGAGGATCACCCGCGTGCGTCCGTCGAGCGCGGCGTCCTCGCTGCGCAGCGTGGTGACCTTTCCGTCGGGCCCTCGCAGCAGCGTGACCCTCATCCCCGCTCGCGGAGCGAGCAGCGAGCGAAGCGCGTTGCCCGTCCAGCGCTTCGCGACCGCGTCGTACGCGCGTCGCGCTTCGAGCATCGAGCACACCGGTCCGTCGTCGAGCGACGCGAGCCTGCGCAGCCATCGCTCGGGCGAGCGCAGCTCCGCCTCGGTCGGCGCGAGCGTCTCGGTGGCGACGAGCGACCTCTCGGATCGCGAGTCGCGATCGCCTCCGCTCGTCGGGCTCGGCAGCGCCGCGACGATGCCGCGCGAAAAGCGCTCGAGCAGCGATGCGACGGGCTCGTCGACGCGCTCGATCGCTGACAAAGAGCGCGGTCCCGGCAGAGCCAACACTTGATCGGCGTCGAAGCGATCGTCGTGCGCGTTGGACAGGCTGTCGGCCTTGAACCACCGTCGCACGTCCCGATCCACCACCGCGACGAACGGGACCGGCTTGCCCGGCGTGCGGCAGAGCGCCACGAACGCGAGGGCGTCCTGCGGGTGAACGAGCGAGCGCTCGGCGTGCGGGTATCGCTCGCGCAGGCGCGCGACCGCGGCCGCGGGATGATCGAGCGAGGCTTCGTCGAACAGCGACTCGAACGACGCGCGCTCGTCGGCCAGGCGCGCCTCGCACAGGCGAAGCGCCTCGAGAAAGCGCGTCCTGTACGAGCGATCGGGCCACGGGCCGTCTTCGTAGCGACCGTGGCGACCGGTCGCGGTGAGCGCGCACCATCGATCGATGAACTGGGCGTACGTCATGGACTCGACGTCGCCGAAGTAAGGCCGCGCCGTCTTCGCGAGGGCGGCGATGATCTCGTCTCGTCGAGAGCGCACGGACTCTTCGTTGCCCGCTACTTCGTCGAGCAGACGGCCCGCGCGCGCAGCGCTGGTGTCGAGGTAGTACACCGACGCGTCGAGCTGCGAGCGCCCGGAGGTGACGCCGTCGACAAAGGTTCCGTCGGCGATCCAGCGGTCTGTTCCCTTGGCGGCGACGAGCGCGCGCTTGACCGAGGGGGACGTGGTCGCCTCGAGGCACGCCATCGCGGCGGTCCCGATGAACACCGCGTCGATCGGCAACGGTCGCGAGCCGTAGCGAGCGGCCCACGTTCCGTCGATGTACTCGCCAGCGCGCTCGGGCGTCGCGACGCCGCCGCCAACGGCGACGATCACGTTGGGCAACGAACGAAGCGCGGGGTAGTGCCGCAGCAAGAGATCGTCGAGGTCCTCCCACGAGTGGTGTCCGCCCGCGAGCCCTCCCTCGATCTGAATGATCATCGAGAGCTCAGGAATTTCAGCGGCGATCGCGAGCGCCTCCTTGAGCTCTCGGTCGTTGCCCGGCTTCAGGCTGTTGACCGTCGCGCCCGCGCGGTTGAGCGCTCGCCACAAGGCCACCGCCTCGTCCTTCGGCGGAACGCCCGCGCTCACGGTCACCCCCCGCAGCGCGAATCCCTCTTCGATCAGCCGCAGCACCAACGGCCGCGGGCCACCAAAGTGCAGCTTCCACAGGTACGGATCCAGGTAGAGCGCGTTGAACACCACCGCTCGCCCGGGCTCGAGCCGCTCGGCCAGCTCTTCGAGACGAAGCCGCAAGACCGCCTCGGTCACCTGCCCGCCTCCTGCGAGCTCTGCGACGTAGCCCGCGTTGGCCGCGGCCGCCACGAGCGGCGCGTCCACCGTCGTCGGCGTCATTCCCGCGAGGATCACCGGCGGCGCGGCAGTGAGCTTCGTAAACGCGTTTTCGACACGCTCGCCCACGGCGATCGACCGCGGATAGCTCGCGGCGCTCGTCACCGCGCGCTCGACGCCCGAGCCGAGCTCGCCGAGCATCCTGTCGTCGGCCATCGCCCACTGCGCAGCGCCCGTTCCGCGAAGGTTCGAATACGTGAGCTTGTGCAGCGCGTCGCCGGGCCCGCAGTCGATCACCGAGCGCACGCCCGCCGCCGCGATCGCGTCGCACATCGCGCGCCACCGAACCGAACCCACGAACTGCGCCGTGATCAAACGATCGAGCAGCGAGTCCGTAGGCGCTAGCTCCATCGCTCGATCGGTGTCGAGCACCGCAACGCTGAGGTCGCTCGTGCCCCAGCGAAACCCGAGCGCGCACGCGTCGTCCGCCGCCCGCTGCATTCCGGGCCGCATGGCCTCCGAGTGAAACGGCGCGCTCACTGGCAGGTACTGCCACTGCACCTCGGGGACGCGACCGCCCGTCGCCCGCTCTTTGCGGCGCTTGCGTCGATCATCGATCGCAGCGAACAGCCGCTCGCGAAATCGCTCGAGCTCGTCGGGCGCCCCCGAGACCACCTGACGAAAGAGAGTGTTGTCGAGCGCGCACGTCACCGCGCCGCGCGTCCCGGCGAGCAGCTCGTCGAGCTCTTTGCGCAAGAGACCCGTCACCGAGGCCATGGGCGTCGGCGCGTCCAACCCTTGCGCTCGCGCGCTCGCGATACACCTCGGGCTCGGCTCGCGTACGGGCCACGCCTGCTGCATCCGCAGCGCAAACGCGAGCCCCATCGGAGCAAACACCCGCGCGACCGACGCGAGGTCGCCGTCGAGCCCGGCGAGCGACGCGGCGACGGCGGCCATGATCCCCTGGCTGTGCCCGGCGAACAGACGTACCGACGCTGGCTCTCGTTGCGCGAGGCCGGCCTCTCGAAGACGCTCGTAGTGCCCGAGCTGCGTCGCGAAGATCAGCGGAAACGACACCGCCACGCTCTGTCGATATCGCTCGCTCGGCCGCGCCTCGGGCCGCGAGAGCCACTCGCGCGCGCTGAACCCCTCGGTGAAGAACGCGCGATCCTCGGCGGGCATCCCGTCGACGTAGCGCTCGAGTTCAGCGAGCACCCCCTCGATGAGCGCCGCCGGCGCGCCGCCGAGCCTACGCATCGACGCGAGCTCTTCGAGATAGTCCGACGCTTGCCCGGCAAACGTGACCGCGATCGGCCCCTCGACTCGCAGCCGACGCGCCCTGGTCGAAAGCTGAACCCTCGCGCCCGAAGCGCCAAACACCTGCGTACTCATGAGTGCTTTCTCCCTCGCGCGGCGCCGGGCCCGGGCTTCACCGTCGTCTTCGCCGCTGTCTTCGCTGTCTTCGCTGTCTTCGCTGTCTTCGCTGTCTTCACTGTCTTCGCGGGCTCCGCGGGCTCCGCGGGCTCCGCGGGCTCCGTCGCTGTCTTCACAGTCTTCGCGGGCTTCGTCGGGGTCTCGATCGACGAGTGACCGAGGAGGCTCATGAAGGCCTCGACCTTTCCCGCGAAGGTCACGTTGTTCGGGTCGCTGATCTCGAGGGCCATCAGCCCGATGAAGCCGCCCACGATGATGGTCGCGAGGGCCTCGCTCTCGCGCTCGTCCTCGAAGCCCTCGACCAGCGCGCCGAGCAGCGTGTGCGTCGCCCTGCGAACGCGCCGGTGAAACACGCTGAGCCCCTTGCGGATCGCGGGCTCTCGCTGCGCTTGCGACAGAAACTCGAGCCACAACGGCATGAGCTTTCGCAGCCTGCGCGCGAGCCCCTCGAGGCCCAGCGTGACCTCGCGCCTGCGGTTCTTGGACTCGAGGGTGCTGCGAAATTGCTCGGTGAGCGAGAGCTCGACCTCGCGCGCCCAGCCGTCGACGATCGCGAGCAAAACGGCGAGCTTGCTGTCGTAGTACCAGTAGAAAGAGCCCTTCGAGATCCCTGCCTCTTCGCAGATGTCATCGACGCTCGTGAGGTGATAGCCCCGCTCGGAGAAGCGCTTGTACGCCGCCTCGCGCAGCGCGACGCGTCGCTGCTCTCGCTTGTCGTCGTCCCGCTCTCCGTCACGCTTCTTGCCGCGCGTGACAGGCGCTGCCTTCGGCGAAGGCTCTGGCCGGCTCCTCTTCATCTCCGGGCGCCGGAACTAGACTGACTAGTCAGTCTAGTCAATGACACCCCCCTCGTCCGCTCGTTCTCCAAGGTCGCGCGAGCGCTACTTCTTGGCTTTGACGATGGGCCGCAAGACGGTCTTGCCGTCTTTGACAGACACGTCGAGCTCGACGTTTTGTCCGGGGTACTTCTCGCGCAGCTTGGGCAGCGTGTCTCGCACCTGCTTGGCCACGGTGTCGAACTCGACCTCTGCCTCGCCGTTCTTCTGTCGCGCAGAGCGATAGCGCTCGTAGAGATCGCGCAGCGCGGCGTCGGTGCTCGTCGGTCGCGACGCCCCTCCGCTCGGAGTCACGGCAGGCGTCGGCCGCGTGACCAACGCTGGCGCTGGCGCGGTGGCCGCCATGGCGGGGCGCGCGGCCATCGCAGGGGTCTGCGCGACCGGCGTCGCAGCGCTCGGCGAAGCGACGGTCGGGGTGGGCGCGACCTTCGGGGTCTGCGCGACGAGCGGCGCAGGAGTCTTCGCGACCGGCGTCGCAGCGGGCGTGCTGGGCGCGGGGCCAGCGGGCTTTTGCGCTGCGGGCTTCTGCGCGACGCCAAACACCGAGAGCCCTGGCTTCTTCGCGGGCTGCGGCGCTGGGGCGGGCGCCGCGACCGGGGCCTCAACCTTCTTCTGCACCGTCGGAACGCTCGGAACGCTCGACGCCCTCGTCACCTCGGGCACCGCCACGGTCTTCGCTGGCGCTTCGACCACGTCGAAGGGAAGCACCTCGATCTGCCGCGTGACGCCCGTCGCAGCGGGCGTCGTTGCTTGCGCGGGCGGCGACACCTTCGCCGGGCTCGCGGCGACCGGCGGCGCGAGGGCGGCGCGCTCAGTGGTGGGAGCCTCGTCGACGTCGCCATCGAACTCGTCACCCGACACATCTTCGATGGCGTCGGGGTCGAGCTCGTACACGTTGTCGGTCGACCGTCGAGGCTGCGATTTGGCGCCGTAGCGCGCGGCGCGAGCGAGGTCGCGGCGGTGCGTTCCCTCTTCGATTCGCCGCAGGATTCGCTGCCAATACTGCAAGTACGTCGTGTACTTCTGCACCAGCGTCTGAAAGCGAAACCGCTGCGATGTGCTGCGAATGTTCATCTTGCGCAGCAGCTGCACTCTGCGCTCGACGTCCTTGTGCTGCACGGCGGGCGGAGCGCGCTCGATGCCCGTGAAGTACTGCTCGTACAGCGAACGGAGCCGATCGAGTCGGGTCTCGAGCTCATCGAGCGCCATCGTGATCTCGTCGGACGAAGTGGTCATGGTTGCAGCTCGCTCTGCCCTTCGCCTCTCACAGCGGCGTGATCACGAGGTTGTCGAAGTTGAGCGGCGCTCTCCAGTTATTGAACGCGAAGAACTCGTGCCCAGGGCCGTACAACGGCGCGCTGTCGTCCATCTCGAGCATCGGCTGGCCGTCCATCGTCCACTCCAGCCGGTTGCCCTGCCTCACGATGGTCCAGTGATAGTGGCGGCCCGGCTCGACCCGCGGCTGCTCGCGAACCCGTCGATCCGCGCCGTGCTCGTCCATCCGAGCGATCACGTTCAATCGGTTGCTCCAACCACCAAAAATCAACACGTAGCTCGTCGCGTTGTAGCTCGCTTGCTGCGCGTGCGATCGGCCGTCGCCGTACACCTCGCACTTGATGTCGCCCTCGGGCGAGTCGCTCCACGCGTCGAACTCGATGCGCGCGTTGCGCGGAAGCCTTCGCTTCAACCACAGCGGGTGGTTGTACCCCTCGGACACGCGCAGGACACCGTCGCGGATGGTCCAGCGGGGACCGGTCGCGTTCCACTGGTCACCGAGCGTCGCGCGGTCGAAGTTGTCCTCGAACCGCTGGGTGATCAGCGGCAGCGACGAGCCCGCTCCCGTGGGAGAGGGGCTCTTGACGCACGCGTTCCACAGGGCGAGCGGCAGGACTGCGGCGAATACCGTCGCCAGCGTTCGGCTCTTCGTTGATAACTTCATCGGTTGCTTAGCCAGCGCAGCGAGGGAGTCTACCCCCGGGGAGCCGCCCACTTCTACGCTCATCCCCCGCAGTGGCATCCCGAACGCAGTCCGGGTACAGCTTTATAGGCATTTTATGCCAAGCCTCGGACGTTACGTGATCGAGCGACGGATCGCCTCGGGCGGGATGGCGGACGTCTTCATGGCCCGCATGATCGGCGCATACGGCTTCGAGAAGCGCGTCGCGCTCAAGCTGCTCAAGCCCGAGATCGCCTCGGAGGCCGAGCACGTGCGGATGTTCGTCCGCGAAGCGCTGGTCGCCGCGGAGTTTCGCCACCCCAACCTCGCGCAGGTGTACGAGGTCGGCGAGGACGGAACTCCGCCGCAGCTGTTCATCGCGATGGAGCTCGTTCGGGGCATCTCGCTGGCGTCCATGCTGCGCCTGCTCGCCGAGCGCGGAGGGGGAATGCCCATGAACGCCATGCTGCGCATCGCCACGGACGTGCTCGACGGCCTCGCGAGCGCCCACGAAGCGCGCGACGCCAACGACAATCCTCTGGGCCTGGTGCACCGCGACATCTCGCCGCAAAACGTGATGGTCGGCGTCGACGGGGTCACCAAGGTCGTCGATTTCGGGATCGCCCGCGCCGAGGCCGCCTTCGGCCGCACGATCGCGCCGCGCGTGAAGGGCAAATTCAGCTACATGGCCCCCGAGCAGTGGAAGGCCGGCGGCGCGCTCGACGCCCGCGCAGACCTCTTCGCGCTCGGCGTCGTGCTCTACGAAGGGACGACCGGCGGCACCAAGCTCTTTCGCGGCGACGGCCCCAAAGAGCTCTTTCGCGCGGTCACCATGGAGCCGATCGCCCCTCCCTCGACCCGCGTGCAGGGGTATCCCAAGTCGCTCGAGGCCGTCGTGATGAAGGCCCTCGCCAAAGAGCCCGCCGACCGCTACGAGAGCGCCCGAGCGATGCGCGAGGCGCTGCTCGAGGTCGCCCGCAAAGAGCGCTGGCCCCTCAGCAACAAAGTGGTCTCCGCGGTCATTCAGCAAGCGCTGGGCACCGGAGAAATCGAGCAGCTCTGGCCGCAAGTGCGCGAGGGCGAGTCGCTCGACGCGCGAGACCCGACGTCCGTCGACGAGCCCACGAATTCAATCGGCCAACACCACGAGGCCACCGCGGTGATCCCGCTCGCCCACGAGAAGCCGCACGGCCCGCCGGGAGCGCAGAGCACCAGCCCTCCCTTGGCCTCGCCCGCCTCGCCCGCCTCGCCCGCCTCGCCGGCCTCGCCCAAGTCGATCGCGTCGATCGCGCCGATTACGCCGATCGTGACGACCGGCCGCGACGAGGGCGCGAGCGCCAAGAGCGCCAGCAAAGACGAGGTCACCCGCAGCGAAACCCCGAGCGGCAAGGAGCGAGACCGAGCGCACATCGCCTACGGCGCAGCGGGGTTCGCGATGGGGCTGGCCGTCGGGGCGTTCGCCGCGATCGGCCTCGCGAGCGCGCTGAAGTAACGGCGACGGTCGGCGTGTCCCGGCGCCCACGGCGTGCGAGACACAGCGCGGGTTTGCCCTGTTTTTTCTCACGAACGCGCGCTGGCATCGTCGATGCAGACTCCCTCGGCAGTCTCCATCCCCAGGAGGTGCCACATGCGCACCACGCTTCGTTCGATCGCTCTCTGCCTCTCGCTCATTTCGTCACAGTGCGCCCCCGAAGGCGCGGCGCTCGATCGCGACGCGCCCGTCGACGGCGCCGCCCTCGACAGCGCCGTCGACGCGTCCGTGACGCCCTCCCCTGTCGACGCTCCCGCTCGCGCGACGCTCTCGTTTGCGTCGGTGTTGCACGAAGACCGCTCGTGGGTCGTGCTCGACACGTCCCTCGATCAGCCCGGGCACGGGGCGCTCACCGCCCTCTCGGCGAGCAACTTTCATCAAGTGGCGTCCCGCGCCCTCACCGACGAGGCCCAGGCGCGCGTGCCGGCCGCTCGACGTGTGCGTGTATTCAAGGGATCGCAGTGGGTCTGCGACGCCGAGCTCGGCGCCGCCGTCGCCCTCTCTGTCTCCGAGCGCCCGTGGAACGAAGCCGGCCACCCCGAAGAACGCCCTCTCGAAGAAGCCTGGGAGGCAGGGCTGCGCTCGATCGCCGCGCCTCTCACGGTCCTCCGCGGCGCGTGCAGCGAGGGAACATGGGCCACAGACGCCTCGCTCCCCGAGCCTCGCTTCGCCACGAGGGAAGCCGCGCCCGACGCGATCGCGCGCCTCGCGTACGAGGCCGTTCGCCGCTCGGCCGAGGGCCGCGAAATGCAAGCGCACTTTCGCGAGTTCTGCGAAGGCGCGCAGTGCGCTCTTCCGTGGGACGAATCCCAGGGAATCGAGCGCACAGCGACGCTCTTTCACACGAGCGACGGCCGTCGGTGGGTCTTCGCCTTCGTCCGCGACACCGAAGGCTGCGGTGGAATCGGCGCCAACATCTCTCTGTTCGCCGAGGTCCAGAACGCCGCGGTTGGCCCTGCGCTCCTGCGCGTAACCACGACCACGACCGCGCTCGACGCGCCCGACGCGCTCGTCGAGCGCGAAGGCGCGAGCGCGTGGCCCGAGCTCCGCACCCACACAGACCGCGTCGTGTTCTCTGCGACCGGCGAGTGGACGATCCAGCAGACGATCGTGCCCGCTTACGGCTGCGGCTGCTGAGAGGCGATCGACGGAGGACGCACGCACGCCTTTCCGTAGATCTTTCCCTCGGCCATCGCGCGCTGGGCGTCGGCGACGCCCTCGAAGTCCACGGTCCTCGCGACGCGCGCGACGAGCACCCCTTCGCGCGCGAGCGCGCCGAGCTGCTCGATCAGCGCGTGCGACATATCCAGCATGAACGCGATGCAGCGCTGCCGCGAAGTCACCCGCGCCCACGCGCTCGACAGCATCACCCCCGGCATCGGAACGGTGTTCACGTACACGCCCTTCGCCGTCATTCGCCGGCGCGCCACAGCGAACGAGCTGCTCGCCGCGGCGTCGAACACGATGTCGTACACGCTGTCGATCGCGGCCCAGTCCTCGCGCTTGTAGTCCACCACCCGCTCGACCCCGAGCGAGCGCACATACTCGACGTTGTTGCTGCCGCACACGCCGGTCACCTTCGCGCCGCGACGCACCGCGATCTGAGCCGCCGCGGCGCCCACCGCGCCCGACGCTCCCGTGATCAGCACCGATTGCCCCGCGGCAAACCCCGCGCTCTCGAGCCCTCGCAGCGCCGTCCCCGCGGCTACGCAGAGGCAAGACGCCTGCTCGTCGGTCACCCCGTCCGGCGTGCGAGCCACGCGGTCTTCCGTGATCACCAGATACTCCGCGCACGCGCCGGCGCCCGTGAGCGAGTCGACCGAGCCGAACACGCGATCGCCGACCGAGTAGCCGCGCATCTCTGCGCCCACAAATTCAACAACCCCGGCGAAATCCTTTCCCGTGATCGCCGGGAGCCTGGGCCTGCCGAGAAAGCGAAGCATCCCCTGGCGCAGCTTGTAGTCCACCGGGTTGAGGCTCACCGACGTCACGCGCACGAGCAGCTCGCGCGGCCCGCACGCGGGCTTCGGCACGTCCTTCACCGCGAGCACAGACTCGTCCCCACACCGCTCGAAGATCACCGCTCGCATCGAAGCCACCGGCGTGGGGGTATCCCTCGCGTCGCCGCGCGCCGCAAGCCCCCTGTCGCCGACCACTCAGCGGCTGAAACAGAGCGTCTGGGCTGAGAATCGAGCGACGAAACGACGTTTATCGCCGAGCCGCGCGGCGGCCCGCGAGTGAGCAGAACGACGTTTGTCACCGAGCCGCGGTGCGGCCCCCACCCGCGCTGCCGCGCGCCCCGAGTGAGGAGAACGACGGTGGGCGCAGTGCTAAAGCCCCCACCCGCGCTGCCGC
>LNEO01000380.1 GCA_001465015.1 Deltaproteobacteria bacterium Ga0077539 | reverse complement strand
GAGAAACACCTCTTTTCAAGTGAGCCCGCTGCCCGTTGCCCGCTGCCCGCTGCCCGCTGCCCGCTGCCCGCTGCCCGCTGCCCGTTGCCCGCTGCCCGTTGCCCGTTGCCCGCTGCCCGCTGCCCGTCACCCGCTGCTCGTTGCCCGCCGCTCTGTAGTCCCGCCTTTGGCGGAGACGTCGTCGCGCTCCTGCGCGACCCCATGCGCGGGAGTCTCTGCTCCCGCGCCACAGCTCCCGCGCCGCTGCTCCCGCGCCGCTGACCTCGCTGCGGGCTAGTTTTGCTCGCGGCGAAACACGCGAAACACGAAGTCACCCGAGCCGCGGCGCGAGCTGATCGTCACGCGGTGCTGCCCGGCGTTGCGCGCGCAAAACCGCGCCGTCGGAAAGGCGGTAAACGTCCGATCCTCGGCCACGGTCTGCCCGTCCTTTTGCACGACGAGGTCGAGGTCGCTCACGCCGTTGCCGCCGACGCCGACGAACGCGTAGCACTGGTTGGCGCGCACGGTGACCGTGCGTTGCGTGTTGGCGCCCTCGCGGATCTGCGCGCGGACGATCTCGAAGTCCGCGTCGCCCTGGTATCCGTCGGATTGAAGCACGCGCGTGACCTCGGCGTTGCGCACGAACGCGATGCCCGAGAGGCCTGCGCCCGACGTTCCGCTGGACCATCGGAAGAGGCCGAGGCGATAGGCGCCGCCGCCGCTGGCCATCCGCACGTTGACGCGATACTGGCCCTGCGCCGGGGCGCACAAGCGAACGACCGCCTTGGGGTCCTGCGCAAAGTCACGGTCCACCGGGCGACCGTTGCTGTCGAACAGGTCGAGGTCCAGATCGCGCACGCGCGACTCGCCGATGGCCATGATCGCGTAGCACATGCCCGCGTTGAGCTGGACGTTCTCGTCCGCGCTCTGACCTTCGGTCAGCGTGCGATTCAACGGGCTACCTTCCGCTTGATAGCCGACCGAGAGGAGGTTGTTCTGCTGGCTGCTCCACGTGTCATCGACGTCGTTGCCGCCGCCCGATCCTTGCGCCATCGCGACGGACGTCTGAGACACCTGCGCGGCTCCGGCCTGCGCGGCGCGCGCATAGGCCGCGATCCACACGGCGCCGTCGCCCTCGGCCATGCTGGGACGCACGGTGTACTGGCCAGCGGCGGTCACGCATACATCGCGAACGACCGCGTCGACTTGCGCGCCATCGTCCCGTTGCACGACCGAGCCAGCGCTGTCCAAGAAGTACAGGTCCGCGTCGCGGGCGCCCTGTCCTCCGAACACCGCAAACGTGTAGCAGAGCCCCTGCCTGAGCGTCGTCGGCAGCGAGACCACTTCGCCGCGGCGAAGCATCGACGCGCGCGGAGCCAGCACTTGCTGGTAGCCCTGCGCGCGGAGCTGCTGGGTGAGCGCGGCGATACGACCCTGCGTTGCAGCGTCGACTGTTCGCGGCGCGGTGCGCTGTTGAGCTCCCCCGGACCAGACGCCGGCGAGCATCGCCGAGCTGCCCGGCTGCCCCTGATAGAGCTGATAGAGCACCTCGCCGTTGCCTTGCCCCACGAACACGCGAGGAAAGTACAGCCCGTACTCGTACGCGCAGAACTGCACCCACGGGTGAGCGTCGCCTCGCGCGTAGTTGCCGATGTACTGGCCGGAGGGCGCAGAGACGGTCATCGCGAGGGTCGTAACGGAGGGCGCCCCCACCGCGACGGCGACGTAACAGGTTCCCGGCTGCGCTGGCATGAACGGGTGCGACGAGAGGCCTCCGGCCGCTGCCGCGCCGCGCTGTGGCCCGCCGACCGGCGCGTAGCCCTGTGCGGCGAGGGTCCGACTGACGGCGTCGAGCTGGACTGCTGGCGGAGCGCTCGGCGGAGCGGTGACGACGCCCGCAACCGCGCCGCCTCCAGCCGCTGCGCCTCCTGCGACGTTGCCGCCGGCGGGCGTGACGACGGCGACGTTGGAGCCTCCGGGCGTCGCGTTCCACCCGGCGCCGCCGCCCATGTCGATGCCTCCGTAGAAGCGCGGAGACGTGAGGTTGCAGCCGCCGAACACCACAGCCAACGCGACAGCGCCGGTGCGGAGCCGAAATAGAGACGAAGTCGAGAAGCTCATCAATCGATCCTCAGCCGTGATACGGAACCCAGGCAGTGATACTTCGCTCCCGAACGACAACTCAAATGGGTTCATCGCAATTGCTGCGACCGTCGTCGGGGCGACTCTCACGGCGGAGGCGCCCTGCGCGGCGCGGCCCGCGCGCCCGGCGTCCATGACAGAAAGCGTCCCGCCCAACGATTCCGACCGGGAAACTCCGCGCTCGATCGAGCCCTCGGCCGGGTGGTTTGCGCGGGCTAGCCTCGGGCTCGTGTGGCTCTCGGCCGCCAGCGGACTCTGGTCGGTGCTCGTTCGGCAGGCTCCGGGCTCTACCTATCGCGTCGCCGGCTTCTACGACCCGATCGAGTCGCTCTCGCTTCGATCCCTCGCGCTCGCGGCGGTCACGCTCGCGCTCGCGCCCATCGCGGCCCGAGGAGGGCTCTTCGCCAGGGACGAGGCGCCCGATCGCGCGACCCAACGTTGGATCGCGCGCGCGACGTTCGCGACGTGGGCCTTCGGGGCGCTGCTGTATTGCGGAGCGATGGGGTACTCGGGCGCGACGGGGCTGCTCGGCGTTCAGCTGCGCGACAGCGGGCAGCCCGGGCGCTCGGCGCTCGTCGCGCGGTGGACGGGCGCCGCTCTCTTGCTCGGATCGCTAGCGCTCGCGACGCGCTCGATCGTGCTGGGATCGACACGCCAGCTCGATTCATAGCACCCGAATTCAAGTGCCGTTTACCGCCGCGGCTCGCTCACGTGCCAGCGGCGGCGACGATCTTCGCGAGCGCGCCGATGAGCCCCTCTCGATCCTCGGGCGTCAGGGGGTCGAGGACCGCGTCGAGCGCCTCACCGACGAAGGGGTCGATCCTCGCAAAGAGCTCGCGTCCGGCGTCTGTGGGCTCGACGCGGATGGTTCGACGGTCGTGCTCGCCGCGCACGCGGCGAACGAGGCCTCGCGCCTCGAGCTCATCGACGATGCGCGAGACGCCTGCAGGGTGCTGGGCGGTGAGCTTCGCGATGTCCTGCTGTGTCTGAGGACCGAAGCGCATCACGATCGCGAGCGGACGAAACAAGATCACTGATTCGCCGTGGGCGGCCACGGCGACCTCGAGCTTCTCGAAGATCGCTCGCCCCGCGCGCGCCATCAGCACGAACAGCGACTCGCTGTTGCGTGGCCAGGCCGGCAAGGACATCGACGACAGAACGGGCGCCTGAGCCACAGGGGCAGGACGCGCGACGCTCGCGCGGGGCGGTGCTTCGCCCTTGTGGGGCGACGGAGCGCTTGGTTTTTCGAGCGTTTTCGGGGTCGCAGACGAAACACGGGCGCCTTTGGAGGCTCCTCGGCGCGTCGGGACTGTCTTGCGTGCGACCACGACGATTCTTTACAGTTCAAACATTGCGTTCGCAAGCATCTGGCACTAGAGAGCCTCCGGGTCGTCCCGATTCGCGATCCGCTCTCGCGCAACGCGAACGGGTAACGGGCAACACACCTCCCCAAAGGCCAGCATGACTACGAAGACGAAGGCACTCGCGGGCGTTGGATCCCGCGGGACAGCGCTCGCGGTGCTCTTTGCGACCAGCATTTTCGCCTGCAAACCCAGCGGGACCCCGGCGCGCCCCCTCGTGGGCCCCACCAATGAGAACGCCCCCGTGCAAGTGCGGGCGGGCGCAGTCACGACGCGAACGCGAGCAGCGGCGCTCGCGCTGACCGGCACGCTCGTTGGCGACAGGCAATCGCAGCTGACGCCGCTCGTCGCCGGGCGGGTCGAGGCTGTGCTCGTCGAGCGCGGCGACGTCGTGCGCGCGGGGCAGCCCTTGCTTCGCATCCGCGACGTGGACTTTCGCTCGAACGCAGAGGGGGCCTCGGCCTCGCTCGCGCAAGCGCGGGCGCGCCTCGGCGAGGCGAGCGCGGGGCGCGACCCCAACGCGCTGCCCGAGGTGCAGGCCGCGCGAGCCAACGCCGAGCTCGCGCAGGACGTGTTGCGCAGGACCGAGCAGCTCTCGGCCAACGGGAGCGTGAGCGATCAGGAGCTTCAGCGCGCTCGCTCGAGCTCCGCGGCGGCAGCGGCCCAGTACGCCGCGGCGCAGAACAACGCGCGCGGCGCGATCGCCGCGCTTCGAAGCGCGCAGGTCGCGGTGTCACAGACGTCGCGCGCGGTGTCGGACTCGGTGGTGCGCGCGCCATTCGACGGCGAAATCGCTGAGCGAACGATCAACGTCGGCGAGTACGTCACGCCCCAGCGCGCGGTGGTGACGCTCGTGCGCACCGATCCTCTGCGGATGGAGCTGCAGGTTCCGCAAGAGCGGCTGGGGATGATGCGCCGCGGGCAGCGGGTGGTGCTGCGGGTCGACGCCTTCGCCGATCGCGAGTTTACTGGAGAAATTCGGTACATCAGCGCCGCGGTCCGCGCAGAGACGCGCGCGCTCATCGCTGAAGCCGTGATCCCCAACACCGATGGATCGCTCAGGCCGGGGCTCTTCGCGACCGCGCGGATCGAGCTCGATCGGCAAGAGACCGTCTTCGAGATTCCCACGGACGCGATCTTGAGCGAAGCGGGCGTGCACCGGGTCTTCGTGATCGGCGCAGACCGCAGGATCCAAGAGCGGGTCGTCACGATCGCCGAGCGGATGGGAGCCAACACTCTCATCGAGCGAGGCCTCAACACCGGCGAGCGGGTCGCCATGGGGCGGCTCGATCGACTCGCAGACGGCTCGCTCGTGACCGAGTGAGCGCAGTGCACTTTCAGGAGCCGTCGATGAACTCGAATACGTGGGTCGTAGCAACGCTCGCCGCCTCCGCGCTCGCGCTCGGGGCGGGCGACGCGCGCGCGCAAAGCGCACGACAGACAGCGCCGCAACCGCAGCCCGCAGGGCAAGCAGCGTCGACGCCCGCTCAGGATCCGCCTGCGCCGCGCGCGAACGCGACGCCCATCTCCGCGCAGGCCCTCGTGGCGCCCAACCAGGCGCCGCAGCGAAATCTCGTCGCGCCGGCGGCAGAGCCCGAGATTCCCGAGTCGATTCGTCCTCGTCCCGGCGGAATGACCGCGGACGATGCCGCCGCGAGCGCCGTTCGCGCGAGCTTCGGCGTCGCCGCTGCGCGCGCCGGACTTCGCGTGGCCGAGCAACAAGAGAGCGAGGCGGGCTGGTCCATGCTCCCGACGCTCTCGGCGAGCTTTCGCTACACGCGCCTGAGCGACATCACGCCGGGGTCGATCCCCTTCTTCGACACGCCCGGCTGCTTGATGGCCCTCGCGGCTTGCACCGCAAATCCCCGGTCGTTTACGCAAAACGTGGTGCTCCAGGTGCCCATCCTGAACACGTTTGCGTTTCGCTTGGGGCTCACGATTCCCGTGACGGACATCCCGTTTCGGCTCCGAGAGTTCTATCTCGCGGCGGGGCAGCAGGCCGAGGCGCGAAGGCTCGACCTCGACGTCGCGCGAGGGACCGCGGCCCTTCAGGCGCGTGAGGCCTACTACGAGTACGTGCGCGCGCTCGGCGCGTTGGCCGCATCGGAGCAGGCGCTCTCGCTCACTCGTCGTCGTCGCGAGGACATCTTGCAGCTCCGGCAGGCCGGCGTGGTCGCGCCGTCGGAGCTCCCCGTGGTCGAGAGCGCGGTCGCGGGCGCGGACCTGCGCGTCACGCAGGCGCGAAACCTCGTCTCGCTGATGGAGCTTCAGCTTCGGCAGCGAGCGCGGCTGGCGCCATCGGTGACCCTGAGCGTCGGCGAGGGCGTCGATGTGGGCGTTCCCCTGCCGAGCGAGTCCGTCGCGACGCTGGTCGACGCGGCGATGCGCTCGCGACCGGAGCTGCAGTCGATCGAGCGTCAGGTGCGCGCCCTCGACGCGCAGCAGCGGGCCACGACCGCGGGGCTGTTTCCCAGCGTCGCGATCGTGGGAAACGTGGACCTCGCCAACCCCAATCAGCGCATCTTTCCGCAGCGCGAAGGCGACTGGGTCGCGACCTGGGACGTCACGGTCCAAGCGCAGTGGACGCCCAATCAGCTCATCACCGGGCTCGCGGCGAACGGGCGGCTCGACGCGCAGCGCGCGCAGGTGCAAGCGCAGCTCGCGCAGCTCCGTGACGGGCTCGAGACCGAAGTGCGCGCGCAGTACAACGCGCTGACCGGCGCTCAAGCGTCGATCACCGCTGCCCGCGCGGCGCTCGTCGCGGCGCGCGAGACCTATCGCGTTCGTCGCGAGCGGCTCGCGGCCGGAGCGAGCACGCAGACCGACGTCGCCGACGCCGAGAACCAGCTCTTCTCGGCGCAGGTCAATCTCCTGAACGCCTTCGTCGACCTTCGCCTCGCGGCCGCGCGCTTGCGCCGCGCGGCGGGCGTCGTCGACCCAGCAGCGCGCGAAAACGGTCGATAGTTCGACACAGCGCGGCTCGGCGGCGCAACGCCGGACCGCCGCTCACAATCGAAGAGGATTGTCATGCAGTGGCTCGCAGCGGTTTGTGTCCGCAGACCGGTTTTCACGTGGGTGTTGATGCTCGCCATGATCGTGGTGGGCTCCTTCAGCATCCTCGGGCTCGGGGTGGACCGCTTTCCGAACATTGATTTTCCAGCGGTGATCGTGACCACCGTCTTGCCTGGCGCGGCGCCAGAGCAGATGGAGTCCGAGGTGTCGGACAAGGTCGAGGACGCGCTCAATTCGATCTCGGGCCTCGATGAGCTTCGCTCGAACAACTTCGAGGGGCTCTCGGTCATCATCGCGCGCTTCGACCTCGACAAGCCCACCTCCGAGGCGGCGCAGGAGGTTCGCGACCGCGTAAACCGCATTCTCTCGCAGCTTCCGCAGGGAATCTTGCAGCCGAGGGTCGAGCGTATCGACCCCGACGCCGCGCCAGTGATGTTCATCGCCCTCTCGGGGCCGCGCACGACGCGCGAGCTCACGGAGTACGCCTCGCGGCGGGTTCGGCGACAGATCGAGTCGCTCAACGGCGTCGGCGGCGTCGTGATCTACGGCGGTCGACAGAGGCAGGTCAACGTCACGATCGACCCTGCGCGTTTGCAAGCGTACGGCCTGACGATCTCGGACGTGTCGCGCTCGCTGGCCGCGCAGAACATCGAGGTTCCGGGAGGGACGATCTACCGCGGTGACCGGCAGTTTTCGCTGCGCGTGTTGGGGCGCGTTCCGTCGGTCGAGGAGTTCAACAGCATCGCGCTGTCGACGCGCAACGGGCTGACGATTCGCCTGCGGGACGTCGGTCGCGCCGAAGACGGTGAGGCCGACGCCAGCTCGCTCGCGACGCTCTCGGGCCGCGAAGTCGTGCTGCTCGCCCCGCGCAAGCAGTCGGGAACGAACACAGTGGCGGTCATCGACGCGCTCAAAGAGCGGCTCGACGAGATCCGACCGACGCTTCCGCCTGGGTTTCGGCTGGACATCGTGCGAGACGAGGGCGAGTTCGTCCGCAACGCGATCCACGCCGTGCAAGAGCACTTGATCCTCGGCTCGATCTTCGCGGCCATCGTCGTGCTGCTCTTTCTCTGGAACCTTCGCTCGACGGTGATCTCGGCGCTCGCGATCCCGACGTCGATCATCGCGACCTTCGCGCTCATCAAGGCGATGAAGCTCACGCTGAACACGATCACGTTGTTGGGGTTGACCCTCGCGGTGGGCATCGTGATCGACGACGCGATCGTGGTCCTCGAGAACATCGTGAAGTTCGTCGAAGAGAAGGGCATGAACCCGCGCAAGGCGGCGATCTACGCGACGCGCGAGATCGGCATGGCCGTGCTCGCGACGACGCTGTCTTTGGTCGCGGTGTTCTTGCCCGTGGCCTTCATGGGCGGGATCGTGGGGCGGTTCATGGCGAGCTTCGGCTTCACCATGAGCTTCTCGATCATGGTGTCGCTGATCGTCGCGTTTTCGCTGACGCCGATGCTCGCGTCGCGGTGGCTCAAGCAGAAGCCCGGGGCGAAGGAGACGTTCACCGAAGAGCACGCCCACGCCGAGGACGAGGTTCACTCGGACCCACCGAACTACGGGACGCCCGAGCAAGTGCAGGCGTATCTCGAGTGGCTGCGGGTCGAGGCCAGCTCGTTGACGAGGATGTTCTCGCGGCTGAAGCACTTCTTCTTCGGCGTCGAATCCTCGGCGGGCCGCTGGGCCGAGCGCAACGAGCTCACGCAGTGGAACGCGGGACAGCGCGTCGTGTCCGCGGAGTACGCCGGCGCCCACGGCGGGGCGCGCGGGATCTACGGGCTCATCGAGCGGGGCTACATGCGTCTGCTCGCGTTCTCGATGCGGCACCGTTGGGTCGTGGGGATCTCGATGATCATCGCGATGGCGTCGCTCGGGCCGCTGGTGAAGGTGGTCTCGAAGAACTTCTTGCCCATTGAAGACGAGTCTCGCTTCGAGGTGCAGCTCCGCGCGCCCGAAGGCACGTCGCTGCGACAGACGCAGATCATCACAGAGCGCCTGGCGCGCTCGATCCGCGCTCTTCCGGGAATCTCGCACACGGTGGCCACGGTGGGTTCGGCGCAGGGCGACCAGTCGGGCCGCGGGTCGAACCAGGCGTCGATCTTCGTCGCGCTGATCCCGCCGACCGAGCGCAGGATCGACCAGCAGGGGTTGATGGGTCGCGTTCGCGAAGAGGTCTTGCCGCGGTTCTCGGCGGACAACCTCCGAGTGGCGGTGTCGCCGGTCAACGCGTTTGGCGGCGGCGGCGCGGCGGACAGCGCGAGCATCCAGTTCGTCTTGCGCGGCCCCGAGCTCGAGAAGCTCGGTCAATACGCAGAGGCGCTCGTGCGCGAGATGCGAAACATCCCGATGACGACGGACCACGACTCGACGCTCGTCGTCGGAAAGCCCGAGCTCGTCGTCTCGATCGACCGCGCCCGCGCTGCGGATTTGAGCGTGTTGCCCGTCGAGGTCGCCAACGCGCTGCGCCTGCTCGTGGGCGACGTGCAGGTGACCAACTACAACGAGGGCGGCGAGCAGTACGAGGTGCACCTTCGCGGAGACGCGTCGGTGCGCGAGCGCGTGGACTCGTTTTCGCTGGTGACGGTGGCCTCTACGATCCCCGGGCGGACTGTGCGCTTGAGCGACGTGGTCAACGTCGACGAGCGCTCGGGGCCTTCGGTGATCCAGCGGCTCGGCCGTCAGCGACAGGTCACGGTGTACTGCAACGTGAAGCCTGGCGGCAGCGAGGCGGCGGTGATCGAGCGCTTGCAAGCTGCGTGGAGCCGGCAGAATCCCTCCCCCGGCTACTCTGGCGAGCTCGCGGGCCGCTCGAAGGAGCTCGGCAAGGCAGGCAGGGGCTTCATGATCGCCTTCGTGCTCTCGCTGGTGTTCATGTACCTCGTGCTCGCGGCGCAGTTCGAGAGCTGGATCCACCCGATCACGATCTTGATCTCGTTGCCGCTGACTGTTCCGTTCGCGATCTTGTCGCTGGTGATCTTGCGGCAGTCGGTGAACATCTTCTCGTCGCTGGGGATCCTCGTGCTCTTCGGCATCGTGAAGAAGAACTCGATCTTGCAGGTCGATCACATGCGCGAGCTTCGGCGCAGGGGTCTCTCTCGGGCGGACGCGGTGATGGTCGGCAATCGCGATCGTCTGCGGCCGATCTTGATGAAGACGGTGGCGTTCGTGGCGGGCATGGTTCCGCTCGTGGCGTCCTCGGGCGCCGGCGCGGGAACGAACCGAGCGATGGGCTCGGTGATCATGGGCGGCCAGACCCTAGCCCTCTTGCTCACGCTGCTGGCGACCCCGGTGGTGTTCTCGTGGTTCGACGACCTGGCCAACAGCGCCATGCGCGAGCGGGTGGTCCGATGGATCTCCTGGCCGTTCAAGATGCTCGACCGAGGCTTCAGCAGCAAAGAAGACCCCGGAGCGCCGGGCCACGGCGGGGAGTAAAAAAAAAGTCTCGCGGATGACCGTTGACACCGCGAAACCGGGGGTGCATAAGTCCCCCCCCGAACGCGCCCGTAGCTCAATTGGATAGAGCATCAGACTACGGATCTGGAGGTTAGAGGTTCGAGTCCTCTCGGGCGCGCCAGATGAGTCTTCGACAGGGGGAAGACTCGAACGAGTGGGTGGGGTCACCAGCAACCGAGCGAGCGCGAAGCGCGCGCGAAGGGCGCGCGAAGGGCGGCGGGTGAGCGGGTCGAGCGAGCGGTGCGCGGCGAGGGTCACGAGGGGGCCGAAAACTGCACGGCAGAGACGGAACGTATCCCCGGAGAATCGAGAGACGCAGCGACGTTTTGCATCGAGCAGCGCGGCGGCCCCCACCCGCGCTGCCGCGCGCGGCCCCAGTGAGGAGAACGACGCTGTACACAGAGCCGCGGGGCGGCCCCCACCCGCGCTGCCGCCCACGAGATGCGCAACGCCCCAAAGGCAAAGTGTTGGAACAGCAGCGGAAACCGGGAGGAGCAGAGCGTCGAAGAGCGCGCTCCGCACACGGCCGGGAGGCAAGCGCCCGGCCTCTGCGCTGCGCGTAGCGGGCACGGCGTCCGCCGGACCTCGCGGTGGGCTCCATCGAACACGGCTTCACAACACCGTCCATCGTTGCGCGAATTCACACACGCAACGCTGCGCTCGACCGTGAGAATGCGTTGTGATTTTTCAGAGTGAAGTGAGAAGGCCCGGCGGACGCCGCGCCCGCTACGCGTAGCGCAGAGGCCGGGCGCTCGCCTCCCGGCCGTGTGCGGAGCGCGCTCTTCGACGCGCTGCTCGTCCCGTTTTGCCTCGCCATTCCAACATCTTCCGTCGGGGCGTTGCGCATCGCGCGGCAGCGCGGGTGGGGGCCGCCTCGCGGCTCGATGCAAAACGTCGCTACGTCTCTCGATTCTCCGGCGATACGTTCCGTTGCAGCCGTGCAGTTTTCGGCGCCTCTCGGAGATCCGTGCACCCACTGCGAGCGGTGCGCGGCGAGGGACGCAGCGTCGATCGCGTACGCGCTGTGGAAGCGAGGACCGCGCGCAGCGGGTTCGACGCGAGCTGAGCGAGCGGCGGGGTCGCGCCATCGGGCGTGGCGGATGGGGACGTGTGTGGCACCCGGACGGAGCCGACGAGGGGGCTCGTCTCCCGGGAGTGTGATGATCGCGTTTTCTAGGAATTTCCGCGAACAGTTTGGGACGCGACGAGGGTCACGAGGCGGCCTGAGCGGCTACCTCTTCGTCAGGGTGCTGACGAGCCGGCGCAGTGACGAAGCGCAGAGAACACGCCGAGACGAAGGACGGCCGACCATCGCGCCCGGCTACGTAGCCGACAGTTCGGCTACGTAGCCGACAGTTCGGCTACGTAGCCGGTTCGACCGGGCTGCGCGCTCGCGGGGTCGCGAGGAGGGTAGGACATCCAACCGCGGTCGATCGAGCACGCGCGCGCTGTTGGCGACCCGATCGCCCGTTGCCTCGCCCGCGTCCTCAGCCCGATGCTGCGCAGACGCGAGCGTCACACCCCGCATCGCTATGGTTGCGTTCGCCGCTGTTTTCACAGGCGATACTGTGTTGGCGAGAGCAGCTCTCACGGGTGAGCGCGATCACCGCTAGGGCTTCACGATCACGAAGCCACGCGCGAGGTCTGCGCCCTTCTCGACGCTCGCGAACAACACGCCAACGTCGTCGCCCTCGGACGCCGTCTCGACGAGCCTGCGACCGCGCTCGATGGCGGACACCGACGCGCGCAGAGTCGTTTCGGGGCCGACGATGTCGACCTCGTCGCCGACGGCCAGCGTTCCGAACTCGACGCGACCGACGAGCACGGTCCCGCGCCCCGCGATCGAGAACACGTCCTGCACAGCGATGCGCAACGAGCTCTCGTACGGGAGCGCGACCGGAGCGTGTTGTGCGTCGAGCGAGACGGGCATGGAACGCAAGTGTAGCCGCGTTGGAGCATCGCGAAACGCCCGTGGCTTTATCGGTCCCTCGAGCTTCGACGCCGCGCGGTTCAGCGTCACGTCGGACTGGCAGATCCCGATCCGGCTCTGACGTTCGGTCACGTTGCCGGCGGCGTCGGTCGGAGTACCGGCGGGTTCGTATTGGGGGGGGAGAGGAAATCCAACTCCCGTGAGTCCAAGCAGCCTCACGGCGCGTCGGGCTCACGATGCACGATCGGATCGTCCCGTCGGACACGCGGAGTGTTCATCGCTGCGCGTCGAAGCGGGCGGTGCGCGTGTGAGCCCGCTTGCCGAGGCACCGCTGCGGTGTGCGTTGGGCAAAGACGGTACGATCGCTCGATGAACCGAGGCGCGCTCGCTCTCTTCGCGCTTTCGGCGGCCTCCTGTCGCCGATCGTCGCAGCCAGTCGTGCCGACCCCGGTCACCGTGGACAGCGGCGCGCGTCGCTCGCTGACGGACGCGGCGCTGTCGCTCGCAGCGCTCGATGTGGCTCTTTCTCCTTCGAGCGAGCGCACGGGCGAACTCCGCTGCACGCCGAGCGGGCCGGACGGCCCTGACCTGTTGTTGCCCGCGCTGCGCGTTCGGTCCCTCGCGCTCGCCGCTCGATCGGAGCACGCGCTGCTCACGGTGCACGTCACCGACCACATCGCGCACGAGGGGATGCCCGAGGCCATCGGAGACGACAACGACAGGTACGGCTCTGTGTGGTGGTCGAGCGAAGTCGCGTTGGGCGACGGCGGGGCCGCTGCGTGGCGCAGGGATAACCTCGCGCCGCCGGACCTCGGGAGGGAGGTGCAGGAGTTCTACGGGCGAGGAAACTGGATCCGCCTGTGGCAGCTACCTGCGCGGGCGGATAACGCCTGGTCGCGGTGGACGTTTGGAGCTGCGTGGGGCAACACAGCCTGCTCGCCCTCCGGCGGAACGCGCGCTCGCGTCGGAGCACGGACCTTGGCCGAGCAAACGAGCACGCTTCTTCCGACAGAGCTCCGCGTGGCGACCGACGGCGAAGTCTCGATGGCCGTGGGGATGTTCACGACCCAGGCCGAAGGCTGCGGGCCGGAGAGCACGCAGGTCGATGTGTTTCGCGCGTCGGCTCGAGGGCTCGCGGAGACGTCGCTCGTGCCGCCGACGAGCGCGGAGGTCGCGAACGAAGACGACGAAACCGCCCCGCCCCGCACCCCGGTCGCGCTGCCCGAGGTCCTCGCGTTGGCGCTCGAAGCGCGCGGTGCCGCGGTGCTCTTGCGCTACGAGGGTCGAGAGCTGCGCCTCGCGCTCGTCGGTCGTAACGGCGTGGTGCAACAGCGACCGCGGCGGGTGTATCGCGGATCGTTCGGGGGAGCGCGGACCCTTAGCGTCGGGACGCCGACGATGGCGTTCTTCCGCGGCGAGCTCGTGATCGTCTGGGGCGAGCGGGCCACGCCCGCGGGTCGGTTTCGGCTGCGGTTGGCGCGGATGGACCCGTGGGCACCGAACGCAGCGCTGTCCCCCTCGGACCTCGGTCCCGCGGTCCCGATGCAGCAGCTCGCGCCGAGCCTCGTCGCTCGCGGTGACGCGCTCGCGTTGTCATGGACCGAAGGAGGTCTGCGCGGACCGGCCACGGTGAAGCTCGCGCTCGGAAGGAGCATCGACGAGCTGCTTCATTCGCCGGGCGAAGCGCTCTCCGAAGGAGTTGCGAGTGAGGCCCGCGCCTCGGTGCTCGCGATCGACGGCGAGCGCCTCTGGGTTGCGTGGGAGGAGCCCGCCCGCGGCAAGAGCGCGATTCGAGTGCGCCTGCTGCGTTGCCCATAACCCCGTCGCGCCAGTGCTCGCGCCGCACGCTGCGATTGATCGCGTGGTTCTTCGGCTCTTTGCTCCTGCTGGCACGTTCGACGCGTGGGCGCACCGCGCGCTCAGCGTACAAACGACGGGATGAAGCTGAACCACCTTCACATCGCGGTTCCGGACGTCGCTGCAGCGCAGAGGTTCTACGAGGACTTCTTCTCGATGACCGTGGCGTTCTCACACGGCGCCGGCGTTTTTCTGCGGGACTCGTCGGGCTTCTTGTTGGCCATCGACCCGCTCGAGGCTGGCGAGGTGCTGGCGCTTCCCGCCTGGTACCATCATGGATTCTGCCTGGGCAGCGCCAGCGAAGTCCGCGGTGTGTTCGAGCGCATGAAGGCGGCCAACGTCGAGTTCGCCCGCGAATATCGAGAGTTCGGCGATGACGCAGCGAACTTCTATTGCTGGTCACCGGGCCCGCTGAAGCTCGAAGTGAGCTGGAATCGCGACGAGTAGACTCGAACGATTCTCAACGCTGCTCGCAACCTCGGTCGAACCCACGACCCCACGAGCGTCGTCGAAGAACGCGCTAAGATTGGAAACACCCTGTCCCTCCATCCATGCGCGAGCTGCGCCCGCCACGTGCGGCACAGCGAGTCGATCTGCCCGTTTTGTGAGCGCGCGCTCGGCGCGATGAACGCTGACACGCGGACGGTTCCGCGCGCGACGGGCGTTGCTCGCGGCGCGGGAGCAAAGGGCTGAGGGCGCAGACGAGGCGACGGGCGATTGGGTCGCCCATAGCTCACGCGTGCTCGACCGACCATCGGTTGGATGTCCTATCCGCCGAGCCACCGCGTCGTCCCGATCCGCATGGACCCACTTCTTGCTGCGCGTTCGTGCGGGCGCACCGTTGGTGATCGTATCCTCCAGGCATGAGACCCACGCACGCGAGATCGTTGGTCGTGATCGCGGCGGTGACCGCTCTGTCGCGCGAGGCGCAGTCGCAGTCGTCGGGCGACGAGCTTCGCTGCGCGCTGTTGGGCGCAGCGCGAGCCGCGCCGTGCCTGCGCTCGGTCGCCGAGCGCGTGAGCGCGCAAGACCTCGAGCGCTCGGTGTCGCTCTTCGTTCGCGTGGGCGATCTCGAGCGTGCAGAGCAGCAGGTCGAGCAGGCGTTTGCGCGCGGAGAGCGCTCGCGTGTGTGGGCTGCGATGCTGTCGATCGGCGAGGTGCAACGCGAGCAACGGCGGTACCGCGCGGCGCTCGATTGGTACGCGCGTTGGCAGGATCGCGCCAAGCGCGAAGCAACGCCGGACGTCCTCGCCGCGGTGCACGCTGGCACCGGACGCGCGCTGCAAGCGCTCGACGCGCCTCAGGCGGCGTACGAGTCGTATCGGTTGGCGGTGCACGTGTGGCGCGCGGAGCACGGGTACAAGCTCGCCGACGACGGCGAGGTGCTCACGGAATACGATGGGCAGCGCGGCTACGTCGTTCCGGCGCTGCTCTCGCAGGAGGCATTCACACGCGCGCTGCGCCTGGCGCGACCACGCGTGCGGGGCGAAGATCTGGACCGCTGCGTCGTGCGCAGCGAAGGACACGAGGGCGCGCTGCGGCGGTGCATTCGCGCGCTGCGGCCGCGCCGTGATGGTTGCCACGTCGCGACGGGCATCGTGTCGCCATTCGGTGCGTTGACTGCGCTCGAGCCGCCGCCGCAAGCGCATCGAACGCGCTCTCGGCTCGGTGACGAGGCGTTTCATCGCGGAAATTCCGCGGCTGGAGAAGCCTTGCTCGGTATGGCGCAAGTGATTCACGGCGAGCTCGTCCGCGTCCCCGTCCCGGTCTATCGCGGCGCGAACTCGGCCGAAGCGTTTCGCGCGTGGGAACGCGCGACGCTCACCCCGCGGATCATGTACTGGCGCTACACGATCGAGTCGCGGCTCACTCCGATCGCCCAGCAGGCAATCGTGACCCGCGTGACCGACGCCGAGCTCGGCGGCGGGCACGTGCTCGCGAGCGCGATCTACCTCTTCGCGCGGTTTCTTCACGCGAGCCAGATGCCCACCGAATGGTCACGCCAACGGGAGCCCGACGAGTGCATGCGAGCCGAGTATTGAGCGCGATCGAACGTGGGGAAGAGCGTCGTCAACCACCACGAGCCGAGGGTCGTCGCGCGCTCGATGGGTACAACCGCGTGCGAGGACCGCGCGGATGACGGCCAGTCCAGCGTGCCCGCAGTGTGCGCAAGCGCTAGAAATCGCTGCCTCTCAGGCAGTTTCGCGAGCAACCATGCACGTATGGTCGTTGAGAGGATACGACATCCAACCGAGGTCGATCGAGCACGCGTGAGCTGTCGGCGACCCGATCGCCCGGTGCCTCGCCGCCGTCCTGAGCACGACACGACCAGGCCGCGATCGTCCCTCCCCCGCCGCACCGTGCGTTCGCCGCTGTGTTCACAGGTGATGCCGTGTCGAGCAGGCGAGCCTCGTGCTTCGAGAGCGTCTGCAGCGCACGCCAGAACCAGCGTCGCTCATGAGAGAGGTCTGCGCCGAGCGCGGCGCCGTGCGCCTTCGCGGCGGAGCCAAGAGACAGCAGGGGATCGTGCGAGACGACGCGCTCTCGATCGACGCATGCTGCCCGCTCCGCGACGGATCGCAGCTCAGTCTCCCGCGTCCATCGACACGCCGCTGTCGCTTCCGCATGCAACATTCGGCATCGGTGTGTCGTCTCCGCACGCGAACGCATCGAGCTCGGGGCGACGCTCGCACACGCTTCGGCCAGGGCAACACGGGATGCGGGAAGAGCACTCGATCGATCCGAGGCAGTAGGTGAGCGAGCCCACGCGACGCTCGAGCTGGGCGCGGCCGTTGATCGTCGGGCACGTTCCGCCGAGCTGAACGCCTACGCAACGCATGGAAGAGCCTGCGGTGGTCGTGACTCGCACGCATCGGCCCTCGCACTGAAAAGGTCGCGCTGAATCTTCGACGCAGGGCGATCCATGAGGCAGAAGCATCGGCGCATCGCTGCGATTGGAGCACTGCCCCGAGGCGATTCGACACCGAATTCCCTCGGGGCAGCTTGCGTCGAAGCGACAAAATGGAACACACGCATTCAACGCGCCGTTGAGGTGAAGCGCTCCGCACACCGTGTCGCCCGTACAGTCCTCCAGCGCCATGCACGGGTTGGAGCAGTATCCCTCCCCCGGGTTCGCTTCGGACTCCGTGCATCGCGCGTCGAGGCCCGAGCACTGCGTGAAGAGGACGTCTTCGGCCGCGCCGGGCGTGCATCGCGCGGTGCAGATCCCGATGCGCGTGCGGCTCTTGTCGCAGCGCAGCCCGTCGCACTGGTCGTCGTTTCCACAGAATCGGCCCGAGGGGTTGCGCAGCGGCGGTGGCGGCGGCGGTGGTGGCGGTGGCGGTTCGGGCGGCTCTGGGCATACCAACGCTGGGCACTGCCAGT
>LNEO01000379.1 GCA_001465015.1 Deltaproteobacteria bacterium Ga0077539 | reverse complement strand
AGTCCGATCCCTGCGAGGGGCGCGGAGAGCGGACGGTGCTGTGTGAAGACTACGGTAATTGCGTTCCGGTTCCGGACCCGTTGCCGGGGAGGCCGCGGTTCGTGTGCTTTCCGCCGGTGTGCAATCCGTAGCGTGTGAAGTGTGAAGGGGCGGGGTCACGATCGGGGGCCTCGCTGCGATCGGGATCGAAGCGAGAAAGGGCGGTGGATCGATGGGTTCGATGAAGCAAGCGTGGCGCCTCGTTGCCGCGACTGTGGTTGCGCTCGGTGCGGGGCAGTCGGGGTGCGCGTCGGGCGTCGATGCGCCGAACGCGCAGCGGGCGGAGCCTCCCGCCGCGAATCGCGCGAGAGAGGCAGGGCGCCGACGCTCCAGTTGCCCGCGCTTCGACCGCGCCCCGCGCCGACCGATGGTATCGAGGCGCGTGTGGCGCCGTCGCAGATCGCATCGCGTGGCGCCGCTGCTGAACAATCCTGGTTGGCCTTCGACAGCGATCCGACGACCGGGCTCGAATCGTCCAGCGGGCGAGTCGAGCTCGAGCTTCGTCATCGGGCTGCGGGCATCGATGCCGTGCGACTCCGCGGTCCGCTGCGCGCGACGATCACGTTGCTCGATGCGTCTTCGACGGAGCCTTCGACCATCGAGGGGATCGATCGAGTGCAGGTCGACATCGCTGAGGGCGCTTGGAAGACGCTCGCGTCGACCGCTCGTTCCGCTGCTTCGACGATGGTGCTGCGCGTCGAGGGGACGGCGCCGATTCGACTCACCGAAGTCGAGCTCTGGGGGCAGGTCTCGGCGATGGAGATCCGCCCGGCAGTACGACTTGCAGAGACGATCACCCGTGACGATCCGGGACTGCTGGTCGCGACGTCGACGAAGACGAACGCGCGGGTGTCGGTCGTCGATCAGACGGCCTCCGACACCGCGAGCTCGTTCCCTGTGACGGTTCCGTTCGCCGCGGCCTGTCGCCGGGCGTTCTTGCGGTACTCGCTCGAGGGCGCTGCGCATTGGACCGGCGTGATCCGGTCCGTGAACGGATCGGAGGCGAGCGGGTCGTCGGGCCCGCACCGCGTCGAGCACGGCGGTCTGCAAGTCGAAGAGCTCTCGCCGTCGCTGCTTCGTGCCGGCGACAACATCGTGCGATTCGAGCCCGTCTCCGAGCTCGGCCCGAGCGGCTACGTGGTGCGCGACCTCTCGATTGTATGTGCGGCCGACGCGCGCTTCGATCGCGCGGACGATCCGCGAACAGACGATGTTCTGTTCGATGGTCGAGACGACACCGGCATCTTGTCCAGCAACCGAAGCGCCTCGGCGCCGACGCTTTGGGATTTCGGTCGCGCGATGCAGGCGCACGTCGTCGCGTTCAAGCTCGCTGAGGGCTCTCGAGGATCGATCGAGCTCGCCGTCGAAGGCTCGGATCGTCGCGAGTCCATCGCGCTTCGCGGCCGCCGCCCGGGATGGAACGCCGTGCGATTGCCCGATCACTGGCCGAGCGGAGCAGTACGGGCAACCGTCGCGCTCGCCCGCGAATCCGCCGGTGGAATCTCGGAGCTTCGCGTGCTCGGCAGTCCGACGGACGCGACCGAGCCGTCCGTGATCGTGACGTATCCGCATCATGGTGAGTGCCGCGACGGCGCGATGAACGTGCGTGGCTACGTCCGGTCACACGGGGGGCGCTCGTGGCGCATTCGCGTGCTCGGTCACGAGACGACGACCAACGCGCACGGCGAGTGGTCGCTACGGGTTCCTTTCGAGGCTGGCTCGAACGACGGAGAGCTCGCCGTGACGGCAGAAGGCGGCGGAGCGCGGACCACCGCGTACGTTCGTGCAGGACAGTGCGCGCCGTCGACTCCTTCGGTGTCCAACGCGAGCCATGACAGCGACGCGCCGTTCGCCGAGTGGGTGCAGCCCGATCGAGCGGCCACCGTTCGCGCTGGTGATTTGCAGATCGATGTTCCGCGTGGGGCGGTCGCGCGCGCGACGAGGATCACCGTTCGTCCGCTCGCCAACGAGCAGGTCGCGCGGCTCGATCCAGGGATGACCAACGTGACCCGCGGAGCGCGGGCGTATCGCCTGGGCCCGCACCCGATGCGGTTCTTGTCGGCGTTGAAGCTCACGGTGCCCATCGATCCGTCGCTCGTTCCGCGAGGAAAATCGCGGCACGACGTCACGATCTACTACTACGACGAGGGGGCGCGCCAGTGGCGCGCGCTTCGGGGCGACGAGGTTCGAGACGGAGATTTCGCCGCAGGAAGGACCGATCACTTTACGGACTTCATCGCTGCGACAGGCAGCGACGCCGAAGGGGCCCAGGGCGGCGCTGGCGATCGAAACTCGCTCGGGTCGCTCGGCGCAGGTGCTCCGTTTGCGGGACTCGACGTCATTCCAGCGCCCACCGCGAACGCGCAGGGAACGGCGACGACAGGGCTGACCTTGCGCCTCCCGCCCGGTCGACAGGGAATGGCACCGGTCGTTCGTGTCGCCTACGACAGCAGCGGCGGCAACGGCTTGCTCGGCGTCGGCTGGTCGATGCCCGTGCCTTCGATCTCGATCGACACGCGCTGGGGCGTGCCCAAGTACCGTGGCATCGAAGACCGCTACCTGCTCGACGGTCAGCCCATCGTTCACAGCGCCACGATTTCGGACACCGTCGACGAGTATCAA
The DNA here is from genome assembly GCA_001465015.1 of Deltaproteobacteria bacterium Ga0077539. Taxonomy (GTDB): domain Bacteria; phylum Myxococcota_A; class Polyangia; order Polyangiales. The sequence continues at coordinate 9,074 of LNEO01000379.1, read as the reverse complement.
CCGCGAGTGTTGGGCGCGCCGCTCAGGATCCGTCGCATCCGGAACGGAACGTCGATCACGTGGGAGGTCACTGACGCAGACGGCAGGACATCGACGTTCGGCGGACTCGCCGCCACCCTCTGTGCTCGTACGGGGACGGTCGCGCCGACGTTTCCCGAGCCTGTCGCGACGCCGCTCGCGCGATGCGGGCTTTGGGCGGTGAAAGAGACCATCGATCGGTACGGCAATTTTGTCGAGTACCACTACTCGATCGACGACGGCACGCTGCCTGCGTCCGCTGGCCCGAGCGGCGCTCCGTGGAGCCAGTTGTATCTGTCGTCGATCACGTACACGGGTCATCGCGAAGCGGGGAGCCTGCCGGATGTCTCGCCGTACTACACGGTCGACTTCGGGTGGGAACCTCGCGTGGACGTGCAGCTCTCCGCGCGGCTGGGATTTCTCACGCGCACCGCGAAGCGACTCACGAGCGCGATCGTGCACACGCCGAGCGAGGAGGTTCGGCGCTATCGGTTCTCGTACGTGTACAGCGCCTTCGAGCAGTCGTTGCTCTCGAAGATCCAGCAGTTCGGCAGCGATGGCGCGTCGCTCCTCTACGAGTACTCGTTCGGCTACGAAGCGGGGCAGCGCGGCTTCACCAACTCGCGCCAGTGGAACTCCGGGCGACCAGGCTTCCCCATGGACGCCGGCCATGGCAACTCGTACGGCGGTTCGTTCTGGGGTGGCGTCGGTGATCCTGCTTTCGTCGTGTCGATCGGCGGGTCCGTGGGTGGAAGCGGGACGTGGTCGCACACGACCAGCGCGACGGTCGACGTGAACGGCGACGGACTGCCAGATTTTCTTCACAGGGACGGAAGGCTGAGGCTGAACAGCTTTCGTCGCGCCACTCCGACGAGCCCGCGCGATCCCAATCGAGGTGTCCTTCGAAGCGATCACGTCCTCGCAGACCTCGAAAACGACCTCATCGATCAGCACTCGGACTCGCTTCAATTTCGTGTCGGAATCAGCGGAGTGTCCGCCCTCGGGCTGGTGGGCGGCACCTTGAGTTACAGCCGCACCCGCGAGGATCGTGTGCTCGAAGACGTCGATGGTGACGGACGCGTCGATCAGGTCTTCGGTCCTGTGGTGCTCGGCGGAGTGCCGGTCCTCACCGTTCGTCGCAACCCGTTCGCGGGAGACCGCACTCACTTCGGTCACTTCGTCGCGGGCTCGACCCAGCACGACTATACGCTCGGCGGGCTGCGGCCTTTCGCGCACGAGGCCACGCTGACGGGGCCGCAGCTCGACCACCTTCGCGCGCTCTCGCACGACACCGAGCCGCTGGTGCGGTGGAAGGCACGCAATCGCGCTCGCGTGCGAATCGAGGGAGGAATCACCGTTCCCGCGTCAGTGGGCGACGGCGTTCACGCGTCGATCATTCGTGCGACGTCGAGCGGCGAGACCGTGCTGTGGGAGCACGACATCGAGCCCGGTGCTGGACCGTGTGTCCCGAGCGTCGATGGCGCGGCGTCGAAGTGCTCGGGCCCCTGGCTGGAGGTCCCGGACGTACAAAATAGCGATCGGCTGTATTTTCGCGTGCAAGCGCGATCGAGCATCGACGGCGACGAGACGCTCTGGTCACCGATCATCCGCGAACTCGATCGAATGAGCTGCGTGCCGGTCCAGGACCCTGGCCAACCGCCGTGCAGCCCCACCGCGCCGCTCGAGGTCTTCTCGCGAGCAGATGACTTTCGCCTCGCGGATCGCGACACTGTGGCGTTCGCTGCGACGTACGCGGGTCGCGTTCGCGTGAGCGGCTCGTTCACGACCGCGATTCCAGTGCGCGTTCGTACGTATCGAAAACGTCTCGTGCCACCTCCCGGCACCGCATGGCCCGTGCTGATCCCGGGGACGACCAACCCAGTCGACTTCGTCGACGCGATGGTCGCTGCGGGCGCTGCACCGCAGGTCCAGGTGATGCGATCGCCGAGCGAGAGCGACGACAACGGGACGCTCTTCATGCCAGGGACGCACACCCTCGAGTCGCGAGAGTTCGACGTCGAAGAGCGCGACCAGGTCATCGTGCACGCGTTGGTGGGCGACGGCGCGGATCCCGGCGCGATCTCGAACTGGAACGTCGCCGTGTCGCAAATTCGCGTGCGCCCCGGCTCGACGGGTCCCGCGTGGGACGTTGCGACCACGTGTACCTCGCGTGGGGGAACATCGCCTGCGCCAGGGGCACCGCCGACGACGACGACCCGACAGTGCGACCTCGTGGACGCACCCGCCGGCACGATCGCTCCCGCCGAGAGCCAGGTTCGAGTCGCGGCTGCGGAGGTCGCTGCTGCGTTTCAGCTACCTAGCGGACTCGGTTTGGACCTTCGCCGTCCGGACCCTCTCTTCGGCTGGTATCGTGGCTGGTCGGTGGGCGAGTGGAACGGCAGCGCCGTGTTCGCGGAGGACGGACTCACCCATCCGTTCGGGACGGAGACTCCGTCGACGTTGGTGCGGCTCGCCAGTGCAGGCAGCCCGATTCCCGCGCCTGCGTCGGGGCCGGTCATCCCTCGGTCTGCCGGCGAGCTCCTCACGATCGGGCGAGACACGGTCGCGGACAAGCGCGGCACGCCGTTGTTGAGGGGGCTGGGGCTCGACTCGTTTGTGACGGCGACGAGCATGAAGCCGTCGGCGCGATCGGCGTGGCGCGTCGATTCCAGCAATCGACTCGTTCGAACGACGGCGATCGGCGCCGTGAGCACCAACGCACCCGTAATGCGCGCGGGCTCGTCGCTGTCGATGGGGCTCAATGTTCAGGTCCCATACGTCCCAGGCTCATTGAGTACGAGCCAGGCCCATACGCCCGTTGATTTTCGCGATTTCAATGGGGACGGCTATCCCGATTCGGTCGTGTGGGATGGATCGAAGGGGCACGTGCAGATCCAGATCCCTCCGTCGGTGAGCGGCGCAGATGGCTCGTTTTCCGATCCGATCCCGCTGGTGCTTCCGTCCGAGCGCACCTCGCTTCGTCACAATGTGGCGTCGGACTGGGCGGTGAGCATCGGCTTCGCTGGCTCGCAGGGCGGCGAGCCGACGATCGCCTCTTCGGTGCAGGGGGAGATCTACATCCACACGAAGAGCAGCGTCTCGGCCGGGCACGTCGACGCCAAGGGCGAGACCGACGTCGAGTTCATGGACATCAACGGCGATGGCCTGCCAGATCAGATTCGCTCGATCATCCAGCCGGGGCCCTCGCCAGTCCGTTACGAGGTCGCGTACAACCTGGGCTACGCGTTTTCGCAGCCGGTGCTCATCACGCTGAACGACACTGGCTACCCATACTCGGGACACTACGGGAATGCAGGGGGCGTCCAACTTCGACACAACTGCACGGACACGATCGGCGTCGGCTCGTACGGCGTCGGCGCGGGGCCGTCTTTTGCGGCCTCGCGAACGCAGGTGGCGACCGTGGACATCACGGGCGACGGCCTGCCGGACCGGGTCTTCTACGTCGATCCCGTGATCGACGGCGCGCGCGTGTGGAAGGTGCAGGTCAATCGCGGGAGTGATTTCGGTCCCATCGTCGATTGGAACGTTCCTCAATGGGGGTTCAGCCCCACGCCGCCCAACCCGGACTTCTTCTCGAGCCCGTGCCACGACGCGGCCTTTGGCGGTATGCACGACCGGGACGCGATCGCGTCGCGACACTCGTGGACGATGGGCGTCAACGCGGGAGTCCCGATCGGGATCTCTCTGCTCGTGGTCGGCATTCGGCTCGAACCGACGTTTGTGAACTATGTTCACGAATGGGGTCAGAGCAGCACGGGGTTGCTCGACATCGACGGCGACGGCGACCTCGATCACGTGCTCGACAACGACGACACGACGCTCGGGATGAGCGCGCAGGGCTTCTGGATGCGCACCAATCCCAACGCGCGCGCCAACCTGCTGACCTCGATCCATGGCCCCACGGGGACGACCATCACGTTGACCTACGATCGCGAAGGCAATCACGTCACCGAGCCGCCGAGCGCGGTCCAGCGCGAGATGCCGACGAATCGCTTCGCGCTCGCGTCGGTGACCGTCGAGGACCCGCTCTCGCAGAGCTACACGAGCACGATTTCGTACTTCGAGTCGGGCAACTACGATCGCATCGAGCGCGAGTTTCTCGGCTTCAATCACGTTCGCGTGACGCGTCCCGACGGGTCGTACGAGGACACCTGGTACCACAATCAGGACTACTACCGTCGCTACACGCCCTACGAGCATCGCAGCTTCTCGAGCACGCACAACCTCCTCGGCAGGTCGCTCGACGTGCTCGCGTCGCCACCTTCGAGCCTGCCGAAGCGGACGGGAGTGTTCTTTGCCTCGCGGACCTCGACGCAGGCCTTCGAGTACGACGGGACGTCGACGGACATCGCGGACGCTCGCATGCAGACGTCGACGCAGTTCTTCTACAACGCGCACCGTCTGCTCGAGCGACGCATCGATGCGCGCGAGCCGACACCGACGGATGACCTTCGCACAGAGATCGGCTACCACGTCGATTCTGCCCTGCATTTCTTCGCTCCCAACTCCGTGGAGCTCTTCGACGTGTCGAACAACCTGCTGCGACGGCAGTCGTCGACGTTCAACTCGAACGGCTCGGTGCACCGCGTCGAGCAGCGGCTCGTCGGCGGAACCAACCCCGACACGAGCGCGCCGTGGACGGGCGCTGCGGGATCCAACCCGTGGGTTCAGTTCTATTACGACGGGTACGGAAACGTCGCGTACACCACGGACCCCTCGGACTACTACCAGGTGACGGTCTTCGACGCCGAGACGCACACGTACCCGATCTCGACGTACGATGTGTTCGGCTACGTCACGGAGCAAACGTGGGACCGCCGCTTCGGCAGCCCGCTGATCGCGAAGGACCAGAACGGGCACCAACGCGAGCTGCGCTACGACGTGTTCGGTCGCGTTCACCAGGTGTTCGGCGCGTACGAGTTCGGCGGGCCGAACCCGAGCGTGACCTACGAGTACACGTTCGGAACCGCGGGCCACAGCGGGCCGCACTACTCCATCACGCGAACGATGGACCCTGCGAACGCGGGCAACACGCTGGACAGCATCGTGTTCGTCGACGGCCTCGGCCGCACGATCCAGCGCAAAGTGAAGCTCTTGATCGACAACGGCCCAGGCTCGACGCTCGTTGGGCACGCGGTGAGCGGCACGTTCGTGCGCGATGTGCTGGGGCGCGTCACGCGGCAGTACCAGTCGTATTGGGACCAGTACGCGGCGTTCGAATCGATGGTCACTCCGCCGTCGGCGTCGCCCTCGACGCAGGTCGAGTTCGATGACTTCGGTCGTGTGAAGAAGGTCCACGCGGCGAACGGCACGGACACGCTTACGTTTACTCACGGCTACTCTGCGCTCGGGACGACGCCCATTCGCCGCACGTCGCAGGCGGTGTTCGAGCGCTCGGGCAGCGCGCCGGACACACGAACGACGCAGGCCGAGCGGGACATGAGCGGCAATCTTCGGCGTCTCGTGCAGCGCAACAGGGTCGCGGGCGTGATGACCGACGTGATCACGACGTACGAGTACGACTTGCTGGGGCGACTGACGCAGGTGACCGATGCCGCCGGGCACGCGACGACGGCGGCGTACGACTCGCTCGATCGCATGGTGACGCTCACCGATCCCGACGCGGGCATGGTGACGTACGAGTACAACCTCGCAGGCGCGCTCGGCGCGCGGGTGACACCCGAGCTTCGTCACGCGGGGCAGAAGATCTACTACGATTACGAGCACGGTCGGCTGTGGCAGGTCCGCTATCCGACCACCGCGCCGACGGTGTTTCTCTTCGGCGCGCCGGGCGCGAGTCACAACCGGGTGGGACGCATGTACCGGACGATCGATGCGTCGGGGACACGCGAGCTTCAGTTCACGGCGAACGGCGAGGTGTCGTTCGAGACGCGCACGCTGGTTCCGTTCGGGACGCTCGCGACGCCCACGGTGGCAGAGATGGCGTTCGAGTACGACTCGCTCGGCCGCGCGCGGTCGGTGACGTATCCAGCGCTCGACGGGCTTCCTGCGGAGACGGTGCGCTATCGCTACGACCTCGCGGGTAACCTCTCTGGCGTCAGCGGCCACCGCGGGACGACCGAGCGCTCGTACATCGACCAGGTCACCTACGACCGCTTCGGGCGACGAAGGCGCGTGACGTTCGGCAACGGTCCCCTGAGCTCGCGCGTCGAGACGGAGTACCAGTACGACGACGTGGAGCAGCGCTTGACGGGGATCGACACGCACACGCCGTTCGGACAGATCCAGAAGCTGCGCTACGGGTACACGGCGCACGGCCTCGTGGCGCACATCACCAACGACGTAGGAACGGGCGCGACGCAGGGCCCGACCTCGGTGACGTTCGAATACGACCAGCTCGAGCAGCTCGTGCAATCGAACGGGCTGTTCACGCACGATGACGGATCGCAGCGGCGCTTCTCGCTGGAAATGCGGTACGACATCAGCGGTCGCACGCAGCAGATGAACCAGCAGGACGAGCTTTTGCCCTCGGGCGGAGGAGCGCCCACGCCCATCGCAGCGACGTCGCGCAACGTGCTGTACGCGTACGCGATGGGCCGCCGGCACCAGGCCGAGAGCATCGGAACGACGAGCTACCAATACGACCGCAACGGCAATCAGCTCACCGAGCAGCGATCGGGCGCGAAGCTGCGGTACTTCGACTGGGACGAAGAAGACCGACTTCTCGCAGTGCGCGAGGAGAGTTTCGCTACGACGCCGGGGGAACGCGCACGCACAAGACGAGCGCGTCGAGCACGACGGTGTACCCGAGCGCGTTCGTGACGGTGCGCAACGGGACGGAGGTGACGCGGCACATCTACGCAGCGGGCGAGCGCGTGAGCGCAGTGTTCAGCGACGCGGCGGGCGAGCGCGTGTATTGGTCGCACGGAGACGCGCAGGGCAGCGCGCACTACACGACGAACGCGAGCGGAGCTGTGCACGAGCACGCAGAGCACCTCCCGTTCGGCGAGGGCTGGGTGCAGCAATCGAGCGGAACGGACGTGGGCTCGCACCGTTTCACGGCCACCAGCTCGATGGAGAGACGGGCCTGCACTACGTGGGCGCGCGGTACTACGACCCGAGGACCACGCGATGGTTGAGCGCGGATCCAGCGCTTCCCGAGTACGTCGCGGGCGACGGCGTGGGCGACCCGAGAAACCTGGTCACGTATGGGTACGTGTTCAACTCGCCAGGGAATTATGTGGATCCGACGGGGAGGATTCCGGTCCCCCTCTATGCGGAGACCTCATACGAAAACGATGCTGGTGTGACGATTCGCGATCGGTGGATCGTGGCCTGTTACGACGACGGTACACGCTCTGCCGAGCAACTCGCGGAACTGGAAATCGGTGCCATCGCTTCGGAAGTCGCGGCAGCCGAACGCGATAGCCAGGACTACAGTCGCCGAATCAGCGCTGTGGCGACGCAGGTTGGCGAACGGTTGTTGGAACGAGGCCTCGCGACCGCGTCTCGCACTCCGCCATTGTTGCAGAACCCTGTAGAGCAAGTACGTCAGTGGTACGATTTTCCTCAACAGGTCGAACACATGATCTCGGGTCCTGCTTCTGATGAGCCCGAGGACATCGCAGACTGGTTCTTTGATTCGACGGCGGCCGTCGACCGAGCTGGCGAATTGGCACTCGTCGCTGCCGGCGTGCGTTCCAGCTTGCCGAACGCGCGGCTGCCGAACAACAGCGCGGTCTCGCGAGTTCCGGCGCAGAGCTTCAGGGAACCCAACTCCTTTCCAGCGAATCGACAACTCCCGGCACGCACTCGTTGGCAACCTCCAAGCGCGGTCGTTGATCGGGTTCCAAGGGAGTGGGGCTTGGGCCAACCGAACAAAAAGGCGGACGGCTGGCGTTGGGCAGGGACAGAGCGGGCTGCTAGCGGAATGCCGATCGACAACATTCGAATCGACCGCGGCGTCCCAGACAGCCAGTTCGAGTACCAACGCGTCGATCATGTCGTCGTTCAATCTGGCGGCGCAGTTCTCGGTCGCGACGGAAGGCCCGTCAGGGGATCAATTCGGAATAACCCAGAAGTTCACATCCCGCTTACAGACTGGATGACCTGGGCTCGATGGAACTCGCCTCGGTGACTTTGGCGCCCCCGTATGTAACAGTGCGAACGCACTGAACGAAACAAAAGGTTCGAGGACAATCATGGAATCTTCGATCGACGAGTTCGAGATCGACCGGCGCCTTCGCAATCGGATCATTGAGTATCTAGAACTCGCAGCGTCCTTCGAGCATCAGCGCAAGTACCAGCGAGTCGCGCCAGTGTCGGTTCCGAACGAGGTGATCAACCAGTGGGAGGATCGCGTCGGCGCGCCTGCGGAGCTCCGGTTTTCGAACTCGCCGGTGTTCACGCAGGCAGAAGAGCAGGCGCTGTGCAGCTTTCATCAGGTCTGGCTCGAGGTGGCGGACGCGACGCCCGATCCGCTTCCGGCGTTGGAGGAGACCCTCTTGCTGCCCGCGTGGGAGAGGCTTCGATCGGCCGCTGAGTCAGCGCTTCGCGCGATGATGGTGCGCGGCTATCTCGCGGAGCATTGCTAAGGAGCTGGATTCAGCGCTTTCAAGATGGTCGAGATCGCTGTGTGGAAGAGACAAGCGATCACCGTATCGCGAGTCGGATGAACCGCACCGATCGAAGTCGAGTTCGGCAGCGATGTGAGCGGCGAATTGGTCGTGGATTCTGTAACGCGGGACCATGACCGAGAGCAAGCGTGGCCCTGTCGCATGCCTGACCGGCTAGCGCGAATCGCCGCATGATTTGCAGCATGAATCGCGCATGAGCCAGCCATGGCACGACGCGGCCTCCGACAGCGTTGCGAAGACCTCTGAAACGAAGTGGGGTTGTCTTGGATTTAGGTGCCGCGATTCATGTGTGACGACTCGGGCGAACGCGCTGAAGTCGATCGCGTGCATCTCCCTCGCTCCGTACGTCCTCGCCGGAGGCCGTCGTGAAGTAGGGTTGTAGTCGGAGTCCCATCGCGTGCGCGCGCAGGAGGCGCACACGATGAATACGGATCACGA
>LNEO01000378.1 GCA_001465015.1 Deltaproteobacteria bacterium Ga0077539 | reverse complement strand
AGGCTACGGGCCATCGGGTCGCCCAGGCGTCTGCTGTTGGCGACCCGATCGCCCGTAGCCTCGCCGCCGGCCTCAGCCCTTTGCGACCGCGCCGCGATTGTTCCACCGCGCCGCACCGTGCGTTCGCCGCTGTTTTCACAGGCGATACTGTGTTGGATCGATCGATCGATCCACGGTCACGAGCGCGTCGCGGACGATCGCGCACTGGGCGATCGACTCGACGACGAAGACGAGAGCCGCGCTGTCCCACAGCGCGAAGAGCGCCAACCAACGGCCGTCTGGTGAAGGCGCGATTCGATGCGTCGGCGGGGCGTTGCCGATGATCGAAGACGCGACGTGGATCTCGCACACGACGTCGCCGCTTCGACCCTGCACCACGTCGATCCGGTGTGCATGTTCGCGCAGCTCGAACGACATGCTGCGAGACTACCGCGGGTCGGATCGAGCGTTCATCGAGGACGGTGGCTGGTGTCGGGCTGCGTTTGTGGCGGTGCATCCCTGCGGCGTCGACCGTTCTCGACCGGCATCCAGCCCGTCTTCGAACGCTCTCCTTGCAGTGTTTACGTCTCTTTGCGCAGCTCGGTCCGGTTCTGAAACCAGCCCTCAGAGGTCGCGAGCGACGTTGCCATGACCGTTCTTTCGTTGGCGGCTCGATCTCGTCGGCGCGCCCGGTGCGTTCGCGCAGGTTTGCGCGCCCGTTGCCGCGCCGCACGATCGGTCGCTGGATCGCCGAAGCGTTCGGTGATCCGCGCTGCTCTGCGTAGGGCTCGCACAGTAGACGTCAATGGCTCTTGAGCGTTGTTCGAGCGATTCTGCCAGGGCGGCTGTTCGTCAGCGGTCTTTCGGTCGCGTCGAACTCGGCCGCCGAGGGGATCGGCGCTGCGACGAGCGGGGCCGCGGTTGTGCGCGGCGATGCTGCCGAGGGCTATTGCGGGATCGACGCGTCGTGCGAGAGCTCGATGCTCTCGAACGACGGCGCGCCGTAGTCGCTGTCGACGACGCGGATGTCGATCGCGCCGCGCTTCGCCCTGCGTCCGGCGTGGGTGTGCCCGCTGACGATGGCGCGCACCTTGCGAAACGCTGTGACGCGGCGGCCGAGGGTGAGGTTGCCGAAGTAGGCGTTGGACAGGCCCCACGTCGGGTCTTGCGGGCGTCGCTCCATCTGCTCTTCGAGCAGCGGAACGTGTGTGACCACGGCCACCGTCGTGATCGACGCGTCGCGCTCGAGCGCGTCGAGCTTCGCCACGAGCGCGTCGCCCAGGCGCGCGGCGACCTCGCCGTCGCGGTGCGGCCAGTCGATGAAGCGAGCATCGTTGTTGAACGCGGGCTTGAGCTCTTCGAGCTGCGCGGCGCTCATCGTGACCGTGGGATCGACCGCGGAGTAGTCGTACCAGGCCATGCTTCCCACGACCGCGATCGGGCCGAAGCGCAGCGTTCGCTCTTCGAGCCAGAGGACGCCAGCGCGCGCGCAGCGGTCGGCGAGGGCCGCGGAGAACAGCGCTTCTGAGCCGAGGTTCGCCGAGCGATCGCGCCACACGTCGTGATTGCCCGCGAGGGCGGCGACGGGGCAGGGCATCGCGCGAAAGGCGTCGAGGCACAGCTCCCAGCCGCGCAACGTGTGGCCGAGGTCTCCGGCGAGCACGACGAGCGACGGCGCTTCGTCGGCGATCGTCTGCGCGAGGGCGTCGATGCGCGCGCGGGTGGTGAGCTTTCCGCCGGGATCAACGTGGAGGTCGCTGGTGACGACGAGCTTCACGGAGCAACGATGGCCCACGCACGGCGCGAAGGCGAGAGGATAGGCCCTCCAACGGCGGTCCGTCGCCCACGCGTCCGCTGTCGGCGACCCGATGGCCCGTTGCCTCGTCGCCGCCCTCAGCCCTTTGCGACCGCGCCGCGATCGTCCCACCGCCACGCTCCGTGCGTTCGCCGCTGGTTTCACAGGCGATACCGTGTTGGAGAATGGTCGCAGCGGGCTCGCGATCGCCGTCGGTGGCGATGACGCTGACGCAGTCAGCGTCGACGGCGTTGGCTTCAGGCTGAGCGCCGGCTGCTTGCCCTCGCTCGGGTCGAATGTGCTGGGCGTGACCACCGTGGCCGCGAACGCGCGGGTGTTCGCGGCGAGCCCCGCTCGTGCGCCCGCAGCGCGCTCGGGGTGATGGGCTCTTGCGTGATGTTTTGGATCAGCGTGGCGAACGCGGCGTCAGTGTTCGAAGCGCTGCTCTCGAAGCGGTGCGCCGTGAGCATGTCGAACAGCAGAAGACCCATGGCCCACACATCGGTGTGCGAACCGATTTGCCCGGAGTCCGAGAACTGTTCGGGGGCCATGTACGGAGGCGTTCCGACAGTGAAGTCTCCGGTGATGCGCGCGGAGAGCGTGCCCTTGGAGATGAGCGCGATCCCGAAGTCGAGAACCTTCACGAGGGTCGCGTCGCCCGCGAGCTGACTCTCGGCGAGCATCACGTTGTCGGGCTTGAGATCGCGGTGCACGACGCCCGCCTGGTGCGCCGCAGCGAACGCGTGCCCGACGCCCCTCATGATCCGCAGCGCTTCATCGATCGGCATCGGTCCGCGCGCCAGGAGCTTCGACACGGTCACGCCGCGGAGAAGCTCCATCGCGATGAAGGGCTCGCCTCGGTCACGATCGAACCCCGAAGCCACGACCTGCGCGACGTGCTGGCTCTCGATCTTCGCGACGACCTTCGCCTCGCGTTCGAAGCGCGTGCGCGACACTTCGTCGGAGAGCAAATACCCGTGCAGCCGCTTGAGCGCGCGCAGCGCGCCCGTGCTCCGTTGACGCGCGAGGTACACCTCGCCCATGCCGCCGGCGGCGAGCCGCTCGATCACCTCGAAGTCACCGTCGATGAGCGTTCCGCTCGCGAGCTCGGGGCGAACAACAGGACGGGTTATCATGGGAGCTCGCCACACCCTCGCACGAACTCGAGCGCGAGCTCGCGCCTCGTCCTTCGCCACGCCAACACGTCGTTCGCCTTCCGGGCCGTTGACTTAGTGCAGATATCCGATTGGGTAAACCAAGCAACCAGCACACGAGGGGCCGCGCCGTCGGTCTTCGGGCACACGCCGCTGTACACAGTGCTTGTGACCGATCGTCGCGCGCGCTTCTACGCGCCATGCGTCGGAGATCTTTCTCGATCGTTCACAGCGAGCACCGTCGCGCCCCGCGCCCGTCGGCGACGTCGCGCAATGGCCCGCGCAGTCTGCGATGGCATCGCGCGGGGGGGCGAAGCGCGAAGCCCTGACGCGCCCAGCGCGACGCGCGCGGGTCGAGGAGCACGCTACTGCTTCGTCTTCTTCACCGAGGCGGACTCCGTTGGCGAAGTGTCCGACAGCGCTCCGCGCGCACGCTTGAACTGCTCCAGGCTCTCGAGCCACTCGTCGTCGTCCGCCGCAGAACACTGCGCGTAGAACACGAGCGCCTCCAACGCGCTCGGCAATGCCAGCGTTGGATCCTGCGCGTCGTAGAGACGAAAGCGCTTGGTCCCCAGCACCGGGAGCGGCGGTGATCCGTACAGGACGTCGTCGAGCTTCATCGCTGCCGCGATCAGCTCCAATCCAGCATCGAAGTCACCCCTTGCGATCTTCGTGACCGCGATCTGCCGCATGGGCAGCGCGTTGCTTCGAATCTCGTTGCCCTTCTTCATGTCCCGCGCGGTGCTCGCGGCGGTCTCGGCTTCGTCCCAGAGCTGTTCTTCCAGGCATCGCGCCGCGTGCACGCACAGCGAGTTGTAGTGCAGTTGCGTGTTTGGGGCGTGCGCACCGATCTCGCGCAGCACGTCACGCGAGCGCGCCACGACGTCGCCCGCTGCGTTGTTCACAATGTCCATCAACCGCGCGTCGAGGACCGAGGGATCCGACGCAGGCAGCAGCTTCCGCATGCCTGCCATCAGCCACGGAGAGAACGCGTCCTTCACTCCCAGTACCGAATCCACGGTTTTCGAGCGAAACCGGTCCACCGCGCGCATCGCAAGCTTCGTCCACGCGTCGACGTCGGTGGACACCGCCGTGAGCGCGGCGCAAAACGACCGCGGCGCGACGCGGCCCAAACTGCGTCCCATGAGCGCCTCCAACAAGGGCTGCCACGTTGGACCATCACACGCCCACAGCCGCTTCACCGTGAGCTCGTCCGGCTGCACGAGCCGAGCATCGATGACGGTCAAGAGCTGAGCGCCCGACGCCATCACCTCTTGCACAGCACGGATCGCGACGTCCGATGCGAACAGCGCGTTCTTCGACAGCTGGACGACCGCCCCGAGCTCTCCCGCCTTCGCGCGCCGCACCACCTCTGCCAACGCTGGGGTCGTCGCGACGGTGTTCGCGGGCGCGTCGTCGACGAACAATCTCGCGGAGGCCGGATCGAGATCGAGTGCTGCCAGATACGTACGTGCGGCCGCGAGCACGTCGGCAGCAAACGGTTCGGCGGGCGTGTCGCTGGGGCGCACTGCATAGACGGCGAAAATCATGGCGCGAGTATCCACGTCCCGAGTCGTGGAGGATAGGCCCTCCAACGGCGGTCGGTCGCCCACGCGTCCGCTGTCGGCGACCCGATGGCCCGTTGCCTCGTCGCCGCCCTCAACCCTTTGCTGCACAGACGCGCCCGTCCCACCGCGCCGCTCCGTGCGTTCGCTGCTGTGTTCACAGGCGATGCTGTGTTGGTGGGAGTTCTACGAACTCGCGGTCAGCGCGGACGGACAGCACGAGCGCGACGGAAAGCTCGTCGCCTGCTGGGAGTAATGGCTGTGTGATGGTGAGACAGCCAACTCGGCGCGAGGGCGTGTATGCTTCTTATGGAAAATGCACACACGAGTATTTTGCCGGGCGCGCGTGGTCGTCGCGATGACCGTCGCGCTTTCGCTCGGACTGTCGGCGTCCACGGCCGTCGCGCAGATGGCTGCGGCACCAACGGGCGCCGAAGACGAAGCAAACGCCGCGATTGCGCGCGGCGTTGCCCTGCGACAAGCGGGAAACGACGACGAGGCGCTGGCGGCGTTTCGACAGGCGGATCAGATCTTTGCCTCACCGCGAGCGAAGGCGCAGATCGCCCTCGCCGAGCAGGCGCTCGGACAGTGGGTCGCGGCCGAGCGGGACCTTCGAGCGGCGCTCTCTTCCGAGAGCGACCCATGGATTCAACGCAACCGTGAAGCGCTCACGGCGGCGCTCACGCAAATCGCATCGCGGCTCGGCTCGCTTGAGGTTCGTTGCGCGACGGCGGGCGCAGAGCTCTTCATCAACGAAGAGCGCGTGGGTACGCTTCCGCTCGCGGACGCAGTGCGCGTTCCCGTCGGCACGATCGCGATCGAAGTGCGCGCCGCAGGCCACTCGAGCCAGCGTCGCGCGGTCGAGGTGACGTCGGGAGCACGCCTGCGCGAGGTGTTCACGCTCGTCGCTGCGCGCGCGTCCGGCACGGGCGAGGGGGCGAACAACAACGGCGGTGGCGGATCGAACGGCGGGTCGAACGGCGGGTCGAACGGCGGTCGAGAGGGAGGCGAGCCCCGGGCGGCGGGCGTTCCCATCGGGCCGATCGTCGTGCTCGGCGCGGGGGCGGTGAGCCTCGGTCTCGCGGGCGTGTTCGCGGGCCTGCGCGGTGGAGCGATGTCTGCGTGTCGCTACGTCGCTGCGTCGGACACGCTCGAATGCGCGACCACTGCGGACGCAAATCGAGCCCGCGAGGGTGCCGGCTTCACGACGGGACTCAACGTCACGCTCATTGGTGGAGCGCTGCTCGTCGCGGGCGGCGGCGCGTGGCTCGTCGCGTCGTTGCTCACGAGGCCGCGCGCAAACGAGCAGGCGAGGGTCGCTGTGACCCCCATGGTGTTCACCAACGGCGCGGCGATCGCCGTTGGCGGGAGGTTCTAAGAGATGATCATCAAGCGAACGATCGTGGGCTCGGCGCTGCTCTCTGCGAGCGTGCTCGTGGGCTGTGGCTACCCAAGGGTCGAGGACCTCTCGATGCGCGACTCGGGCAACGATGTCGCGTCGGACATGGGCGTCGACACGGGCGTCGATTCTGGAACGGACACCGGAGTCGACACGGGGATCGACACGGGCGTGGACACTGGGGTCGATACGGGCGTGGATACGGGCGTGTGCATTCCGACGGGCATGGAGACATGCGACGGACGCGACAACGACTGCAATGGTCGGGTCGACGACGTCACGCCGGCCATGCTCACGGCGTCGCCCAATTGTGGTCGATGCGGCAACGACTGCGGCGCGGGAACGTGCCAGAACCGCGTGTGCACGCCCTACGCATCGACCGGTACGAACGGATCCTTCATGGGCACCCCGGGCATGGTGACGACGCTGATGCCTGGGATCTACAACTTCACGACGATCACGATTCCGGCTGGGGCGACGCTGCGTATCGCGCGCGGCAACGGAGTGCTCGATCTTCGCGCGACCGGCGACGTCGTCATTGATGGAACGATCGACCTCGCGGGCGGCGAAGGCGGCGCCTCGCTCGGCGCGGACAACATGACACCGAGCTGCAATCTCAGCTCTGGCCCGGCGGGCGGCGGCGTCGGCGGCGCGGCCGGACTGGGAAGCGCGACGGTCGCCCCGAGATTCGACGGCTGCAACACCAGCAACGTCGCGGGAGGCAACCTCGATGGCACGATGGGCTTCGGCGGCAACGGAACCCGCTGCGCGCACATGGGTTGCTGCGAGGGCCTCGGGGGACGCAACGGCGGAGGCAACGCAGGTGGGCGTCGAGGTTCGGGCGGCGGCGGTGGTGGTGGCTCTTCGGGCGGCGGCGGCGGCGCCGCGCTCTTCACCTTCGACGGCACAGGAATTCAACTCGCCACCGGCGGCGCTGGCGGCGTGATCGGCTCGAGCGCGGTCTCGATGGGCGGCCGCGCCACGTGTGTCGGAACGACCTGCATGGTGACCGGAGCGCAGCCCGGCGAACCGATGCTCGGCGCGACCGCGGGAGCGCCGGAGATGTTGACGGTTCCGATGGGACGGCCGAGCGCGGCGTCGTCTGGTGGCGCAGGCGGCAGCATGGGTCGCGAGGCGTTTGCCGACCTTGCTGTGACGCGATTGATTCCTGGCTCTTCGGGCGGCGCAGGCGGCGGCGGCGGTGACCCGTGCGCGCCGTTTGGGCATTCGTACGGCGTGGGCGGCGGTGGCGGCGGCGGCGGCGGTGCTCTGCGGATCATTACGACGACCACGATGACGATCGGCGCGAGCGCGCGAATCTCGACGGCCGGTGGGTCTGGCGGTGACGGCGCGACCAGCGTGTCGAGCGGCGGCGGCGGCGGCGGCAGCGGCGGCACGATCGATCTGCGTGCGCCGGCGCTCACCGTGCGCGCGGGCGCGACGATCACCGCTGGTGGTGGCCGCGGCGGAACAGCCTCCGGCCCCAACAGCGGCGCCGGCGGCAGCGGCGGGCCGGGCAGAGTGCGCCTCGCGCTGGACAGCCCGGGCGCGTGCACCATCGCGGCGAGCGCGTTTGCTCCGCACATGTTTTCAAATGCCGCTGCGCCGTGCGACCTCGCGCGCGTGACGACGTTGAGGACCGTGTACGTGTCGCGCTTTCCCGAGTAGCGGGTGCGGGCGTCGGCGCGCCCCCGCTTGCTGCCGCACCTGCGAGCGCTACGGGCGTCCGGCGTCGGCCGTCGCGACGCTCGCGGCGTGCGTGGGCAGCGTGATTCCGTGTCCTGCGGCGTAGCGGACGAGGGCGGTGGGCCACGGGGCGGGCTGGTCGTGATGGTCGCGTGCCCACCGTTCGACCAGCGGGCCGACGACGTCGCGCGGCGCGGCCTCTAGGCCTCGCTGGAGTGCGCCGCAGTCGCCCGTGACGTACGCGGGGTCGAAGAGCTGGGCGGCGATTTCGTCGGGTGACGTCTTCACGAGGCGCGTGACGAGCGACGCGGGCACGAGGCACCGACGCGCGTCCGCGACGAGCGTCGCTTTGTGCGCAACGAGCGCGGGTCCGTCGATCGCGTCGATGACCGGTGATCGAACAGAGTCGCGCAGCTCGCCGCGATTGATCGCGAGCAGCGCGGCGCGGATCGGCGGCGGCGCTGCATTCACCGCGCGCTGCGAGTCACCGGTGATGGGATCTCTCGTGGAGAACACCGAGGAGTTGCGAGCGCGGTAGATGACCGCGCTCTCGGTGGCGCCCGTGAGGCTGGCCGCGAGGATCGTTCCTTCGTCGGTCTCGCGAGAGGCGATGTCGACCGACCGCGCGTTGCACGCTTCGCGGAGCTCGTGCTGCGACCCGCCTCGCTGTTCGCTTCGGGGAACCACCACTTCGACGAATCCGCCCGCGAAGCACTCGACGCGAAAAACCTGCCAGATGCGTCCGCCGCTCGCGTCTCCGTGGCAGCGCACCGACGCGCGCCACTCGCGGCTGCTCTTTTCGCGGACCGCTTGCCGCTCGCCGCACGAGCGAGCGCAGCCGGCGATCGAGGCACACACAATCAACCCGAACACCGACGCCCGACGAGCTCGACCCATAACCGATGTATACGAGATGCCGAAGAGAGATTCTGGTCGCGATTTCTGCGCCCACGCGCAGGGGTGCGGCGAAATGGCGCACCGGGCGCGCGTCCTCGAGCAAGCGCCGCGCCTCAAGTGTGTCGTACTCCGCGAACGTCGGCGTCTGTCCATCGACGAGCAGCTGGTTGAGGCAGAGCTTGAGGATCCAGGTGGCGCGAAGCCTCTTGACGCGGCGCGGGGCTTCGGCGTTCGCTCGACGGACGGTGGTCTTACCGGCAGGCTTCTTCGTCGCAGCGGTCTTGGGGCGTCGATTCAAGGGTTGGCTGTCGACACGACTTCGCTTCGTGCTCGGTGCGGTCTCGATGCAACAGATGGCGTTCGTGGAGCGCTCGTGCGAAACAACGCGCGACGATCGGCAGTGCCCGTAGGAACTCGCGATAGCGCGTCGTTGTCTCGGTCCTGAAGCTGGTCGAACGCTCTTTGCTCGTACGTCCTCGCCGGTGCCCGTTGCGATCCCGTGGAAAATCGCGAACGAGTGCGCGCCTGCCCCAACGCGCAACTCACGTCACGACGGGCACCGGCGAGGACGTACGCCCGAAAGGGTCGTCCCGCACGCGTGAGCCGACGGCGACCCGATTGCCCGTTGCCTCTCCTCATCCTCTGCCCGATGGTGCGAGGACGCGCCCGTCCCACCGCGCATCACTTAGGGTGCGTTCGCCGCTGCTTTCGCAGGCGATACTGTGTTGGCAGCCACGCGCTCAGCGCAGAGCCAAACGCAGGGATGAGATCCACGGCAGCGAGGTCAGCGCGAGAAGCCAGAGCAGCCGCACTGCGATCTCGGGACCGAAGCGAGGTAGAACGCCGACCGTTGTCGTCGGCGACGCCGCGAGGTCACGCGTGCGTCGAGCTTCGCCGAGCACACGGCTCGTGCGCAGCAGGGCGGCCACGAAGAACAGCGCGGAGAACAGCACCAACCGAGGCAACGGGATCTCAGCGCGCTGGGTGATCTCGTCGAGAGGGAGATCTTTGAACCCCTTCTGACTCCAGAGCAAGGGCAGCCCATACATCCCGAGCCCGCCGAGCCAGACCGCGATGTCTGTGACCGTGCCGCCGTTACGACGGTGCGTGCGCGGATCCTCCGGGGCCACAGGCAGAGCAGAGCAGGCTGAAGCAAGCTCGACGAAGGGCTCGAGCGAGTGTCCGGCGACGTACACGCGAAACGGATCGCGCCGCGAGAAGAGACCGCGCGCGTCGTGGTTCGTCAGCCGGATCACCTCGCCGTTCGAGCTGACGAAGAGCACGGTCGTGGCTTGGTACGTCGCGCCCGTCGAGGCGCGGATCGTCGCTCGCCGCACGAAACTGCGGGCTCGATCCCATGGGATGTCGATACGGACGTGCGCCCCGTCTCGCTCCCGGATGCCGTGCTCGTCGACCTCGACGATCACCGAGCCCTGCCGAGCGCGCAACGCGAACAGTTCGGCGGCGGCGACGATGACGGCCAGCACCCCTGCCGCGATGAGCCCCTTTTCGTCATTGCTGTCGGCCCCCGTCCTCTTGAAGCTCATCGCAGCCCTCGTGCTATTTCGTGGGTAGTATTTCAAGTTTGCTCGAATGGTCGCGCTGAACGCTTCGACGGCGTTGCCGGTGGACACGAGCGTGGAGCGCGTCGTGTGCGCGCTGCGCGTCGCGTTGGCGCCGGGGATACTCGGGGCGCCCACGCATCGACTCGCCGTGTCGCCGGACGGGCGCTGGGTGGCGGTCTGCCTCTGGTGGGACACGGCAGGGCTCGCGTTCGTGGTCGAGGCGTCCGCGCGAGACGCGGTCGTCGAGGAAGCGCTCGCGACCGTGGATCGCAGCGGTGAAGTTCCGATGGCGTGGACGAGCGACGGTCGGCTACGGGTGTGGACACGGCGCGAAGACAACGACGAGCCGTGTTGGTTTGCGTACACCCGAGGCCGCGAGGAAGGGGGATCCACTCGCGCGACATCGACGCGTGTGTGCTCGGGACGCGAGGCGGCGTGCGTCCCTTGGGCTGTAGCCGCGGTGTGCGCTGCGCGTCACTCGGCGACGAACTGCGCGTTGACCGCGGCGAAGACGAACCCCTCGGCGCCGACGGACACGGTGCGGTCGCTCATCACGAACGCGCCTCGCACGCTGCGGACGTCCGCGCTGCGAGCGGCCGTCGCGACATCGAAGTACCGCATGCCGACGGGCGTCTCAGCGAACAGATCGAAGCTCGTGCCGGCGGGGATCGCGACGGGCGTGTCGAGCGTGGCGTACGCGATGGCGTCGCTGTTCCAGAGGTCGCTCGAAGAGACCGTGGCGCGCGCGCGCTCGACGCCCATCGCGTCGCGCAGCACGACGATGCCCGAAGCGACGCCCGGAGCGAGTCGCCGACCGATGCGCGACACACGCACGTCGCGCTCGACCACGAAGCGCGCGCCCGCCGTCACGCCGTCGTCGCGAGTCATCGACGTGGCGATCGAGCCGAGCGCCGAGCGAAGCCGCACCGGCGCGACGAGGTCGCTGGCCATCAGCACCCGCAGGGGAGCGCCCACCCCCTGCACGCTCGCCGTCCCACACGCGCGATCGAACGGCTCGAGCGCGGACGAATCCGTGATGATCACCTGCGAGCCGCGGTGCTGAGCGATCTGCAAATTCGCCCACCGAACGCGGTCGAGCCGCACCTGGCTGTCGTCGTTTACGATCAGGTCGCCCTGCACTCCGACAGGCTGCCAGCGATAGCCGAGCACCGTCGCGCGCGCGGTCAGCGTCGATCGCTCGAGGACCTCGAGCGTCACCGCCGAGAGCGCGGTGTCGAGCGTCCCTGGCGTTCCTTCGACCCAGAGAGAGCTGCCTCCGCGGAGGATCACCTCCGAGAAGAACGAAGGCCCTCGCGCGACGATCGATGCGCCGGTGTTGAGGTAGAGACCAAAGGATCCGACGCTCGACGGAGTGTCGAGCGCGACCGTGACGTTGCCGACGTCGAGGATCGTGCCGCTCATGAGCCCGCCTCGGTCACAGGCGAAATCGCCGACTTGTTGCGCTCCGTGCGTCGCCCAGCTCGATCGCAGCGAGACGGTGCCGCTCATGCCTGCGATCAGCAGCGACGGGATGATGGTCGTGGCCCCACGGATTTGTACGCGCGTCACGGGCGCTGCGGCGCCGACGTTTTGAAACCAAAACCAGTACCGCGGAACCACGTGATCTTGGAGGTCGACCAGCCAGCGCACACCAGGAATGCGCTGCCCCGCGCGGCCGTATTGCGTGGTCTGCGAGACGGCGACGGGGAGGGTGAGCGGAAAGGTTCCCGCTTCGGTCTGCGCGATGAAAGACAGGTCGAACGACGATCGGCGGAGGGTTACCGAAGCGTTGCTCTCGACGATCACCGTGTCGGGATTGCGCCCGCCCGTCAGCCCCGCGCCGTCGAGCGTGCCCGCCACCAGGATGCCGTAGTTGTACTGAACGCAAACGTTGTTCAGAGACAGCCGCGCGCCCTCTCGCACGTCCAACGCCGTCTGAATGAACGTCTCGTCGCCGCCCGCGCTGCGGACCGCTACGCCGCCCACGGTGCTGTTGTCGAGCGCGAGGCTCGCCCGAGGCTCGAGGTAGATCTGGTGCTCGCGCGGCGTGCGACCCACGATTTCAACGGTGCTGTCCTCGAGCGCGAGCGACACCCCGGCCGGGATCACCAGATAGCTCTCGACGCGCACGCGTCGACCACTCCACTGCGCGGACTCGGCGCCGGTCGCGATGTACGCGGGCACCATCTTCGCGAGCCCTGGATGAAACCACATGCCCGTCGCCGCCACGGCCACCAGCGTTCGCGACTCCGGGTTGGGACACATCGGCGCGGCGGGAGGCGTCGGCGCGTCGCTCGCTGGCGCATCGGGCGCGATCGGCGCGTCTGCGTCCGCGCCAACGTCGATCGACGCGTCGACGATGTCGCTCGCGAGCGCGCTGTCGGGCTCGCTCGTGACGTCTCGTGGGGTCGGCGCCGGGTCTACGCAGCCGACCAGGGGCAGGACCAGCAGCGCGAAGCGCTCGCTTGGAAGCATGAACCTCGCGCGCGCGCTCGTGGCCTTCACAGTCTGTGATGATAGCCTCGTGCAGCGCTCGGAGGAGACGTTCGAGCTGCGCGTTCGAATCGACTGGGTGCAGCGATGGCTGCCGACGCCGGTGCGCAGACTTCCGCAGGATCGAGCGAGCGCGGTCGACCACGGCCGTCAGAGGGCCGTGCCGCTCTCGGGTCGCTTCGAGCGCGCGCTGCTGCGTCGATCGTCAAGGACAGCCAGCGCAGGTCGCGCGCGTCTCGCGATTGTTGCATTGACCGTCGAAATTGCACGTACACGCGAGCAAGACGCGCGCTGCACCGGCGGCGAGCGTGACGCTCGAGACGAGCGCATTGCGGAGCTCGCAGTGCGGCGCGGAGAGGACGATCGTGCGCGGCGCGCTGGCCCCGTTGACCAGCACGGTTCTGTGGCGGGCGGTCGTCGCAGCAGCGTTGAATCGATACCAAGACGCTGCCGACGCGGGACAGGTGCCCCCCGGCCGGTCGCAGCTCGCGAGATGGTCTGTGGTCCAGATTGCCGCGGATCGGAACGGGCGCTCCGAGCGCGCTCACGTCGTTGTAGAGGTAGGCCACGCTCACCGCCGACGAGGCTGGCTGCAGAGCGACGCTGCGCGCGATCGTTCGCGTGCGTGCGCCTCGAGCTGACATGCGAGCCGATCGGCGCGGTCGCAGAAGTCTCCCGCGCCGGTCGCCCGGCCCGCGCACAGCGCCGCTCGAATCTGCGGCAGATCCTCGCGCATCGCGTCGATGCACGACGGCCGCCGCGGCTCGACGCGCGAGGCCAGCACGTTGAGCGAGTCCATGTAGAGATCCGCCGCGAACTCCCGCAGCGCTCGGTCGAAGCTGTCGCTGCCCGGGCCGAGCACCACGACGCGATCCATCGTCGCGGCCGCGTCGAACTGCTGCGCGTCGTAGTACGCGCGCGCCATGCGGTACACGAAGGGACCGCGCTCAGACGAGGTCCGATCGACGCAGAGATACGCTGCACCCAGCGCGACGAGCTCTTGTTCGGCGGCGCCGAGCTCGCGAGGCTCGAGCGATGGCGCGACCCGAGCGCGCCTCGAAGACGACGACTGCTGAGCGCCGAGCGTCTGCCATCGTTGCTCGTCCCACGCGACCGCCGCGCTGCCGCGGCCCGAACACGACAACAGCCCCGCGGTCGCCGCGTGATCGAGGCACGTGACGGCGGGCGTGGCCGTCGCCTGCGGAGCGACCGGGCCTGCGTCCGCGATCGGGGCCGCATCGGCGAGGGACCGTGTCGTGTGCGTCGCCGATGGAGCGGCGCTCGGTCGCGATGCCGCACAACCCAAGAGCGCGCAGAGCGACAGACCGACGCTTCTCATCGAACAGCGACCACCCAGCTCGCACTCGGGGCGCGCCCATTCGCCATGGGCGCACGCCGCGCGAGCGCTGGAGAACGAGCGCATCGACGCTCGTGCGACGCACCTCGAGTCGAGACCGACCCAGTCGCCCACGGCCGCCGCGCACCGGGCGAACGAATCCGCGAGCGCTCTGCTTCGCGGCTCGACGTCGAACGCTACGGCGCCAACGCCTCTGTCGACCAACGCACATAGTCCGCCACCATCGCTCCGGCGGCGCTGCCCGCGCCCGTCAACGGGCCCACCGTCGACCATGCGCCTTCGGGCGAATCCGGCATCTCGAGCCGTCCCAAGGAGATCTGCGCCCATCGAGGCGAGCTCGCGCCGGAGCCGGTTTGCGTGGGAGCGGCGCCGGATTTCCAGTCGGAGATGACCGGGACGGGCCCGTTGTCCAAGTACACGTACGCGAACTGGCTTCGCGCCGGTCGAACGACTCGCACCGTGTGCCACGCGTTCATCGCGAGCACCGCGGCGTAGCGCGCCGTCGTGACCGGTTTCGAATACGTGTGCGCGACGAGGGCGGTCGGTTCCAACCGCAGCGTGAACGCGTTCGACGGCTCGACCCAAGACAGGTGCCCCGCGAGGTCCGCCGTCGATCGTCGCACCCGCGCTTCGATCGTGAATCCACGCTCGAACCCCAAGCGATTGTCGTACACGCACAGGATCGTGTTGGATGACGTCGTGCGGCTCGTGAGGGTCCTGTCCGTCACGGTGCCCGTCGCCATTCCGCACCGCTCGGCGGTCGGCACAAACGACGACCACGTTTGCCGCACGCCCGCGACCCGGCCGACGGCCTCAGCGCTTCCGACGCCGTCGATGAAGTGACTGTCGTCGCGTTGCCTCGGCGGCAACGGCAGCGGCGTCACGGCACCGCAGCGATCCACGGGCAAAAACGCCCGATGCCGTCGCACTCGGACGTAGTCGAGATCGTAGACTCCGCGCGCGAGATCGTTGTTGTCGCCGATCGTCCACTGGGTGACGAACCCATCCGGTTGCGTGATCGAATCCGTCGTGAGCGGCCCAGCGCCTGCGGCGACAAACGGCTGAACCGAGGCGGCGCCTCCGTCTGGCGAAGGCCACTCGGCGACGATCTGAACGTCGTTCGAGGCTGGCAGCTTTCGCAGCACCAGCTCGAGAAACGCGCCCCGCAACTCGGCCGGGAGCGGAACAGCGACCGAGCTCGACGTCACCGTGTAGTTCGGGCGTCGATTGAACACCAGCGACGTTGCGTTTACCAAGAGCGCAAAGCCGCCGCGACTGTCTAAGTACTGCACGAACACGCCGCGGTCTTCGCTCGACGCCGGGACGCGGATGCCGACGGCCATCTCCATGCCCGTCTCGTACGTGAAGAACTGATCGCGTCGCATCATCCACGAGGGCGCGTCACGAGCGTCTCGCTGCGAACGCAGGAACGTTCTTGCGCCCTCCCTCTGGTTGATCAGCACCTCTCCGCGGCGAAACTCCTCGCGGCTCCACGCATCGTCGACCGGGTTGTCCCACGCCTCGTGGGGCCGCCCGCCGTGACCCGGAAGCGACCCTCCTTCGAAGCACAGCTCCCAGCCTCCCGCGCAGCTTCGTCGGGTGAGGGGACGATCGAGCGCGCACGGGTCACCGCCGTCCATCGCTGCGTCCATCGCGACCACGAGAGAATCCGGGCGATCCACGACATCGCCGTCCACCGCGCCCGTCTCGGCCGCGCCGTCGATCTGTGCATCTTCGAGCGCGTCGAGTCCCGCATCGCGCACCTCGTCGCGCGTCGCGTCCTGCTGCGCGCTCGCGTCCGAAGCGTCGAACGAAGTCGCCTGCGAGCAGCGCGCGAGCAACCCCAGCGAGAGGCACGCCAGCATCGCGCGGCCACCGAGCCCGTGCGTCTGTTGCGGCGCTCGGCGCGCGCTCGAGCCTCGCGGTTCGGTGTCGACGTCGTGGGTCATCGCGCCGCGCGAGCGTAGCGCGCTTCGCTCGCCGCGTGCTGTCTGTCGACGCGATCAGCGGCAATGCCTTCTGTTGGCAACGATGAGCGCTCGTGTCCGGGCCGTGCGTCTTCCTCGCGATTGCTCTGGCCATGGACGCGCTCCGCACGCTCGGGGCTGCCTCGCCGCTCTGGCCCTCCGTCGTGTCGCTCGCGCGAGCGGGTCGTTCGGGAGGTCGGCCGCTTCGCGCGCGAGCGCCCGAGCAACGCGTGGCGAGTCCGCCGTGCGTGCGCGTCAGCGCGCCTCACTGGCACCGCGGTGGCAGCGAAACCGCGGCGGCGGTGTTGCTCCACTGCACGTCGACGGCGCCCATGTTCGATCGCGCCGCGCCCCACGCGGGCCGCGCGGTGGGCTCGTCGCTGGTGTTGTCCGCGCCGCTGACGCGCGCAGCGTCGTCGACGTACACGAGCGGAATCGGGTGCAACGTCGGAGGAACCCCGCGCCCCGGCGCGTCGCACAACGGCGAGAACGACGCGATGCGATTGCCACGGATCACCACCGAAGCGGTGTTCTCGATGTACACGACCGGATTGTTGCGCGACGCGCGGGTGATCACGTTGTTCTCGATCGTGATCGCGTCGTGTCGGCCGCCGGTCACTCCGTTTTCGAGGAGCAGCGCGATGGTCGGGTCGGTCCACGGCTCGACGAGCTGGTTGCGCGCGATGGTCCACCCGATGACCGCGCCCACGCCGCCGGCGGTCTGGTTGGACTTGATCTGAATCGACGGGTTCTGGCAGCGCCTGATGATGTTGTCGACGCACACGCCGTCGCGGCTCTGCGTGATGTTGATCCCGCGCCCCTGGCCGTCGCGGATCTCGTTGCCCTCGATGCGCGCGCCGGACATCAGCATCGTGGCGCTGCTGCTGAACACCGCGAGGGCGTCGTCGGTCGTTCCCTCGATGTAGCAGCCGCGGATGAGCGGCCCGTCTCTCAGCGCTTCGATCTGCGGCCCGCCGCCCGGACCCGAGAAGAACGGAACCACTCCGCGGATCGCCGGCGCCCGCTCGACCCGCACTCGCTCGATTCGCGTGCGATTCGAGTCGCCCTTCACCGCGAGCGACACCGCGGCGTGTCGCGTGAAGCGCACGTCTCGCACGGTGAAATCGTCCACGGACTCCGCGCGCAGCGTCTGCTCGCCCGCCTTCGCCTTGAGCGCTACGCGCTCGCCTACCATCAGGTCGGCGACGAGGTCAGTCGCCTCCAGGATCGCTTCGTACTCTCCGCCGCCGAGGTCTCGCATCGCCGTCGCGCAACGCCTCGGGCCGGCGCCCGGGCAGAGCTTGTAGCTCACAGAGCGCGGCGACAGGACGGGGTCCGTCGCGCTCCCCTCGAACAGGATCAACGTGCGGTCGTTGTCGAGCGCGTCGGGCGCGTTTACGAGCGACAATGGCTCGGGAAACCCAGGCTGCACACGAAATCGAATGACCCCCGCCGCGCTGCGCGTGACCGTTCCTTGCGTCGTGTAGAGCCCCGGTCGCGTGAGGTGCAGTTGTTCGATCGTGAGCCCGTCGGTCTCGGTCGCGAAGATCCCGTACGACGTCGCTTGCGCGAATACGAGCGACGTCGCGGTCGGGCCCGCCCCGCGCAACGTGAGCTTGCCGCCCGTCAGCCGATCGAGCGCGATCGCAGGCCCGCTCGCCGGTTGAAACACCCACTGGCCAGCGGGAAAGTACAACACCAGCGTTCGTGTAGGGTTGGCCGCGAGGAACGCGCGCGCCGCGGCGATCGCGCGGTCGACCGCGGGCTTCGCGTCGTCCGCGCGCATGCCGAAGTCGGTCACGAGGTTCCACACGACTTCGTGGCTCGCGTCGGCGGCGCTGTCTGCGTCGGCGTCGGCGTTGACGTTGGCGTCACTCGTCGAGTCCGCAGCTCTCGCGTCATCGCCCGGCGCTGTCGTATCCGTCGCAGCCGTGTCCATCGTCGCGCTGTCCGTCGCGGCCACGACGGGCGTGTCGCAGGTCGCCACGAGCAAGCTGACTGCGCCGAGCGTCAGCGACATCGAACGGAATTGCATCGTGGAGACGATAGACGTGATCGCGTTCACGGCCACCCGTGAACGGCGCGCTGCGTGTCGTGACCGCCTCGTGCTTCGGCTGAGCGACGCTTCGTCAGCCGACGCGGCCGCACGCGGCGTTGCTCCTCTCGGAGTCCCACCGGTGATACGATGCGCAGCGATGCTCCCCAACACGCAACCCGCGCTGGTGTTGGTGTTGGCGTCGACAGCGCTCGTTCAGTGCGCGAGGCCGGCCACCGCGATCCTCGTGGTCGTGGACACAGACCTCGCGGGCGCGGACCCTTCGCGAGCCTCGCCGCCCTATCGCGCCACGCTGCGCGCTTGGGTCCAGGAGATGGGCCGCCCAGAGCGCTCGGAGCTGCGCGCCGACGGCAACGGTCGCCGACCCCTGCGATGGCCCGCGAGCTTCACGTTGGTTCGCCGCGAGGGCGCGAGCGTCGAGCAGCGCGTGCGGCTCGAGCTTCTGCTCGAAGCGACGCCGTTGCCCAGCGGCGAGCGGGTCAGCATCAGTCGCCCTGCGGTGCTTCGCTTCACCGAGGGCGTCACGACCATGGCGCGCGTGATCTTGCCCATCGCGTGCGCGCAGGCGGCGGAGGGCTGCGCGACGCCGGGGGTCTCGTGCACGGCGTGGCAGCGGTGCGCCGAGCAGGGGCGCGCGTGCGGGCTCGGAGGCGCGTGCGTCGACGTCGAGGTTCCGACGGTGGCGCTCGACCGCGACGCAGAGCAAGCGCGCGGCGACGCGGTGGCGCAGTTGGACGCAGGCGTCGAGACCATCGATGTGGCCGTCGACGGGGCGACGGACACCGGCGCTCTCGACACAGGGGTCGATACGGGAGTGTGCGTCGCGTCTTGCGCGGGACGCGCGTGCGGGAGCGACCGTTGCGGGGGCTCGTGCGGGGCGTGCTCGGGCGCCACGCCGGTCTGCGACGATCCCGCTGGTCGGTGCGTCACCGGTTGCGCTGCGTCGCAGATTCGCTGCGGCGGGAGCTGCGTCGATCCCGCGCGAGACCCGCTCAACTGCGGCGGCTGTGGGCTGATGCCTGTTGAGAGTTGCAACCGGGTCGATGACAACTGCAACGGTCGCGTCGACGAAGGGATCGCCCCGGAGTTTGTCAGCGTCGCGCGGACCACCGACGTGGATCCGTCGTGTTTGGATGCGGCGCGCTCGTCGCTCGTGTGCGCGCGGGGAGCCGATCGCTTCTGTCGTGCGCGGCGTTGCAATGTCGGCGGCTGGGGCGTCGCGGGCCCCGCGGCGAGCGCGGCGACCGTGCTGTGTGTGGTCGACGCGGTGTCGATGGACGCTCCGTTCGCCGAGCTCCGGGCGCACGACGTCGACTGCGACGGCAGCGCAGGGCCAGGAATGCACCACGAGTCGTGCCTCTTCGCCGCGGACGCGTGGTGCCGCGCAGCGCCCCGTCGACACGCCGCGGGCTTCGGAACGGTAGACGCGACCAGCGCGCACGGCCGAGTCCTGTGCATCCCGAGCGACGCCGGGAGCTTGCGCGTGGCCGACGTCTCGATCGGGACGCTCACCGCGCGCGAGCCAGGCTGCACGATCGACCGCCGATTCGGGCCCGATTGCTTTCAAGCGATCCACGAGCTCTGTCGCGCGAGGGGCTACCAGGGCGGCTTCGGCCCCGTGCGAGTGACGCTCGCGCGAAGCACTGTTGATTATGTGTGCGTAAGGTGAGCGTGCGCGGGCTCCTCGCTCGTCTCGCAGCGCCCACCGGTGGCGGTCTTCGAGCGACAAGCGCCGAGCGCGGCTGACGTTTGACGAAGCGTGCGGGGCGGCGGCTTCGTACTCGGCCAGGAGCGAACGATTTGGGGGAACCTTGTCTCTCTCTCGCTGTCGGCGCTCGCCACGGACGCGATGACCGAAGACACCCGCTATGTGTTGCACCGCCGAATCGAGGTCGACCCCCGCGAGCTCGACGCTCCGTCGGGAGCGCTCGTCGAAGTGGTCCTTCGTTGGGGCGCGCAGGTCCTGCTCGTCCGGTACCTTCGCGCGAACGAGCGCTTCGTCGTGAGCGCAGACCCTGAGGATCGCGCGGCGGATGTGTTCGTCGACCGGCGTGTGCTGTTCGGCGACGAGCCCGCGTCATCGAATTCGTGGGTGTGCATTCGAAGCGCGAGCGGCGCCTGGTGGGTCTGCCCTCCGCCCGCCTCGGGGCTCGATTCCTACGCGCTCGAGTCGCGCTCGACGCTCGCGCTCGGCGCGCTCGAGCTCG
The DNA here is from genome assembly GCA_001465015.1 of Deltaproteobacteria bacterium Ga0077539. Lineage (GTDB taxonomy): Bacteria > Myxococcota_A > Polyangia > Polyangiales. The sequence continues at coordinate 4,373 of LNEO01000378.1, read as the reverse complement.
TGGCGCGCAACGTGACAGCCGCGCGCGCCGTCGCCAGGCGCGGCAAGGTCGATCGCGCGATGATGGGCGCGTTTGTGGGCGCGTCGATCGCCGTGGGCACGCTCGGTGCCAGCGCGCTCGCTGAGGCCAACCTGTGGGATGACCCGCACTTTCTGCCGCTGCTGTTGGAGCGCGGCACGAGCGATCGGGACCTTTGGATCTCGCGCATGGTCGCCAGGATGGACCCGGAGCAACGCGCTCGTAGCGCCGACGCTCGCAGCGAACACGACAACGAGCCTGCTCCTCGCGCAGCCAACGAGCGCGAGAGCCCACCGCGCCGCCCGGCGCAGCGCGCTGCGAACGGGCGCGATCAGCCGCGGGTGCTCGGCCGACAAGCGATCGCGCAGCGAGGGATCTTCGCGGCGCTGGGGTCGTTTTCTGCGTCGAGCCACAGGACTGCGTTCGACTCGCTCCAGGCTCCGACCGACAGCGTCCTCGGGTCGGCTGGGCGGTCGTCTGCGACCGCGACGGTGGCGGACGCGCTCGACTTCAGCGGACTCGGCGACGGGATCGCGTCGCACGGAGTGGGCGAAGGGGATGGCCCTGATGGTGACATCAGACTCGGCACTCGTGTGTTTTCTTGCTGGGGCGTTCCCCTTGGCGCCGGGCGCCTCGCGACCGCCGCGGGCGCCGGTTGGCGCCTTCGCGAGCGGGCGACGGAGGGGCCGATGGTCCGCACGGCGCGCGGTCCGAGCGTTTGCGGCGGGCCTCCTGGCGCGGCTGCGACGTGCGCTCCGTCGGACGATCGCTTGTATCCCGCGGACGCGATTCGTCGCGTGGTGCAGCGCAACATCGGCCAGGTGCAGCGCTGCTTCGAGCAGGCCCTCGCGCGACGCTCGACGACCGAAGGCGGCGTCGAGGTGCGCTTCGTCATCGGGCCGAACGGCGCGGTGATGGGCGCGGTGGTCGCGTCCAACGACACGGGCGACGCGCTGCTGGGTCAGTGCGCGACGGACGCGTTTCGCCGGTGGAGCTTTCCCCCGCCTCCGTCGGTCGTGACCGTGAGCTACCCGCTCGCGATGCGCGTGGAGTGACGCCATGAGAGACGCTGAGCCCGACCTGGACAACGTCATCCGTTCGCGCTTCGCTGGGACTCGCGAGCGCGGTGTAGTCGGGGAGCGAGCGTCGCGCGTTCGAGATCGCACACACAATCAAGTACACTGCCGTTCTGTGATTCCGCACGTGTGCGAGCCGCCTGCGGCGATGCTGCGCAGTCGCATCAGTCCGTCGATGCGCCGCGCCGTCGCCAGCCGCGCGACGCCCTCTCTCGTCGGCGGGCTCGACGCCGCGAGCGGGCGCGTCGAACCCACGCAAAACACAGCGCCGTTCTCTCGCAGCACGCAGGTGTGTGCGTCCCCCAGCGCGAGTCGCGGCGCGAGCGCTTCGGCGTGCGGCGCCATGATCGACTCAGCGGGCGGAGGTCTCTGGCGCACGACGCTCGCAGTCGGCCTCGACGTTGTTCTCGTGCACGAGGTCGCGAACGTCGCAGCAGCGAGCACAGCGAAGATGCGCACGACCGAAGCCTACTCCACGGCGCGACGAATCGAAGCCAGCGCCGCGCTCGTTGTGGCTCACAGTCCGCTGCGCCCGAGGCTGCTCCCGAAGCGCTCGTTCGCCGTGGGGCCGTCGATCGTCCGATGTCGCGTCGGACCCACAGGCATGCCGAGAAACATCGTCGCTGCACCGGCGCTGTTGCGCCCGCCCGGGTCCGCCTGGCACGCGCCGACGAGCAGGTCGCTGAATCGATCGCCGTTTACGTCTCCTGGGCCCGAGACTGCGCACCCGAGCTGATCGCCCGACGCGATTCCTTCGAGCACGAACCGAGGAGCGGCGGATAGCCCGCTCATCGAGCCGACGAACACCGAAGCGCTTCCTGCGTCCAAGCGCCCGCCGGGATTTGCGCCGATCGATCCGACGATCATGTCCGCGAATCCGTCGCCGTCGACGTCGCCCGCGCCCTCCACGGCCCAGCCGAACTGATCATCCGTCGCGCCCTCGAACGTGCTCGCCGCGAGGGACGAGAGTCCGGTCGTCGCTCCGTGAAACACCTGCACGATTCCCGCGAGTCCGCGGCCGGGAGGTGTCGCCGAGGGCGATCCGATCGCGACGTCTGCGAAGCCGTCGCCGTTGACGTCTCCGATGCCGGCGACCGACGCGCCGAGGTTTTCGTCGGTTCCTGTGCCCTCGTACGATCGATGAGGTGTCGCGACGAGACCCGTCGCGCTGCCGAGAAACACCGTTGCGACGCCCGTCCCTTCGCGCCCAGCCCGTTGCGCGTAGGGAGCGCCGACGACGACGTCAGCGAACCCGTCGCCGTTGATGTCGCCCGCGCTCGCCACGGAGAAGCCGAAGCCGTCTGGCTGCGCGACGCCGTACAACACTCGCTGTGGCATCGACACGATGCCCGTGGCGCTTCCGACGAAGATGCTCGCGCTGCCAACGTTGGCCAGCGTCATCGAGTCGGCGGGCGCGGCTCCCACGACGATGTCCGCGTAGCCGTCGGCGTTGACGTCGCCCGCGCTGGACACCGAGCCGCCGAACTGATCGTCGACGATCACGCCGTCGAGCACGACCGAAGGTGTCGTCGAGATCCCGGTCGCGCTGCCGAGAAAGACGCTGGTCGTCCCTGCGCGAGTTCGTCCGCCGGGCGAGGCGAAGTGCGCGCCGACGATCAAATCGCCGAACCCGTCGCCGTTGACGTCGCCCGCGCTCGCGATCGAGGATCCGAATCGATCACCTGGGTTGGCGCCACGAAGCGTGACGCTTGCCGTCGCTGCGAGCCCAGTCGCGCTGCCGTAGTACAGCTCGACTCGGCCTCGCGCGGACTCGGCGTCTTGGGAGCCCGCGATCGCGTCGGCGAACCCGTCGCCGTTGACGTCGAGCTCCGCGCCCCACGAACGATCTCGGTCGCTCGCCGCGCTGCGCGCGCCGACGCGAAATTGCCACACTGGGCTCCATGTCGTTCCTGCTGCGGCGCCGAGTCTTCCGCGCAGTCGCCAGAACCACACGCCGCTCGCGAGCGCGCTGCCGGGCCGGATGGTCGTTCCGGCCGCGGACAACATCGCAGCGCAGCTCGCTGTCATCGCGCGGTTGCGACAGAGCTGGACGTCGGCACCGTCTGTTCCCGCGGCGAGCGACCACCGAAGCGAGGGGCGCTGACTCGTGACGGTGCTGGTGCTGCCGGGGAGAATCGGGCGGGGCGCGTTGATCGGCGCGACGCCAGTGTCGCTGGGAACGTCTGCTCGCGCGTCTTGCGCGTCCGTTCGCGCGTCTTGCGCGTCCGTTCGCGCGTCTTGCGCGTCTGCTTGCACGTCCGTTCGTGCGTCTTGCACGTCGATGCCCGAGTCGCGCATGGATGCGTCGTCGCTCGCGTCGACGAGCGTGACGTCCTCGACTGTCCCGAGATCCGACGCCACATCCGCTGCGTCTTCGTTCGTCATTGACGTCGCGTCACGGTCGTCGATCGTGTCAGAAGCGATATCGCCGGTTGCATCGAACCCTCGACGATCGTCGAGCACCGATGCGTCGAGCGGCACTTCCGGCGGCACCAGAACCGTCGGCAGATCGACAGGAACGCAGCGTCCTTCGTCGCCGCACGTGAGCCCTTGATCGATGCATCGCTGCGCGATCGTGCACTGATCGTCGGCGACCGAGCGGCAGCCAGTCGACCGTCCAGCGCAGTCGACGTTGAAGAAGATGCGCCCCTGCTGCGGGCTCCTCTCGATGAGCGTGACCCGTTGAAAGCGCTCGATTCGTAGCGGCGGCGACGACGCTGTTCCTTGCACCGAAAGCTCGACGAGCACCGATACGACGCCCGTTCGTACGCTTCCTGTCTTCGGAACGAGCGTGATGCTCGAGGGAAACAGCGCGCGTTCTCCGTTCGAAATGCGCGTCACCATGCCCTGCGCCGCGCGGACTCGATCGACGGGTTGAGCGCCTTCGACGACAGCTAGCGTGAGCGACATCAGACGGTCTCGATCGATGTTGCTGTCGAGCAGCAGCTCGACTTGCGTCGGTCGAGATCGACAGCCGACGAGCGTGCACAGCGCGGCGACGGTGATGGCGAGACGTCCGTGGCGCGCTGCATCTGCGAAACGCCTGATCGAAGCTGCATCGGACTGCATCAGGCGATAGGGTACAACGGCGCCGTCACGCCGCATCGCGGTTTCGAGCAGCGCCGCGGAGCAACCGAGACGGTTGCCGAGTACACCCGGGTGTACCAGCGAGTACACCCGGGTGTACCTCACCATAGGCGCCGAAAACTAGCCGGAGCTCCCGAGGCAACGGCGTGAGAAAATGCTCGGCGATCGGAGGGAGCTGAACTTGCCATCCAG
>LNEO01000377.1 GCA_001465015.1 Deltaproteobacteria bacterium Ga0077539 | reverse complement strand
CGTGCTCGACGCGCGGGCTCGCTCGGCTCCGCGCGGCGCGAGCCCGTCGATGAACGCTACGCTACGCAGGACGCGCCCTTTCTGGCAGCCTCGGCGCGCCATGATTCAGACCCTGCGCATCGGACTCGAGTGGTTCATCAACCCAGACCATGTGCCTCTCTTCATCGCACGCGAAAAAGGCTGGCTCGCCCAAGGCGACGTGGCCCTCGAGCTCGTCGAGCCCGCTGCGCACCTCGACGCGTTCGCAGCGATCCGTGCAGGGGAGCTCGACCTCGCCGTCACCGAGCCCATTCACCTCGTGGCGGACCTGGCCCACGGCGACGACGTGGTGGGCTTCGCGCGATTCCTCCACACGCACGGCGGCGTCATGTACCTCGGCGGACGCGGTATCGAGCGGCCGCGGGACATGGCGGGCAAGCGCGTGCAGTACCCAGGCGCGCCGGGCCTCGGTGGCCTCGCGATCGTGCGCTCGATGATCGAGGCCGACGGCGGCGACCCGAGCGCAGCGCTGACTCCCGTGAACCACGGCTTCAAGCACACCGACGCGCTCCTCGAAGATCGCGCCGACCTCGCGACGCTGGTCTTTCACAACTTCGAGATCCTCGAGGCGCGCAGCCGCGGCGCCGACGCGCGGCTGTTCGATCTCGCGAGCTGGGGCGTCCCCGACTTCTGCCAGCTGATCCTCATCAGCAGCCCCGAGCGACTCTCCCAGAAGCGCGCCGCGGTCGAGGTGCTGCTCCGCGCGATGCGCCGCGCGATCATGCTGGTGCGCGAGTCTCCCGACGAGGCGCGCGCGCTCTACTCGAAGGCCACGGGCCAGGACGTCGAGGCGGGCCTCGGGCGAGCGATCTTCGATGCGACGGTCGCGTGCTTCACCTTCGACTTCGACATGAGCGAGGCCTACTACGCGCAGCTCGCGCGCTGGATGAAGCAGACGGGACAGATCGAAGCCGTTCCTCGCGTGAGCGCGGCATGGACATCGAGCTTCCTCGGCCCCTGAGGGCGGAGCCGCGACAGGATAGGACTCGGGGACGACGGACGAGATTTTCCCAGTTATTTTGCAGGGCATATCGCGGTTCCGTTCGACTCCACCCGGTGGGACGGAGCCCGCGCGGCGCGAGGGACAGAGTGACCGCTCGACGCATGATCGACTATGCGCTCTGGCCAGCGCTGCTGTTGCTCCCCTGGGGCTTGCGCCGCACAGTTGCTCCGCGCGCTCGTATGCGTTCTCCCCGACCGACCGCACCGTGCTCTGCATGACCTCGCTGTGCGGGATGGTCGTCTCGGGAACACGCAGCGTGACTCCCATCGAGAGCCAAGGCCATCCATTGCTCGACCATCAGGTCCGTCGCCGTCCGCTCGCGGCTCATGAGGCGACGCAGGATAGCCAATGAACAACACGTGCAGAGATGGACGGAGGCACAACGGTCTCCGCCGTGTCGAGCCCGAGGCGATGTTTGCGTTCGTTGCTCGCGATTGAGCACCGTCGTCGCGATGGGCGACGGCGTTGTCGGCGAACTCTCCGCGCACGTGCTCGGCCGCGTGCTCGCCTTCGTGGCCTCGCGCGGAGGCGACCCCGACGCGCTCTGCCGCGCCGTCGGAATCGCGCCGGCGTCGCTGCGCATCCCCGGCGCCCGCGTCCCGTACACCGTCGTCGAATCGCTGGGAGTCCTCGCGCAAAGGCAGCTCGATGACCCACACTTCGGCTTGCACCTGGGCCAGTTCACCGTGGGCACCCCGGACACCGTCGAGGACCCAGGGATGCTCCTCGCGCCGCCGCTGATGATCGGGGGAAGCGTGATCTACACGTGGGCCTACCGACGCACAGGCGGAAGCCTCTTGTTCGCGCTGCTGCTGCACGCCGAGCGCACCTGAACAACTCGTTTCGCGCGCTGCCCGCGAACGCGCTCCCACCGACGATCCACGCGATCGCGTACGTCGCCCTCGCCGCGCTTCAGATCGCGCTCGATCGAGGGACGACCCCAGGCCCGTCGTCCCCCGCACGTGTGTAGACCGAAGATCGAGCACACACGGAGCGCGCTCCCCCGAGCGCGCCAGGGTCGAAGCCTCAGCAGCTCAGCGAATCGCGATGGGCGAGCAGCGGACGCTGAACCCGTCGAGCGCTCCGCCCGAACGTCCGAGGACGCCCGTCGCGATCGTGCCCGCGGGGCACGAGCGCAGCGGCGACGCAGGGCGGTTCGTCATGCCGATGGCCGGGGTCTCCATGGTGTTCGCGACGGCCGAGACGCCCGCGACGTTCACCGCGGTGCTCGCGCACACAGGAGCGATGCGAGACACGAGCGTGTTCGCGTTGGAGTTGAAGCCCGCGAGCGCGTTGCCCGCGTTGCAGAGGCCCGGCGTGACCGTCGACGGAGCGGCTCCGTGGATCGGGAGAGCCGCGTCCGCGCCGGTGGTGACGGTCCAGGGCCCGCCGCCGCCGAGGCCGGTGATCGGGCGGCACACGCCACGCGTCTGCGAGAGCGCAGCGAAGCCCGGATCGAACCCGCCGGTGACGCCCGCGAGCACGTGGTTGGAGGGGCAATCATCGCTGAACGCCGCGCCGCCCGTGGTGCTGCCGACGAGCGGGAGCTGCGTCGGAGCGCCGGTGTTGATCGTCACGCGAAACATCCTGGGCCGCATGCAGCGCAGGCCGAACGCGTCGACGCCGGTCGCAGCGCGACCCACGACGCCCGCGGCGAGCATGCCCGCGGGGCAGCTCGTGACGCCAGCGAAGGTGCCGCCGTTGCCGCCGAGGACGCCGAGCGCGAGCTGCGCTCCAATCGTGAGCGTGAAGGGCCCCGTGCCGGCGACGGTGACCGGCGCGCAGCGGAGCTGGATCTGGTCGACCACGGTGCTCGTGCGGCCCGAGAAGCCGACAGCGATGTGGTTCGCGGGGCACAGACGCTCGGTGACCGCGCCCATCGCCGCGCCGCGGACGGGGGTGTTGCCCGCGCGCGCGAAGGTGAGCCGCGCCGGAGCGCCGATGAAGTTCGCCGTGGCGCACACGCCCTCGATCGACGAGACGAAGTTCAGCGCGTTCACCGTGGCGCGCACGCCCACGAGGTATTGACCCGCGGGGCAGGCGTCGGCGAAGGCCACGCCGCCCGTGGTGCTGCCGATGTTCGTGGTGTTGAGCGTCGCGCTCTCGCTCGTGAGGAAGGTCATCGGCGGCGCGACGTCCGTTCCGCACACGCCGTTGACGCAGGTCTGGCCCATGGCGCAAGCGCGGCCGCAGGCGCCGCAGTTCGCGCTGTCCGTGAGCAGGTCATCGATGCGACGGCACGTGGTGCCGCAGGTGGCGAACGGCCCGGCGCACGAGTCGAACGCGTAGTCGAGCACGTAGCGGCCCGCCGAGGCGTTGAAGCCGTCGACGTACACAACGTGGATGCCCGCGCCCGCAGGAACGGTGTGACGGAGGTTCGAGCCGAGCCCGCAGCTGCCGCCGGTGTCGTCGTTGCACGTCGGTGCCATGCCGTTCGTGCTGCGAACCTCCACGACGGTGTCGTAGGTCGAGCCGCAGGTCGACGCGTGCAGAACCCTCATCGGGTCGGCCGGGCACGAGGTGAAGAAGTACGAGTCTTCCGCGGCGTTTCCGTTGCCGCAGGAGGTGGTCGTGCCGCTCGTCCCCATCGTCACGCCCATGGCGGACTGGGGCACGGCGGCAGGCGTGATGCGCGCGACGTCGCCGTTGCCCGACGGCAGCGCGACGACGTTGAGCGCGAACGAGCCGCCGGTGCCAGAGACCTCGATCAAGTGCGTTCCGGCGGGGACCTGCAGCACCGTCTGCGACTGCTGCGTGCCGCACGCGTCGTTGTTGCAGGCGGTCGTCGCCGCCACCATCGCCGGGCGGATGCCCACGACGGTGTTCGACGTCGAGCCGAACGTGTCCACGTAGAGGTACGCGGACTGCATGAACGTCACCGAGTAGTAGACGGCGTTGGCGCTGCACTGGCCGGCGGCGTTCGCTCCGTTGCTGTTCGATCCCGCCACCGTCACGCGCGTGCCGGTCAGCGGAACCATCAGCGCGATCGCCGTCGCCGGCGTGGTGTTACGCGGACGGCACATCGACGCCGTGCACGCGGCGTTCGCGCCGCAGCTGTTTCCGCAACGACCGCAGTTCGCGCCGTCCGTCGCAGGATCGACGCACACTTCGCTCGCGCCCATTCCGCAGCGGATCCGCGGCGCCGGGCAGTCCACTCGGCACGCGCCCATCACGCACGACTGTCCCATCGCGCACGCGCGACCGCACATCCCGCAGTTGGCCGCGGAGCTCTGGGTGTCCACGCACGTCGCGCCCGCGCCCATGCCGCACGCGGTCTGTCCCATCGGGCACACGCACGCGCCCATCACACAGCTCTGGCCCATGCCGCAGGTGGTCCCGCAGGCCCCGCAGTTCGCAGGGTCCGCGCTGGTGTCCACGCACGTCATGCTCATGCCCATGCCGCACGCGGTGCGTCCCATCGGACAGCCACAGCGGCCAGCCGCGCAGGTCTGACCCATCGGGCACGCGTTGCCGCAAGCGCCACAGTTCGCGAGGTCCGACGACGGGTCGACGCAGGTCATCCCGCACATCATTCTCGGAGCCGCGCACGGGGCTGCGCAGGCGCCCATCATGCAGGTCTGACCCATCGGGCACGCGTTGCCGCAAGCGCCACAGTTGGCCATATCCGTCTGCGTATTGACGCACGTCGCGCCGGCGCCCATGCCGCACGCGGTCTGTCCCATCGGGCACGCGCACGCGCCCATGGCACAGCTCTGGCCCATGCCGCACGCGTTGCCGCAAGCGCCGCAGTTGGCCGTGTCCGTCTGCGTGTTCACGCAGCGAGCGCCGCACGCGACTTCGGGCATCATGCACGTCGGTCCGCCGCCATCGACGACTCCGGTTTCGCTCGCGTCGGCGACCGGGACGTCATCGCTCGGTCCACCGTCGGTGACGACATCCGGAGCGACGACATCCGGATCAGCAACGTCTGGACTCACGACGTCCGGATCGGCAACGTCTGGAACGACCACGTCCGGTTCGACCATGGTGTCAGGTCGGTTCACGTCGGGGCGGCTCACGTCGGGGCGGCTCACGTCCCCGCCCGCGTCGATGTCTGCGTCCGGTGTGGAGGTCGGAGACCCACACGCGGCCAGCAGCATCGTAAGCGACAGCGCTGTATGAAGGCGTTTCATCGGTTAATTTCTCCATGAAGTGGAATCGCTCCCCCTCGCCGCGAGCACTTCTCGCGGCAGGAAAAGAGACCACTCGACCTCCCTGTTACCACTTCAACGCGGTTCTGGAGAAATGACGAGCGCCAGAGGAGGGCTTTCGTGGCGCTCCCCCTGGCCGTCGAACGGCGACCGCTAGACCGCGCGGGCGAGCAGCCAGGCGACGGAGCCGAAGTACAGCGCCGCGGAGACGCCCAAGGTCCAGCGGTCGACCTTACGACTGGCCTCCTCGCGCTCGGCGTCGGCGAGGCGCACCGCGATCACGGACTCGAGCGTGGCCACGAAAATGACCAGGTAACTCAGGTTGTACACGTGGTCGAGCAGGACCAGATAGCCCGTCTTCGGCAGGTCGCTCGACGCCGTGAGCTGCAGCGCGACGGCGGAGATCAAGCTGGTGATCCCCAGGCCCAGCCGACCCTCGAAGTACCGCGACGGGATCAAGAAGCACGCGAACGTGATGAGCATCACGATCGTGATCGGCACCAGCGTGGTCGCGAGGTAGCCGAGCACGGGACGGGCGATGTGAATCGTGTACGAGAACCGCGTGTACCGATCGTCGCCGACCGGTCGGCGCGGATCGCCGAAGTTCGTCTGGTACTGCGCTTCGGTCACGGTGGCTGTGACGTTGGTGAGGTTCCATCCGGGGATATCGAGAGAGGGATCGATCGCCGTGGTCCCTGGATCGGGGACGTAGGTCATCTGGCGAGTGGTCATGTCCGTGTCTTCGAGGGCGATCACGAGCTGCTGGTGATCAAAGGGATACCGCCGCACGTCGAAGGGCCGACCGAAGCGCGCTTGCACGTGAAACACCTGGTAGAACCAGTCGCCGCCCAGCGGATCGGGACGCGCGTTGCCTTGGTCGTCGACGTATACCGGCTGCTTGAGCAGGTCCCACGCCTCGAACTGGTTCATGAACTCGAAGCTCTTGCTCGGGTCGATGTCCGAGCCGTGCCAGCGAAACCACAGCCAGAAGTCCACGAGATACGCGTTGTTGCTCAAGTCCAACTGCGGCACGTGAAACGCGTACACGCCGACGTACACGCGCCGGGGGCCTCCCGTCGGGCGCCCTTCGCCCATCGGATCGACGCGATCGACGCCCTGCATCCCCGCGGGACGCGCGATGCGCATCGGCATCGGTCGCCGCGTCGGCGGATCGACGCGGTGTCGCCTCGCGTTGAAGGCGAGCATCGCGACGAGCGCCGCCGCCGCGATCGCCACGGCGAGCGGAAGCGTAAACGCGCGTCGCGCTGATGTTTTGCCGTCAGGGCGCTGCGGATCGCGTGAGTTCGAGCTGGACATTGCTGCGGTGGAGCGTGCCCCGCCTCCCGCTCGCGGCCTCTGAAGTCTCGCTTAGAAGTGGACTACAGGGCGGGCGCGACACGCTCGGCGACGCGCTCAACGTTGACCGATCGCCGTCGGCCGAGGGGCGACCAGCCGGGGCGCGGCAGCGAGCTGCCGCGCCGCCGCTCGCTGCCGCGCCGCCGCTGTCGTCGTGTGGAAGCAGACGCCCCCATCGCCGTCGGCCGAGGGGCGCTCTTGTCGCTGCGACTGTCGGGCGGAGACGGGAACCCGCCGCGCGGCGTGATCCCGGCAGAGCTCGCTGTCCGACCCGGCGCTCCGACGCAGCGTTGCTGGTGCTTCGCGCCACGAGCCGTTTCCATGAAAGGAGCCAGAGATCCTCTGGTCGCGCGGAATCAACGGACTTGTTTGTCGCGAGATTAGCGGATCTTTGATGACAGTCTCTGACGCCGCCGACGGGTCTCGGCTCATGGCTGTGTTCGCAGGCAAGAGGCCTACATCGCTGCCAAAATCGTCGGAAATGGAACCGGAAAATCGTGCGCCGCGCTTCGAGTTCAGGTAAACAATGGAATACCAGTGAGCGTTGTCCGATGACGAGCACAACCACCACAGAACAACCTTGCACGCTTCGAGTTTTGCACTCCGGCGCGATTTTATTGAAGTTCGTGGGGTCGACGCCGACCGACGCGTTCGTGCGAGTCCTCACCGACCTCGCGGCGGCGATGCCGAAGAGCAACGCGAGGCTCGTGTGGGATCTGCGTCAACTCGTGGGCCACAGCCCTGATGTGCGACGGCTCATCATTGATTTTCTCTCGAAGCATCGAAAGAGCATCTCGACGATCGACGTCGTCGTGCCCGAAACCAACGCGCTCGTGCGGATGGTGACGGCCACCGTCGGTCTCGCGGTCGGAATCAAGATCAACCTCGTGTCGCGTTTCGAAGAAGCGCTTCAGCCATAGCGTCGACCTCTCGCGGCCCCTCGCGGCGGTCGTTCAGTCAATCGTCGCCTTTGAACTCACGCCGAACCTCGCGTTGCGTTGTGTCGCGGCGTTGGTCCATTCGTTTTCATCGAACTCGGGAGTGACCGCTGCGCGCTCGCGCGCACGAAATGAGGAGGAGTTGGAGCATGCGAAAGAACTGGCGGCTGCTAGGTACATTGCTGTCGAGCGGGCTCATCGCGTCCTGCGGAGAGCCTGGTATCGGCCAAGAATCGAGCGCGATCCGCGCTCGCGATGGCGTTGGATTGAGCCTGTTCATCCGCAACGGCGCAAGCGCGCCGCTCGCGGTGATTCAGGGGTTCGAGAGGTACCCGCAAGAGATCGACATCACCGCGTCGGTCACCACGAGCGCAGACGAAGGGATCGCTCCCGTGACGCGCAGCGGGGACATGGCGGGCCTCGATTGGACCGGCGTCTCGATGGTCGAAGAGACCTGGACCCCGAGCCTGGATGGGACGTTTACGCGCGTTCGGTTCTACCGAAACGCGCGGTGGATGGAGCGGCAGAGCCACCTGATCATCTCTCAGCTCGACGCGCGCGGACGGCTCGTCGCCGCGCCGTGGGTGGTCAACGCTGGGCGTGACGACCGCTTGAACCAGGGCGAGTCCATGTTCGTCCGTCGCTTCGACGCACGCCAGATCGCGACCGGCTGCCCATCGCAGGGCAACTGTACGGGCGCTTCGTATACCGCCGAGGGCCTCGCGCAGCTTCGATACGCGCAAAACGCGGACAACGCGGCGCGCAGGATCGCCCCGAACACGACGCGAATCGGAGTGCGTTGGAGCGCGGACAACGTCGAGCGGTTCGTGGCGATCTCGCAGCTCGCGCCGAGCGCCGCGGCGCAAGGAGCGGGCGGCGTACCGCTCACGTACGGGTTTCAGGTCGAAGCGACGCCCGTCGCGCCTCCGCCCAACGGAACGCACTATCTCCCCGGATCGCAGGTCTCATTTCGCGTCACGTTTCGCGACGGCGCAGGCAACGCGCTCTACGCGCCCGGCGGGCTCCCTCCCTACGGCGCGTTCTTCGGAGCAGGGCTCCCCACGGGGCTTCGCTACCTCGACCTCACGATTCAGACCGCCCTCTACTACGCGCTCAAGCATCGCGAGTCCAACCTGCTCGCGGTGCTCTCGGGCCCGCTCGACCGACTGCGCACCGCGCAGACCGTGGTCAATCCGCTCGAGTTCTTCGGACCTCAAGTGAACTTCGCGACCACCGCCGTCGACGGCTACGCCGCAGTGGGACAGACCGTTCCGCCAGCGGGAATCGTGTTCGGCGGCTTTCAAAATCCTGCCCTCTGGTCCGTGCCCGTGAGCGACGTGCTCACGTTTTCGATCCCAGCGGACGCGCAGCCCGGCACGTACATGATGGCGATCAAGGCTCGCCGCGAGTTCAACGGTGAGGCGCTCAACCGCGGCGCCACCGTACGCATTCAAGTCGGCTCGCCCGCGGTCACGTCGCACACGTCGCAGACTCGCTGCGTCTCGTGCCACGCCCAACAAGACCGCTCTTTCGGGCAAATCCTGCACGGGATCAGCGATCGCGCGTCGTGCTTCGGCTGCCACTCGTCGCTCGGCATCGAGTTCGACAACGCGCTCGATATCCGCGTGCACACGATCCACGATCGCTCGGATCGCTTCCAGGGCTCGATGACCCGGTGCACCACGTGCCACACGACGCAGCCCTCTGCGCCGGCGCGTGGGCTCCTGCCCTGATCGCGACGCGAGCGCGTACGAGCGCTCAGCGCGATCCGTCGCAGCCTTCGGTGGCTCTGATCGAGGCGATCGCAGAGGTCGCGATCATCACGTACCACCCTGGCGCCAGCGCACGTGGCAATCTCTTGCTCCGATGGATCTACGGCGCTGGCTTCGACTTCTGACGTTTCGCGCGAGCGTCGAGGACTACGAGCGCGCGGACCGACGAGATCTGATCGCAGGTCTCATCGGCTGTTGGCTCGTCGGAATCGGGCGCTATTGGGACGACCGACGCGCCAGCGCGCTGCAACACACCGGCATCGGGTCAGTGATCTACGTGTTCGTGCTCGCGATCGTGCTGTGGGTCATCGTCAAACCCATCGCGCCCGAGCGGTTCGAGTACCGACGCATCGTCACGTTCCTCGCGATGACGTCTCCCCCTGCGGCGCTCTACGCGATTCCTGTCGAGCGATGGATGAGCCTCGAGTCCGCAAACCAGGTCAACCTCTGGTTTCTCGGCGTCGTCGCGTGCTGGCGAGTCGCGCTGTGGATGCACTATCTCCGCCGGCGCGGACAGCTCCCCGTCTGGCTGCTGCTGTGCGTCGCGGTCATGCCGCTGGCAGCGATCTTCATCGCGCTCCTCGCGCTCAATCTTCACCACGTCGTCTTCAACATCATGGGGGGCATCCGCGACGCCGATCGATCGTCGCGAGACGCGGCCTATCACGTGCTCGTAGGGCTGAGCCTCCTGTCGGTGCCCGCGTCGATCGTCGCGACGATCGGATGGCTGGTGGCAGTATTCAAGCGCCTCGGGCGAGACACAGCGAAGGACGGCGACCGGACGAGCGACGGCACCTGAGGGACTCTCTCGACCGCTCCCGCAGGGCGTTGCATCGCCGATCGTCGCAGGTCGTTCGAGGCGCGATTCGATCCTCCATCGGTCGAGGCGCACGCTCGTCAGAAGAGACCCTTTGGAACTCTCGGAGCCGGTCCCAGCGCTTCACTTCGCTCAACGCCGCGATCACCCTCTGTTTTCGCAGGCGATGCTGAGTTTGGCGGCCTCGCGCACGGCGCGCTGACCGCGCCCCCGCGCTGATCGCGCTCGCGCCGCGCGGACAGAACGCTACCATTGTGCTCGACGACGAGGACGCGATGGACTTTTTCTCGAAGCTCGCCGAGGCCCGCATCCGTGAGTGGCAGCAGCGCCCTGAAAAAGAGCGCGCAGAGGCCGCGTCCGAACCGCTGTCGATCGCCCCGCTCGAGGTGCAGCTCTTCGACGAGGCCAAGGCCCTCTACGAGCGCGCGAGAGCGAGCGGCGAGCCCGCTGAGCGCGACGCGGCGCTCGCCGCAGCAGCGCGCATCGAGACGCGGGTGATGGTGCTGCTCGAAGAGTCGGGGCGCCCGCTCGCGGCGCAGCAGTTCGCGAGGATGTTCGCGGCTGAGCGCGAGAAGCGCTGAGCGCGAAAAACGTCGAGCGCGGCGCGGTGTGCAACAGCGCCAACGTTGACTAGCGCCCCCAAACAGCGGAGCTCAGCGGTGATCGCCGCGCTGGCGGACAACAACGTTGCCGTGCTCGAGAAGGCGACGCTCGCGTGAGCGCGCTGCGCTCGTCGAAGAACTCTCGCGCTCGGGGGCAGTTCAACGCGCTTCGAGGCCTGACCTCGAGTCGCGTCACTGCTGCGCGGGCTCACACACTGCCGACGATCCCGACGCGAGCGCTCGGCACACCTCCCCCGCCGAGCAACCGCGGCCATCGACAGCGTTGCACATCGAGACGCATCTCGGCGCCATTGCGTTCACGCGCAAGCACGAGAGGCCCGGGGCGCACGCGTCGACGCGATCACATGACTCGTTGCGCGCGCGGCGACCTTCGGCCAGGCAGGCGACCCTGCCGTCGGCGGACACGACGTAACACGCTTGTCCAGAAGGACACGCGATCGCGCCGCCGTCCGCGCCCATCGTCGCGAACGGCGAGCAATTCGCGCCTGCGATGCAAAGACCGTAGTCGCGATCGACGAGGCCCACGCACGCGGACGAGCCCAAGCAACCGCCGGCGGCGCCCGGGCAACAGAGCGAACGACACACGCCTGGCCCCATGGGAGGCAAGTCACAGAGCAAGCCAGGGCGACAATCGCTGCGCGCTTCACAAGGCTGCCCCAGGCTCGCCACGCCCCTTGGCTCGCAGCGCCCAGCGGCGCCGGAGGGATCCGGATAGCAGCCCTCACCTTCGGCGCAGTTCTGATCGATGAGATCGCACTCTCCGCCGGGCAGCGGCGCCTCGACGTCGGGAGCAGACTGGGCGTCGACGGCCCCGTCCGATGGTGAAGCATCGGGCGCTCGGCCATCGGATGCGGCGCCGTCTTGTGCCCAGGCATCGGGCGCCCCGCTATCGAGCGCGACGACATCGGGCGCCCCACCGTCGGACCGTCGACGACCGCACATCGCCGATCGGCCAGGCCCCGTGTCGATCGATGCGTCGCTCGAGGTTCGTCCATCCGCGCTCGACGTCGCGTCGCTGCTTGCGTCCGGCGCGCTGGGGACGGTGCAAGCAGCCAGCACGACCGACAAAAGACCGGCGAACGAGCGCGTGACGTGCGTTGCGGCGGTCGCTCTCATCGCATCACCGACGCGCAGGCAGCGTCGAAGCGAACGAAGATCGACCCGTGCTCGAGTCCATCGTTGGCCTGGCACGCTACGGCGACGCCGCCGCCCTGCGCTGCGAGGCGAATGATGTCGTAGCAAGTCTGGTGAGTGGCCGGGTAGCGACTGTCAGGAGTCATGCGTCGGTACTTGGGAAAGGCGCGGATGCGACCTTCGTACGCGCTGCGGCCAGGCTGAAGCGGGCCGTACATCATTTGGCCGCGAGCGAGGTTGCACGGGACGAGGCCCGTGTCGTCGGTTCCGCCTCCGAAGGTGCCGAAGCTGCATCCGCCAAAGGAGCCTCCGCCCATGCAACCCACGACGTCCCAGGTCTTGGCGGGGTGCATGTAGAGCGGGTCCATCATGCCCTCGGCGAAGTAGCCCGCGTTGCTGACCCAGTTGTTGAAGATCCTTGGAAGCCCGTCGCGCACCCGAAAGGTCGCGATCGCTCCGCCCATGTGCCAGGCCTCGTAGTCTTGAAAACTGTCACACGGAACGGGCAGCTCGAAGCGCACCGCTCCGCACGGCCCGGACTCGAAGCCAGGAAACGACGGCGCTGGGTTGTACGGAATCTCAGCGACCAGGAGCAGGTCGGAGCGGTTGGTAAGACTCGCGGCCTCCGCGCGGAGCGCTGGCCAGTTGACGTCGTCTCCGACCGCTGGGCACATCGTCCCAGCGAAGGCCGGGCGCGATCGCCCCATGCCGTAGCACGTCGCGGTGGGGCAGCTGACGTACGTGCGATTCATGGTGACGAGCGGCGGAGTCGTTCCGGGCAGATCCTCGTTGAAGAACATCGGCCCAGAGGATTCGTTGGCGCCTGCGGCGGTCCAAGCGCGGATGCCATCTTCGATCGCGACGTAGTTCGCGGGGCGACGCGAGCCGTCGTGCCGCGAGCCGCGATCGACCCATAGCGTGTCGGGAATCGCGTCGGGAAATCGACGGAGGCCCTCTGCGTAGCTGAAGATTCGCGGCCCTTTGATGGGCGCTTCGCGCGAGTTGTTCCACCAGGTCGAGTCGCTGGTTCCGGTGCAAAGGTCGAGGGTGACCGGACGGCCCGAGGGCTCTTCGCGGTCGACCATGATGGGCCACATGGGTTGGTTGTGGGCGTACGACGCGCGACAGTCGTAGCCGTATCCGCCGAGCCAGCGCACCGTGAGCGGCGCACGCAGCGCCTGCTGACTGCCGACCCGTCCCGGCAGATAGTGCGAGAGCGGCGCATACGCAGGAAACACCGGGCGCTCGTCCCAGGTCGCGGTCAGGCCCAGATCGTACGGTCGCGGCGCTTGAAAGGGACCGCCGTGATAGGGGCCCTGCACCGGCGTGCCGTCCGGCGACGGAGGCAGCACCTGCACGAGCACGCGCGCTTTGCTTCGTCGCCCCGATGCCGACGCGACCTCGTATTCGATCAGCGCGTACGTCACGGTGTCATCGACGTTCACGGATACATTGGACTCGACGAGCTGACCTCGCAGGGCTGGCACCGACTCGCTCGGACGCGGCGATGCAAACCAGCCCGGCCCCGACGAAATAGCTTCGACGGGCTGCAGCCTGGCGGTCGCGACGATCCCCTGCAGGGGCGTCGTGTAGACGAGCTCGCCGCCAGGCGTGATCTCCACTGAGCCCGCGCAGTAGTCGCGCTCGTCGTCGGCGGTCAGCGCTCGCTCCAGGAAGTTGCATCGGTCGCACTCCTTCACGAAGCGCTTGCAAAGCGGTTGCAGCACACGCGCCGAGACGATGCGCAGTCCGCTCTCGGTGCGATTCGGGATCCAGTCGTTGCGAAGCACTGGGATCGTGAAGCGCGCGCCGGGGGTCGCTGGGATGTCGAGGAAATCGTCGAACGGCACCGGCACATCCAACCCGCCGCCGGGCCCGCCACCCACGCGCGGATCGATGTAGTGCTGCCCGTGAGCGTCGGTGGTCGAGCGCCCCGCGGCAGGTGTCGATGGCGCCGCGTGGGTGTCGCCGTTGCCGATGAAGACGATCTGCGAGCGCGTGGTGACAATGTCGCGTCCCTGGATGCTGGCTAGCAATCGTGAGAGCAAGTCGTCGGAGCGACGGTTCTGAATGTTTTGCCAGATGCTCGAGACCGGCAATACGTAGGTGAGAGCGCCGAACAACGAGGTCACGCCGCTCACGACGTCCCAGCTATTCTTCGCGATATGCGCACCCGGCGTCGTCACGGTCGACGGCGACGCGAGCGTCGGAACGACGTCGTCGAGCGACTGCACGAAGAGCACCATGTGCGAGCGGCCGTCGCGGTCGAGGTTGAAGCGCGCCATGGAGCCCATCGGACGCGACGCGACCGCAACGACGCCAGCGAGCTCGATGCGCCGCGCAGTCATCACGGATCGCACTTCGGCCCAATCGCCGTCAGCCCACCACGCGGGGCCCGACGAACCCGGAGGAGGGTTCCACATTCCCGCGGCGACGATCTGCGCGACGTTGCCTCCCTGGCTGTGCCCCGTGAGAAACACGCGACTGTTGGGCGTGACGATGCGACGAAGCGCGTCGAGCAGCGACTGCCGAACGAACTCCACGTATCCAGCGTGGGGAAACGCGTTGGCTTGCGACGCGAGGTTCTCGAACAAGCTGTTGAGATCTGGCCCGAACCCCGGCGTCGATCCAGCGATGCCGATGTAGAAGTCACTCGGTCGCCGGGCGTCCTGAAACACTCGCACCTGGTTCGCGTCCGAGCTGCGCCAGTGATACGTCGAGTACGTGACCTCTTGAATGAAGTCGCGCACCGTCGTGAGCGTGCGCTCAGCCGGGTCCGTCGTGCTTCCATAGGACGGTCGCCCCGTCGGCATGCTCGCGACGGCGCGACACTCGTTGAAGAATGGGTTCCACGAGGGGATGCGCGTCGGAAGCTGCTCGAGGTGCCGAGGAACGCTGGTCATCGGCGCCGGCATCGATGGCCTTTCCGACGGTAGATCGCGGCGCACTTCTTCGTACTGCAGCTGCGCCGGGTTCGGCGGCGACGGGATCAGCGACGGCGGTCGAGTGGGCTCGCAGGCTCCCAGCGCGACCGTGAACAGGCTCGCGATTCGGGCGCGACCACTTCGGTGTCCACGGCTCCAATCGATCTGACGTCGTGATCGCATCTCGGTGAACGATGCATCGCACGGCTTCGCGTTTCGCAGCCACCGACAGCCTCGAGCGAGCGCTTCGAGCACCGCCGAAGACCAGCGCGCAGCAGTCCGAGAACGATGGAGAACCCGACATCGGGCCGGGATACTTACCTCCCACTACACGGTGATATCCTGGGACAAATTTCTCGAATTCCAGCAGGCTTTGTCGTCGCCTATCTTACATCCACCGAGGCCGAAGCATGAACACGCACCTCGTGGAACGGATGGAGATTTCGATGGGCACACGACGGTTGTTCGCAACGATCGCCACAGCGCTCGGGCTCCTGGGTTGCGCAGAGGTCCCCGACGCTCCGTCGCCTGAAGCGCCGGTGGAGCTCGCGGCCGAAGAAGCTCGCGCCGCCACGCCCATGATGAACCGCGAGGCGGTGCGGCGCTGGTCGCTCCACCTGCGCGCCAACTGGGACGACGTGCAGCCCAACTGCAGGCCGACTCGGATCTCGCCGCGCGCCGGCGTGCAGCAGCGCGGCGTCGTCATGATGTTTCACGGATACACCGCGTGTCCGCAGCAGTTCTTTGAGTGGGGGAGGATCCTCGCGGCGCAGGGCTACGAGGTGCTTCTGCCCCTCTCGCCCGGACACGGTCGGACGCAGGTGTCGATGCGGGACAACACCCGCGCGCTTCCGGCGCTCTCGACGACGCCGTACGAGAGCTTCGTGACCGACATGAACGCGATCATGGCCGAGGTCCAAACGCCCGTCGGCACGTCGCGCGTCATCGGAGGGCTCTCGCTCGGCGGCGCGCTCGCGACGCTCGCGGTGCAGCAGCAGCCGTCGCTCTACGACCGGGCGTTTATCGCATCGCCCTTCTTCGAAAGCGGCAACTTCTGGGTCACGGCGCTCGCGCGCGCGTCCGAGCAGCTCCGCAGGACGCAGCTCCGCGCGGTGACCGAAGCGGCCTGGCAGAGGGCGGGCGAGATCGACCTCGGATGGGGCGAAGGGTGCGAGGTCGAGCGCCGCGGCGGTCGCGCCGGGATCTGCCAGTTTCAAGTGAAGCATTTCGCGTCCATCGTTCGATTGGGCGCGCGCACGGTCGACGCGGTTCGCCCAGGACGCACACAAATTCAATTCATCGGCGTCGAGGACGACCAGGCCGCGAGCAACAGCGCGATTCGGCGCGCCGCGGGGTCCTACGGCGCAGCGTCGAGCCTCTGCTTCTACCGTCACCCCGCGAGCCACTCGCTCTTCTCTCGCTACGACAACCCCACAGAGGACAAATTCTGGCTGCCTTCTCTGTTCGTGAGCGCGACGGCGTTCGTCACCCGCGGCGAGCGCTTCGCGACGGACGGAGCGAGCGCCGAGCCCGGCGCGCAACAGTGCCGACTCACCGCGCGCTGACCCTCGCAGCAAGCGTCACGATGGGGCGCGACTGCGCGGCGCCTGACGCCCGAGACGAAGGACTCCGTCGTCGAGATCGATCCGGCGCGCGCGCTCGACGAGGCGAGCGCGTCGGTTCGCAAGCGAGCGGACGAGACGCGCACGAAAGCTCAGCGTCGCTCTCGAAACGAGCGCGTTCGAAGAGTGGCTCGGCGCGGGTTGTCACCATCGGTGAGCGAACGAGAACCCGATCTGCGCCTGCCCTGCGCCGCTGCGCTGGTCCATCGAGCGCTCGGCGTTGAAGGTCACGCCCGGCGACCACCCGAGCACGAGCTCTGGCGAGAGGTCCCAACGCCCGGCGCGAAACGCGCCGCCGATCGAGACCGCGCCCCACCCGAAGTGCTGCGTCACCATGCTCGTCCCGATCATCGCTTGATAGCCGCCCCGCGCGCTGAACAGAAGCTGGTGTGCGCCTAGATTGACTCCGAA
The DNA here is from genome assembly GCA_001465015.1 of Deltaproteobacteria bacterium Ga0077539. Lineage (GTDB taxonomy): Bacteria > Myxococcota_A > Polyangia > Polyangiales. The sequence continues at coordinate 14,130 of LNEO01000377.1, read as the reverse complement.
GAGCACCGCGAGCGCCCCTTGCGGAAGGTGCCACGGCGTCCCTCCGAGCCGGACTTGATGCCACCCCGCGCTCGTGACGAGCGCCACGTCGAGCCCGCGCGTCGCGCTCTCGCTTCGAAGCAACTGAAACTTCGGGTCCAGCCACACCGACACAGAGTCCGCGCCGTCGATCGCGGCGAACGATACGCGCGCGCCGAGGTCGATCCTGTCGTGCACGCCCACGCGCACGAGCGCGCCCACGTGCGCCCAGGGGAGGCTCGTCTGTCCGTTGAGCCTCCCGCTGTTGCTCGTGAGCTCGACCTGCCCGCCTGCCTCGACGTGCGTCTGACCGAGCGTTCGCGCGCGGCCGAGGCCCGTCGCCGAGTAGCAGCCGCTCAGCGCGAGGGCGACGATCGCACATGCATTCAAGTGCGATCTCGCGCTCATCGCGGCGCCTCCGTCATGGACAAGAAGGCCGCGCACATGTCCTGCGAGTCACCGCCGAACGTAAAGTCCCTCGGCGTCGCCCCAGGGACCGGTTGATTCTCTGCCGAGTTATCGAAGTGACACTCGAGGTACAGCTCGTCCTCTGGGTCGAGCCGAATCGAGTCTTGGAGCCAATAGAGCTGCTCCCATCCGAATCGCCACTTGGGTATCTCGAGGACGCACGCGCGCTCGCCGTTCGCGCGGAGCACGCGAACGGTGATCCTGCTGCCGAAGGTGTGCATGTGCGGCGACACCGCGCGCAGGTACATCGTCCTGCCGCGCGTCGAAACGCGCGGTCGATAGCGATAGAAGTACACAGCGTCTCGGTCGCCAGCGCGCACGCGCATCGCGTCGCCGACGATCCACGCAGGGTTGGTCAGCGCCAGCGGCGTCGCGGGTCGCGCCGAGGCGTCGGTGCGAAAGTGAACCGACGGCCGATCCACCGCGCCTGCACGCGCCGTCACGGTGCTGTAGTGAATGTTGAGGATGATCTTCGACCGCGGCTCGACGGCCATGCCGATCCCCTCAGGAAAGTCTCCGCCGAGCAGCCCTCCGCCGAGGATCGTGACTCCTCGCAGCGACCCCGCCCCGTCGTTGCAAGCGAAGCCCGGGCCGGGCTCCTCGCGGTCGCGTTGCGCGACGCGATCTGCGTCCTCTCCCGTCACCGAGGCGATGACCACGTGATGCAAGAGCGAGCGTTCGCTGCTCTCGATCTCGACGCCGGTCACGAACGACCGCGCGGCGAGCGGCCAATCGAGCACGAAGCACCGCACGTCATCGGTGCTGCCTCGCGGCGGGCTCGGCGCGTAGCTCTCTGTCACCGCGAGCGATACGTCCCTGCGGGAGAGGCCAGCGGTCGGCGCGGAAATCGGCGCGCCTCGGTCCGACGACGACCCCTCGGGCGCCCCTGTATCGACCCAGTCGAGGATCGTCGCGATCTGCGCGTCCGAGAGCCCCCACGAGTGCCGGTACTGCGCGCAGCACGGCGCGGCCAGGTAGGGAGGCATGGTACGCGCACGCACCGAGCGGGCTACGGACTCACGCGCTGCGAAGACACGCGCGTAGCTCTCGAACGAGTCGCCCGAGAGCCCGCCCTCGCGGTGACAGCGCACACAAAACGCGTCCACGATCGGCGCGACGTCGCGGTGCCATGTGGGCGGGGGCGTACCCGGCGGGCGCGTCGGCCGATCGACCGCGCAGAATCCAGCAGAATCTCTCGGGGGAACAGCGCACGCGACGACGCCGCACGCCAACACCAATCGCAGAGCCCAGACGCTACGACGCACCGCGAGAGCACTGTACGCCAACGCCGCGAGCTTCTCCCCCTCTCGCTCGGTCGAGGCCGCATCGCGGATGATCTCCTTGCTTCGCGAGATTCGTTGCAGCGAAGCCGTCCGAAAGAATCCGCGCCGCCTCTTCGGGGGGGGGGAAGCTGCGTGGAGTCGGCGTTGCCCATGCACGTGCCGATCACGCCCCAGTGAAGCTGTGTGGCTCGGCTCGAGAGATCGCTCTTGCGACGAGAGCTCAACGGCCAGAAGAGCCACCGGAAAAAATCCCAGCACCGACAGAGCAGCGACGGCGACGATGATGGGCCACACGAGGGCGAGCGCGCAGTTGTGCGACGGCGCGCACAAGTTGGTGACGACCGCTCCCCGTGGCCGTCGCTCACCGCGTTCGACGCTCGACGCCAGCAACGCTCGTTCGGTGGAGCGTCACCTCGCCCGTCGACGAGGCGCTCGTCGCAATCGAGCGCTATACTGCACGACGTGAGCACTTGCTTCGATCGAGGCGAGGTGAGCCGGTATCCTCTGCGGCGCGGGGCGTCTTCGCTGTCGCTGTTGGTTCTGGCCGCGAACCTCGCGGGATGCGAGGCCGCGGTGGACGTGCTCAACGCGGTGGTGACGGCGCTGGTCGCGGTGACCGTCGCGCTGCTCGTCCTGTGCGCCATCGTCTATTGCAGCCTGTGGGTGGGTCTCTTCGTGCGACTCGCGCGGAGAGATCGTTGGTCGCCGGTCGTGTTCGCGGCGTTGCTGTGCGTCGAGCACGCGCTGGTGCTCGCGTGGCAGTTCGACTCGCGCTCGACGCTGTCCGCCGCGCTCTGCGTGAGCGGAGCGGCGCCGTTGATCGCGCTGATCGCGACGCTGTGGCGAGCGCTGGCGCCGCCCGAGCGACCGCGCCGAGCGCTGGGCGCGCTCGCGTGCGCGGCGGCGGTCGTGGCGTACCAGGCGCTGGTGTGCAGCCCGTGGCCGGCGCGGCGGTGGGTTCCTGCGTCGGCGATCCGGGCGTCGTCGACGGGCGTCAGCCATCGTTGTGTGGTCGACGCCTTCGGGGTCGTCGGCTGCGAGGGCTCGAACAACTGGGGCGAGCTCGGCGTCGTGCCCGAACGCGGCACCCCACGAGGCTGGGTACGCGTTGCTGGCGGTGCGTTGGACGTGGCGGTGGACCGAGGCGTCTCGTGCGCGCTGCTCCAGCGCGGGACTGTCTCGTGCTGGGGCGGCGAGCGGCTCGGGTTTGCTGCGCGGCGCGGCGAGCCGTGGACGGTCACGGCGAGCGAAAACACCCGCGCGATCGCGGTCGCCGAAGACGCTGTGTACGGGGTGCGAGAGGACGGTTCGGCGTGGCAATTTCCAGGACAGATCGCGCCGTCGCTGTCGTCTGCGATCGAGCTGTCCGCCGCGCGAGGGCACGTGTGCGTGATCACGGCGAGCCGCGAGGTCGCGTGCCGCGAGGTTCGTCGCGGTCGAGAGCGACGGTACAGCGTCTCGTTCGCGGCGGGCGCCGAGTCGATCGCCGTCGGATCAACGGGCGCTGGGTGCGCGGTGGTCCGTCGGCGCAGCGTGTGTTGGCGGCTCGAAGAAGATGGCGACGTCGCGCCGCGCGAGGGCCCTGACGGTGAGATGGTCGCGGTCCGACGCTTCGCCGACTCGCTCTTCGCCTGGCTCCGCCCCGACAACACCGTCATCGCAGAGACGGTGCTGCGCGGCTACCCCGTGATCGCGACGGGCGTTCGATCGCTCGCGCGCGCCGGGCAGCGAACGATCTGCGCCACCACGATCGCGGGCGAGCTTCGATGCTTCGACAGCGACGGAGGTCTCTCGGAGCGACTCTCGCCTCTGCTCGAGTGACCGACGCGCGCCAAGCGAGGCGCGCTTCGAGTTACGCGCTCGTAAGCGGTTTCGCCTGCAAACTGCCGCTCCGACTCAGACGCCAATTTGGTCATTTTTGGGGGCTTGCACCGGTGTACGCGCCGCGCGGGTGGACGAGCACCATACACGTCTGCGCAGAGGAAATTCTAGCGAGGGTCATCGCGACAAAGATCCTGAACACCGACGACAACGACTTCGTCATGGTGCGCTTGGACTGTGCACGAGGTCGGCCAACCCAACGTGACGCCTGGACGCCGCGCGACGGATACTGGAGGACACTTCTCGCTGCGCCTCGCGATCGAGCGCCCCACGCTGGTGCGAGCGGTCGCGCCCATCGCCGCCGCGATGCCCGCGATGAGCGAGTGCGCCGCGCCCACCGTGGCGATGCCCGTCTTGTTCATCAACGGAGTGATGGATCCCATCCTTCGCTACACCGGCGGGCGCGGAACCACGCTCTCGGTCGAGGCCAGCGTCGATCTCTGGGCCGGGCTCGCGGCGTCGACGAGGACCGAAGCCGCAGCGATCCCCGACGGACCGCTGGACGACCGGTGCACGGCGACGCGCGTTCGTCGTGTGGGAGGCCGCGTCGCCGTCGAGCTCATCCGCGTCGACGGCGGCGGTCACACCGAGCCGAGCGCGAGGGAGCGGTACATCCCCGCGTTTCTCGCGGGCGTCGCGCGAGCTCAGTCTTCGCCTTGGGCGCGCGTGTAGCCGGCCTCGCCGTCGAACTCCTCGAGCTTCTCGATGTGCATCCATCGGTGCTTCGAGGCGATCTTGGTGACGAGCGCGAGCAAGGTCGCGTCGTCGAGGGTGGCCGCGGCGTCGCGCAGCACGAAGCGGCAGCGCCAGTGATCGACGCAGTCGGTCATGCCGCCGGTCGTCGGGTAGACCTTCGTCCCGCGGTTGGAGATCATCTTGAGCCTGAGCGCGCCGCCCTCGGCGACGGCCTCGAGGCTGGGGCCGAGCTCTTCGGGCGAGACGGGAGACTCGACGAACACGTCCGCGCCGATCGTGCGCCTGCTCTTGGGGCGGACGTAGTCGCGCGCCGCGTCGAGGGGCTTGATGTTGAGGGGCTTGTGGTCGCGCGTCGTCCAGCGCTCCGATCGCTTGCCGAGGTTCTTGATGATCTGATCGGTGAACTCCGTGGTCCCGACGCTTCCCGACTGCGACACGTCGCGGGTGTAGACGCCCTGCTCGAGCGTCACGATGAGCGCGTTCTCGATCGCCTGCGCCGCGGCGAACTCGTCGAGGTGCCGAAGCATCATGGTGCCCGAGAGCAACACGGCCGACGGGTTGATCACGTTCTTGCCTGCGTACTTCGGGGCGCTTCCGTGGACGGCCTCGAAGATGGCGACCTCGTCGCCGATGTTGGCGCCAGGGGCGAAGCCGAGCCCGCCGATGAGGCCCGAGGTGAGGTCCGACAGGATGTCGCCGTTCATGTTGGACGTCACGATCACGTCGAACTGCTCGGGCGTGCGAACCGCCTGGTGCGCGCAGTTGTCGATGATGATGTGGTTGGCCTCGATCTGCGGGTACTCCTTGGCGACCGCCTCGAACGTGCGCTTCATCAAGCCCTCGGTGAGCTTCATGATGTTCGCCTTCGTCGCGCAGTGGACCTTCTTGCGACCCTCGGCGACGGCCACTTCGAAGGCGAGCCGGACGATGCGCTCGCAGCCCTTCTTGGACATGAGCTTGAGGCACTGCGCGACGCCCGGCGTCTGCATGTGCTCGATGCCGGCGTAGAGGTCCTCGACGTTCTCGCGGACGACGACGAGGTCGATGCCGCGCCCGGCGAAGGGCGTCTTGACGCCCGGCAGCTCGCGGACAGGGCGAATGTTGGCGTACGTTTCGAACAGCTTGCGGAGCGTCACGTTGGCGCTCTTTTCGCCGAAGCCCACGGGCGTCTCGAGCGGCCCCTTGAGCGCCACGCGCGTGTCGCGAATCGACGCGATCGTCTCTGGAGGAACGCCGCTCGGCAACCCGCGCTTGAAGACCTCCGCGCCCGCTTCGCGCTCCTCCCACGCGATGGCCACGCCAGCGGCCTCGATGATGCGACGCGTCGCGTTGGCGACCTCGGGTCCGATGCCGTCGCCGGCGATGAGGGTCACGCGTTTGCGGCCGTTCGAGTCGAGCTTGTACTTCATCGGGTCTCCTCAGGGCGTGTGCGGTGTGTGCGAGCTTCGCGCGAGCGCCTCCCTCGCGTGGGGTTGTGGAGTACGCCGCGGAGCAATTTCGATCCAATCGATTGAATCGATCATGTCGTTCGATACGGTAGAACGATCGACGTGTTCAACTTTCATCATCTCCGTTACTTCTGGGCCGTCGCGCACGAAGAGAACCTCACGCGCGCGGCGGCGAGGCTTCGCGTCTCGCAGTCCGCGGTGTCGATGCAGCTCCGCAAGCTCGAGGACGAGCTCGGGCACCCGCTCTTCGAGCGTCGAGGCAAGCAGCTCGTGCTCACCGAAGCGGGGCGCGTCGCGCTCGACCACGCCGACGCGATCTTCGCGCGAGGCGACGAGCTCGAGCGCGCGTTGCAGCAGCGCGAAGAGCAGCGACAGGTGCTGCGAGTCGGCTCGCTCGCGACGCTGTCGCGCAATTTTCAGCTCGCGTTCTTGGGGCCGCTCTTCGGGCGCGACGACGTCGAGCTCGTGATTCGCTCGGGCTCTTTTCCCGAGATGCTCCGTCGACTCGAGGCCCACTCGATCGACGTCCTGCTCGCCAACAGCGCTCCGCCGAGAGACGCCGCGACGCCGTGGGTCGCGCACGCGATCGCCGAGCAGCCCGTGAGCCTGGTGGGACTGCCGAGCAAGACCCGAACGAGGCGCTCTCTCAAGGAGCTGCTCGGCGCCGAGCGGCTGATCCTTCCGACAGTCGAGAGCAGCATCCGCGCCGGGTTCGACGCGCTCGTCGAGCGGCTGGGGGTTCGCCCGCGCATCGCCGCGGAGGTGGACGACATGGCGATGCTTCGTCTTCTGGCTCGCGAAGGGATGGGACTCGCGGTGGTCCCTACCATCGTGGTGCGAGACGAGCTCCAGGCTCGGCTGCTCCGCAAGATCGCGCCATTGCCGGGGCTCGAAGAGACGTTCTTCGCGATCACGCTGGCGCGACGCTTCGCCAATCCTCTGTTGAAGGTGTTGATCCCGTCGGGCGACCGCGACAAACCGACGGCGCGCGGTCGCTGATCGGTCGCCGCGATCGACGCCACTGCGACGCGAGCCAGCGCAGGGCCGCTCGCGGTTCGGAGCAGCTCTGCTCGTTGCTGCCAACGTAGACCGGGACCTCGCTTCGCCGCGGGTCACAGAGTTTTCGGCGCCTATGGGGGTGAGTCCTCCGACGCGCGCTCATCGACCCAGCGCTACGGCGCGAACACTTCCTCCAGAAACGCGCGCTCGCGTCGTGATCGAGGCGACGAGCGCGGCGAGGCGACGGGCAATCCGGTCGCCCACAGCTCACACGTGATCGACGGACCGTCGTTGAATGAACTATCGTCGGCCGCGCGTCGCCGTTGCCCTTTCGAAGGCCATGTCGCGCCAGTTGATCGCGGATGAGCTCGAACGTTCGAAGACCTCACGACATGCGTAGAACGAAACTTCGCGGACTCTCGTTTCTTGTGCTTTCGCTGGCACAAGCGTGCACGGCCACGCCCGCGCCAGCAGACACATCGGACGGTTCGTCACCCGACGCTCAGCCCATCGACGTCGCGCCGCGCGACGTGGTCCAAAGTGACATCGTCCAGAGCGACATCACGCCGAACGACGTCACGCAGAGCGACGTCACGCAGAGCGACGTGACCGAAAGCGACGTGACCGAAAGCGACGTAGCCGCGAACGACGTGGCCCAGAACGACGCCGACGCCGCGGACACAGCGAGCGATGTAGCGCTCACGGACGTGACCGGAGACGGCGCTGCGTCCGACGCCGACGCAGGCTCGACGACGGACGTCGTCGCGGACGCTGCGGTCGAACGAGAGTGTCTCGACAACGTCGACAACGACGGCAACGGGCTCGTCGACTGCGCGGACCCTGCGTGCACGCCGCAAGTGCGCTGCGAATCGACCGACTGGAGCGCGCCTGGAACGCTCAACCAAGGCGCGCTCGGCTCGAGCTCCCCCTGCGGCGCAGGACAAACGCAGGCGTACTTCGGAACGATCGGCAGCGCTGGCGCGAGCGCGAGCTGCGCGTGTTCGTGCAGAAACGCCGTGGGCTCGGCGATGTGCGCGGTCGCGGGGCGCGCGAACGAGTACAACGCCGCGAGCTGCCCTGCCGGCGTCCCTCCTGGCGGGACCGAGCTGCCCGTGGGCTGCCACAACAGCACGTTTGCTTCGGCGGGATATCTCTTTCGCTCGGCTCTGGCCGAACGTGGAACGTGCACTGCGACGACCACGCCGACCATCGCCGCTGCATCGGGGCCCACGTCCGAAGCGCGCGTGTGCGTGACCTCGCGACAAGGGGGCGGATGCGGCGCGGGCAGCGTGTGTCGCGCGCGCGTCGCGCCGGCCCCCCGATCCTGCGTCGTTCGCCGCGGCGACCACACGTGCCCCGCGGAGTACGCGCAGCGCAGCGTGTTCTACGAGAACCGCAGTGACACCCGCGCGTGCAACAGCTGCACGTGCGCGTACAGGTCGGACGGCTGCACCGGCGACGTCGTCGCGTTCTCTGGCACAAATTGCACGGGAACCGTGCTCGCGACGACAGTCCTCTCCGACGGGTCGTGCCGGCCCGGCAACCCCGCGTCGTATCGCGTGAGCAACCTGCGATCGTCCAACCCGCGCTGCACTGCGGGCGGCACTTCGCCCACGGGCTGTGTGCGCGACTCGGACCCGAGCACCATCTGCTGCGCCTCCGCGCCCGGAGACCGCACGTGTCCAACGGGACCAGGCCCTGCGATGGCGCTGCTCAACGGCTCGACAGGGCCGTTCTGCATCGACACGACCGAGGTGACCAACGCTCAGTACCAGGCGTTTCTCGCGTCGATGCCGAGCCTCGCCGGACAACCCGCGAGGTGCACGTGGAACACGACCTTCGTCCCCACGACGTTGCCTGCGGCCGCGCCGAATCAGCCGGTCGTCGGCGTCGATTGGTGCGACGCCGCGGCGTATTGTCGCTGGGCAGGAAAGACGCTCTGCGGTCGCGTCGAGAGCCCTGCGCCGCTCGCCGAGGCAGAGGCCACGTCGACCTCGAGCCAATGGTTTCAAGCATGCACGCAGCGCAACACCGCGCCCGTTCCGTACGGCGCCGCGCTCGATGCGCAGCTCTGCAGCACGCCCGCGGGCACGCTCGAAGATGTCAACGCGCGCGTGTGCTGCAGCACGGCCAACCCTCGCCTCCACGGGCTGCTCACCAACGCCGCCGAGTGGATCGACGCGTGCAGCGGAAGCGCTGGCGCCTCGGACACGTGCCGCGTCATGGGCAACGTACGCCCGTCGGTGGAGTGCGCGACGAACACGCAATCGCTTGCGCGCAACACGGCGAACAACAACATCGGCTTCCGCTGCTGCGCTCCGTGAGCGGCCCGAACCACGCGCTGCGATTGCGTCACCGCCCGAGAGCGCGTCGAAGCGCCTCGAGCCTCTCCCTCTCTCTCGCTGCGCCATCGCTCGCCCCGTGCCGACCCGCGCGCTGAAGTCGCTGCGCTCCGCGCGCCCTCGCCGATACCGCGCCCGCGACGGGCATCGATGATGCCCGAGCGGGTCAGCGCGGTCGAAATCAAGTCGAACCAAGACCGCGGATCGAGAAAACGACGACGCTCGTCGCGGTCTTGGTTTAGCGCTCCGCCATGGCGGCCGCCACCTTCCACCATGGCGGTCCGCCATCCCCTGCCTGCTCGATGCCTGAGATTCGTCCCACTTTTCGTCGGAACGCCCCGCGCACCCTCCCCGCGCCGGAGCAACCACGACGACCATGATCGACCACGACACCGGCGACACTGCCGCGCGCGAGGGAGCGGACGAGCCCCTCTCGCGCATTCGCAACCACGGCCCCGAAGCGCTCTCCGAAGCGGAGCTGCTCGGGGTCTTGCTCGAGCACGGACGCTCGCACGCGGCGTCCTCTCGCTATGCAGCGCGCGTGCTCGAAGCCTACGGAGGCGCGCGGTCCCTCGCGCGCGCCGGATTCGGTGAACTCGCGATGGACCTCGGCGCGCGCAAGGCGCTGCGCTTCATGGCCGCGATGGAGCTGTCGCGAAGAGCGTCGAGCGAGCCTCTACGGGCTGGCGTCGCGCTGCGCAGCAGCCGCGATGTGCAGCGCGCGCTCGAGGCCCGCGTGGCGGAGCTCCCAGACGAAGTGGTGCTGGCGGTGCTGCTCGACGTGAAGCAACGCCCCGTGGCCGAGCGCATGCTCGCGCGCGGGTCGCCCGCGGGCTGCGCGATCTCTGTGCGCGAGGTGTTCGCGCTCGCGGTCCGAGAAGCGGCGGTCGGAGTCGTGCTCGTTCACAATCACCCGAGCGGAGATCCGACCCCCAGCGAAGCCGATCGCGCGATCACCGATGAGCTCGCGCGCGCAGGGCGCATCCTCGGGCTCCCGCTGGTCGACCACGTGATCGTCGCGCGAGGAAAGGCGTTCAGCTTTCTGGATGCAGGGCTGCTCGGTGATGCACGAATGGAGGAGCCATGAACGCGGCGCTCTCCATCCTGGCGGCCCTGATCTCACTCGTCTCGGCGCACGCCAAGACCGCGAACATCGTCGACCCGTGCCCCAGCCGCGCGGTGATCGACCGCATCGAGGGCGACCGCGTGGTGCTCGTGCACGGCGCCGACGGAGTGCGGTCCATCGCCGCGAGCGCGATCACGGCAGGGCCGCTCGCCCTCCGCGAAGGGCTGAGGGTACGCAGGTCTCGCGCCGGGCAGTGCGTGCTCGAAGGCCCCGACCGCGCCCTCGAGACCCGCGTTCGCGATCGATTGAGAGCGCTCGAGCGCGCAAACTCGAACGGTCGATCGCAGCCGCGCTGAGCGATCGCACCGAACGTTCGACCGTCGTCGCGACCGACGCGTGAACCACGCCACAGCGACGCACGGACCGTCGTGCGTCGCTCGGTCACTCGATGGGGTCGAGCCTGGCGACGCGCAACGCCCCGACGGAAGATGTTGGAATGGCAAGGCAAAGCGGGACGAGCAGCGCGTCGAAGAACGCGCTCCGCACACGGCCGGGAGGCGAGCGCTCATCGTTACCCTAGTTCTGTGTGGGAGAATCCAGGGAGAACGCGATCGGCGCACTTATACGCATGCAACAAGTGCATGCGCATGGGCGCCGTGTGCGGCGGGGCGTCACGGGCCAGAGCGCCTGGACGCCGCAGAAGGGCTCACCAAACCCATCGCGCGAAACGCGCATCGCTTCGGCGGCCGGTCGCTTCGACTGCAGACGCCCCGCCGCACTCGGCGCCCATGCGCATGCACTTGTTGCATGCGAATGAGTGTGTCGATCGCGTTCTGCTTGGCTTTTCCCTCACACAACTTCGGCAACAAGAGCACCAGGCCCTCATCGACTGAGAACGCCGCGCTCAGAGCCAGCCCCCGCGCCGGAGGGCTTCGAGCTTCGCGGCGGGCACGTATGAATCGAGCTCCGATCGGTCGAAGCCGCCGTCGAGCCCCACGACGACGACCACGAAGTCGGGAGTCTTCGGCAGCTCGAGGCGTTCACTCTGGTCGTTGAGACGTTTCGCGACGCGAAGGTTCAGACTATGGGCTTGCTCGGGCTGGCCGGTCGCGCGCAAGCGGTCCCGAAAGGCGCGCGCCTCGGCTTGCACGGCCGCTTCGTCGAGATGAGACGTTCGCACGTCGAAGAGCGACAGATCTTCGGGGGACCACGCGCGCTCGCGCGCCCGAGGGTCGGTGGACCACCCGTCGCGCTCGCTCGCCAAACCGATGGCGAGCTCGGGAGGAACCGCGTCGTAGCCGCCGTTCTCCACCACGAGCAGCGCATACGCGGGGCTCTGCACCGCGAACGCACGCACATGTTCGACGATGGTTCGAAACAGCAGATCCTCGAGCGCTGCGACCTCGTTCTGCGTGCTCGGCTGTGGAGCGCGAAACACCTCGACGACGTTCCCAGTGCCCTCCTCCTCGCGGCTGATGCGTTCGACGCGTGACGGTCCCCACTCGCAGCGGAAGACGTACGGTGGATCGTTGGGCCCCGATGTGCGGATGCAAGCGACGCGATCGCCCTCGTACGTGTACGTCTCTTCTGCGAGGCCGGCGAGGGTTTGCCAGCGCCACGCCACCACGTGCCCGTCCGCGAGCTCGTATCGGCTGTGGGTGACGGGGACACCCGGCGTCGCAGCGACGTGCTCGACGTCGATGCCGTTGGAGCCGTATCGGTAGCGCTCGAGATCGACGCGAGCTTTCCCGCGATGAGTCCGCGTCTCGATCAGGCGCGGAGTGTCATCGAAGAGGTACTCAGTGAACCCCTTGGGCTCTGCTGGCGCGGGGAGTGGCCCGACGCGCCGCAGCTGCATGCGCTCCGCGTACAGCGGACGCAAATCGTGGAGGTTCTTCCCCCACTCGGAACGCAGCCCGCGCCCCGGCTCGCTCATCGGGCGCTACGCCTGTGTTCGTCGGTCATCCGTGGCCCGGATTCTATCTCCATACCGATGACGCGCAGTCCTCCGCGTCGTCCAGGGCAACGTTGAAGGATAGAACATTCCTCCGCGGTGAGTCGATCACGCCCGAGCTGTGGCCGAAGCGATCGCCCGCATCCTCGCCGTCGGCGGCCCGACGCTGACGGACGCGCGTCCCACCGCGGCGCAGGTCGCTCAGGTTGCTTTCGCCTATGTTTTTACAGGTGATTCTGCGTTGCGGGTCCTATCGCTCCGAGCGACGCCGGGATGATCGCCGATGACGTCGCGTTGGACCGCGGAGACGGACGTGCAAACATCGAGGCCGGACATCATGCGGGCATCGTCGATTCGCGCGAGAGCGATCACGGAGCGAGCGAAATGGATCGCCGTCGAGGCTCGAAGGGCGCACGTGCACCATTGCGCCCTTTGCCTGCTGGAACGGAACGAGGCCGCGCGCCGCGTGTGCTTGCGACGGCACCTACTGGCGCTGCCCCGAAGCCCCGTGTCCGCCACGCACCATGTTGCTCACAGAGAGCGCCGGTCGCGCCTGCACGAACGACTGGGCCTGCGAGTCGTTGCTCTGCGATGCCAGCCGAACACGGCAGGGATTCTGCACCGGGCGATGCGACCCGAATGCGCCCGCTGGCACGCTCCAACTGCAGTGCGGCAGCACCCTCGCGTTCTGTGCTCCGACGTCGACACAACGAGGCGAAGAAGGCACAGGATTTTGTACACGCGCGTGCGTGCCCGGCGCCAACGCGTGCCCTCTTGGACTGGTCTGTGCTCAGCTCGTTGCACCGGCCTTGTTTCCTCGTTCGGACGGCAGGGCAATGGGCCGCGTGATCGACGCAATCTTTCCTCGTTTCTTCTAGGCGCGAAAGTGACTGCCATGATTTATCGAGCAATCCTGCTGCTGGCTGGTTCGTTCGTGCTTGCTGGGTGTATCCCCATCCAAGCGATCACTGACGCGACCAATGACTCCACGAGCGACGCTGCCGACATCGCCGCTCCAATGGATATCCACCCCGTATGTCCTGGCTACTTCCCGTGCCTTCGTGTCGACGTGCGTGACGCCGCTTCGGGTCGCGACGTCGGTGACGCACTCGTCGTCGTCGCCGCCGAAATCGGGCGAGACGTTGGTTTCTATCACGGCGGATCGTACACGGTGCGCTCTGGGTGCATCGGCAGCTTCGTCGTGACGGTCGAGCGTGCTGGCTACGAGCGGTTCGTGGGAACGTTTCGTTCGTCGAGAGACCGTGATCTCGGCTGCAACCAGGAGTTTCAGGTGATCGAGATTCGCCTACAACCACTGAGCGACGGCGGGCCGAGCGATGCCGCAGCGAACGACGCAGCACGTAACGACTGAGGAGCCATCGATCAACAAACTGCCCTTCGGACAACGATCCGTCAGAGAAATCACGATCCATTTTGGACCAAGGAGCACAGGACACTCAACGCCGCTCAGTCGAGCATGCGTCCGTGGGGGCGACCCGATCGCCCGTTGCCTCGTCGCCGTCCTCGGCCCGCTGCCGCCGCGCCGCGCTCGCACCACCGCGCCGCACCGTGCGTTCGCCGCCGTTTTCTCGGGCAGTACTGTGTTCGCGCGAACAAGGGCATCGGCCTCGAAGCCGCGCGACAGCTCAGCGAGGCAGGACGGATCGTCAACGTCAGCAGCATCATGGGATCGCTGACGCATCACGCAGACCCGAGCTCGCCGATCTACAATGGGTGCATCTACTCCCATACAACGTCAGCCTCGGCGCGGCAGCGAGCGACGTCAGCCTCGGCGCGGCAGCGAGCTGCCGCGCATTGTGCCTCGAAGACGCCGGTTGACGCGGTCACTCGGTCTATCTCGGCAGGCGTTCTCGCTCGCGCTCGAACTGAAGAGAAGAGCCGCGGATGAACGACGCGCACACCTCGACAGACCCCGTTCGGATCGACACCACGCCGCTGGTCAGATGCCTCAGTT
>LNEO01000376.1 GCA_001465015.1 Deltaproteobacteria bacterium Ga0077539 | reverse complement strand
GCTTCGCTCACTCGCCGCCCGCTGCGCTCACTCGCCGCTCACCCCGCCACCAGCACGATCTTCGCGATTTCCGGCGGCGCCGCGAGCCGCACGGGAGCGCCGGTGAACCCGAGCCCGTTGCACACAAAGAGCGTGCTCCCTCGGGAGCGGTAGGTTCCCGATACGTACTCGAGGCCAAGCGACACGATCGAGGCCGGGTTGATCTGCCCTCCGTGCGTGTGCCCCGAGAGCTGCAGGTCCACGCGACCGCGCGCCGCCCCGAACGCCTGCGGGTTGTGCGCGAGCAGCACCCTCGCTTTGTCGCTCGGCGCACCCTCGAGCGCGCGACGAATGTCCATCGCTCGTCCCCGAACCGATCGCCCCGCCCACACGTCGTCGACGCCCGCGAGCACGAAGCCCCCGCCGTCGCCCGCGCGAAGCACCGCGTGCTCGTTGACCAGCGCGCGAACGCCCGCGCGCTCGAGCGCCGAGAGCACCGCGCGGTAGTCCGTGTAGTAATCGTGGTTGCCGAGGATCCCGAAGACGCCGTCCCGCGCCGAGAGCGCCGACAGCGCCGCGAACATCCTCAGCGCGTCGGGAACGTGCCTCGGGTGCTGATCGAGCAGGTCCCCCGTCAGCACGATCGCGTCCGGCCGCAGCGCCCGCGTGCGCTCGAGCATCGGCTGAAAATCCTCGGGCCCCGTGAACACCCCGACGTGCAGGTCCGTGAGCTGCACGATCGTGTAGCCGTCGAGCGCGCGCGGGAGCTTGGGCAGCCGCACCTCGATTTCACGCACACGAAAATCCCCGCGCCCCTTGATGAGTCCGTAGCCGATCGACGCGGACACCCCCGTGATGATGGCCCCATCGACGGCGCGGACGATCGCGCTGCGTCGGTCGATCTGCGGCTCGTTCGCGGCGGGCGCGACGGACTGCCTCGCGACCGCTGGCTGCGCCGGTGCCGCCGGTGCCACCGGTGCCACGGGCGGCTCGGCGGGCTCGCCCGTAGCGCGCCACGCCCGGACGACGCCCGACAGGAGCGCGACGAGCTCGGCGAGCGCGTGCCACAGCGTGACGAGCACAGCCGAGACCCACACGATCACGACTACGCTTCGAATGATCGCGATCGGAACGCGGTAGAGGCCTCCCCCCGCAGGCGCGCGGCTTCGCGCGAAGCTCTCGAACGCCAGCACGCCCACGGACACCACCGTGATGACCGCTCGAACCGTCCAACGCGACCGGGCTCGCTCGAAGGGCTTGGGAGCGATGGCTCGCACGACCGCTTCGACGCACACGACCAGCAACAAAAGCAGCAGCGAAAAGAACACGGACGAGGCGAGCGAACGCACGAACGGCGCGCGAACTGTAGCCCCCACGACGCGCGACGGCGAGCGGGCGTCGACCTGAGGTAGCTTCGTCGCCCTCGACTATTGTGCTCGAGGCCCACCAAGGACGACTGACGTATGACGCAGAACAGCACCCCCGCCGCCGCACCGCAGCCCGTATTCGCCGAACCCACGCCCCTCGGATTGCTCGGCCTCGCGGTCGGATGCGCCGCGCTCTTGCCGATCGCGCTCGGCAAGGCGAGCGGCGCAGCGGCGTTTCGCACCGCGGCGATGTACTGCCTGCTCTTCGGCGGAGGCTGTCAGTTTCTCGCGGGAATGATGGCCCTCGTGAACAAGAACCTCTTGGGTGGAACGCTCTTCACCACGTTTGCGTTCAACTGGGTGATCAACTGGCACGTGCTCGCAAACATGGCCGAGGGGCGAGCCCCGGACCCGCACGTCGTGCTCAGCATCGACCTGTGCTTCTCGATCATCTTCGTGGTGCTGACCTTCGCGTTCGGCTTCTATTCGAAGCTGTTGTTCGTGTTCTTGCTCGACATCGACATCTTGTTCGGGTGTCGGATCTTGAAAGAGCTGACAAAGTCACAAGCGTTCGCGATGCCGATCGCAGTCGCCACCATCGCGCTGGCGCTCATCGCCCTGTACCTCGCGTTCGCGATCCTCGTGAACACGGCGGCGGGGCGTCCGGTGTTCACGATTCCTGGTCCGCTGTTCAAACCGACGCCGCCCGGCGAAAATCCACCGCCTGCGGCGCACTGAAAGGTCCCATTCGCCCAATGTTCCAGCTGGCCGGCGGTCTCGTGGCGTTCATGCTGCTCTGCTCGGTGATCCCGACGGCGGCGTGGTTCTTCTTTCGCAAAGAAGCCGACGCGCTCTGGCCGCCGCGCCGAACGGGAACGCAGCTCGTCGCCTCCGGTCAGTACCGCGAGGGCGTCGCGCCGACGTTCAGCGACAAGGGCCCGCCCAAAGAAGTGCTCGTCGCGGCGATCGGCTCCTGGGCGCTGGGGCAGATGTTTCTCCCCGGGCTTGCGCTGGGGCTCTTGGGGTTGATCGTCGTCGTCGGCGTCGTGTCGATCCCCGGCTTGATCCTCGCCTGGCAGCTGTTCTTTCTGGGCAAGCCGCTGCTGCGCGGCGCTCCCGAAGCGGCGCCCAAAGCGCGATCGGCCGCGACGTTCGCGCGGGTGCTCAACGCCCTCGTCATTGCCGTCACGACCGTCGGGATGGCCGTGTCGACCTTTGGCAACGGTGGCTTTCGCAGCCGCGGCGCGACCGACGCCTTGCTGCTCGGCGGCCCGGTGCTGTTGTACGCGCTGATGTCCCTCGTGCACGCGCGCTATCTCGACCGCGCCGCGGACGCCATCGACGCGCACAACGCGAACCCCGAAGTGACGACGGGAGTGCGGGTCGATGCGTACGAAGCCGTCGCGGCGATGGCCGACAGCGAGCACGTCGCACAGACCGCGGCCGGCGACGAGGCTGCGTCGGATCGCGTTCAGCGCTCGTAGCGAAAATCCTCGCTCAGAGCGTCGCGCCCACTGACAGGCCCGCGCCGTGCGGCGTCCACCAGGGCAGCCCCGTGACGGGCCATGCGAGCGGCACGGTCTGCGTTCGCGCGTACCAGCCGACGATCATTCCGTTGGTCACGAGCGACGTTGCCCAAGTTTTGCGTGGGAGAATCCAGGGAGAACGCGATCGGCACACTCGTGCGCATGCAACAAGTGCATGCGCATGGGCGCCGTGTGCGGCGGGGCGTCACGGTCGAAGCGACCGGCCGCCGAAGCGATGCGCGTTTCGGGCGATGA
>LNEO01000375.1 GCA_001465015.1 Deltaproteobacteria bacterium Ga0077539 | reverse complement strand
GCCGTGAGGCGAGCGTGTTGCCGCTTGGGTGTTGACGCCGCTACTGATTTTCCTGCGGATGTGCATTTTTGAACCGAAATCCGGTTCCCTGCTGAGCGCATCGCGCGACGCCCCGTTGGAAGGGCTGCGCGCAACGAGCAACTTCTGGGGAAATATCCCGAGAAACCAAGCCCGCGCGGAGCCAACGGAAGGCGGAGCCGCTGTCGCGCAGGGACGGGCGATCGATCCCGAGGGGGGCGCGTGTTTCTTTAGAACAAACGCGCCCTCGCGCTGTCTCGGCCCCACAGATCGCTCAGCGGTGGCCTGACAGCACGGCCGCGCGGGGCTCGCAATCAATCGCTAGCGCACACGAGCCAATCCAATGGAGCACACCTGGGTCATCCCGATCACGTTCGATGTCTTCAAAGGCGGCGCGCTGGTCCGCTCGGAGATCGTCGCGGAGCCCTTCGTCGTGCTCGGCCGCGATGGCGCGACGCACCTGTGGATCGACGACGACGAGCTGTCTGCGAAGCACGTCATGATCGAGACGACCGCCAACGAAGTCCGTCTCGTCAGCCTCGGGGTCGCGACGTTCGTCAACGGTTTGCCCGTCGAGCGATGCCTGCTCTGCACGGGCGACCAGCTGCGCGTCGGCCAGACGACGATCCGAATCTCCCTCGGTGAACCCGTCGAGTTCGTCGCGAAGAAAGTCGCTTCGTCCGAGCCCGAGCCCGAAGCGATCGTTCCGACGCACTATCGCGAGACGCCGGAGTCCGCGCGACGCTCGGTCATCGGCGATCTGGATCTCCTCGAAGCGCGATCGGCGGTCGATTCGAAGGATCTCGAAGCAGACGCCTCGTCCGTGATCGAGCTCTCGATCGCGTGGAACAACACGCTCCTTCACGTCGCGCACGTCGAGCGCGACGAGTCGTTCGTCCTCTGGAGCAAGCGTCCGAAGCGGATGATCTCGGGCTTCGTCGCGGGTCCGGAGGTGTTGGGAGCGCTGCCCGAGTGCGCGGTCGTCGAGCGTCGCGGCAAGGCGCAGTACTTCGTGGTGTCTCCGGGCGCGAGCGCATCGCTCGAGTTCGACGGCGTCGAAAGGCCCCTCGACGCGCTGATCGCCGAGGGAATCGCGCGACCGTCCGCCGCCGTTGCAGGCGCGTACGAGGTCGAGCTGCGCTCGGACGGTCGCTACACCATGCAGGCTGGCGGGTTCACGGTACGTGCGAAGCGCGTGGCGCGCGCGCGCCGCACGTACGTCGCGCCCACGCGAGACTACGCGTGGAACGGCGCGTTGCTCGCGTCGCTCGTGTTGGTGTTCGGCTTGTTCTTCGCGACGCGCGCCGCGATGGCCAACGACGGCGGCGATCTGGCTCGGGGCACCGAAGAGGATCGCCTGGACCATCTGCGCGGGCTCATCGAGCGGCAACAACGCTGGTCCGATGAGCGCTCGGAGTCGCAGCGACGCGCAGCGCGGCTCGAGCAGGCCATCGACGCGCGCGGCTCGGATCGATTCGGTCCCGAGTCTCGGGTTGGTCAGCGCAAGCCGCGACCATGGCTCATCGATCGACCGCGGGGAAAGGTCGAGCGCTGGCCTCGGCGCGCGTGGTCTGGCGGTTCGTTGGAATCCTCCGCGCCGAGCGCCGCGCCGTTCGGCGCGCTCGTCGATTCGAGCCCGAATTTCGCCGATCCAAGCTCGGCGTTCACCGGGACTCCCGTGGGACTGGGCGCGACCGGCGCTGGCTGGGGCGGGTCTGCGACGTCGAGCAGCGGCGCCGGCTCGTACGGTGCGACCGCGACGAGTCCACGCGTCGGCTTCGAATCGCCTCCGAGGTTGGGCTGTCAGTATCCTCCACGACCGTCGGGCCGCGTCCGCGCGAGGGCGCCGATCGTGACGGGATTGCTCCCGCCCGAGAGCGTCCGTCGCGTTGCGGTTCGCAACAGCGCGCAGCTGCGCTTCTGCTACGAAGCGGGGCTCCGCGCGCGCCCGCGCCTCACCGGTCGCGTCGAGTTGCGGTTCATCATCGGCGGCAACGGGACGGTGCTGGGTTCGACCGTTCACGAGACGAACCTGGAAGATCGAAGCGTCGCGAGCTGCATGGCGCGCGCTGTGCGCACCTGGCAGTTTGCCGCGCCCGACGGTCGAGGCATCGTGACCGTGAACTTCCCCTTCGATCTCGAGCCTCACGAATGATCGCGCGTCGGGTTCGTTGGCCCGCCGCGTGCGACAGGCACACTGTTGTCCGGTGAACGGAGAACGACTCGCGAGCGTGGACGCTGCGTGGCTGCGCATGGACAGCGACGCTCAGCGCATGATGATCACCACGATCTTGCGCTTCGATGGGGTGCTCCCGTTCGCTGAGGTCGAGGCGCTCGTGCGCGCGAGATTGCTCGCGCACAAGCGATTTCGTCAGCGCGTCGTCGAGTCCGCGCTGCCCGGCGTCGGGCCCTCGCGGCGGGAGCGACCCGCCGCTACCTGATCGCGTGCGGAGCCGCGGTGGACGAGCTCGAGCTGCGAGCGCTCGTTCCTGTGTTCTTTCAGGGGTTCGGCGCTGTCGAAGCGCTGGGAAACCACTTCGGGCTCGTCTTCGCCCCGCTGCTCGTCGGCATCGCTGATCCGGTCGCGCGCCTCCGCGCGGTCAAGGCTCGGATGGACGCCCTCAAGGTCTCGTCCGAGGCCATCGTCTCTCTCGAGGTCCTCGCGCTCATGGGCGCGGCGGGGCCGGACGCCGAGCGGCTCGGAATCGACGTGTTCACCCGCGAGGCCAACGTGCGGCTCACCAACGTCGCTGGCCCGGCGTCTCGCCTGCATCTGGCTGGCAAAATGCTGACTGATTTGATTGTGTGGGCTCCTGTCGCAGGGCACGTCGGCGTCGGCGTCTCGACGGTGAGCTACCGCGGCGCCGTGCGGGTCGGCGTGCTCTCGGACGCGCTGCGCGTCCCGGATCCATACGCCATCGCAGCGGGGTGTCACTTGGAGTTCGCGGCGCTCGAGGCGAGCTCGATCGGCGCGTGATCGAGAGCGTGCTGTCGCAGCCACGGGAGGTCGCGATGGAGCGCGCGCTGCGGTGGTATCGTCTCGGCTCGGAGGTCGTGTGTCCCGCAGATCGTTCTCGTCCGTTCGTCGTTGGGTCCCCATCGCCGTCGCGCTCACGATCGGAGCGTGCGCCTCTGACGCTCGAGAGAATCGATTCGCGGCCGGTGCGAGCGCAGCTCCGCCTCGCGCGTCCTCTGCAGGGGGAGCTTCGGTGGGCGATGACGCAGGAACTCGCCCGGAGTCCGCTCCGAGCGTGGCAGACCTCGAGCGCGGCCGTCTCGAGTTCGACCGCCGATGCGCCGTGTGCCACGGCCGCAGAGCCGAGGGAGTCATCGGGCCAAACCTGACCGACGGAGCGTCGATCTCCCGAGCGATGGCAGCGGCGGACTATCGCGCGGTGATCGCTGATGGCGTTCCTTCGCGAGGGATGCCCGGCTGGGCGCAGATCTTCGAGGCTCCGACGATCGACGCGCTGACGAGCTACGTCTGGTCTCTGCGCAACACCAACGCGAGTGGCGGAAAGCCTCCTCAAGGCGACTTTACGCTCCCGTAGTGGGCTCTGTGGATGTGCCCGACGGCGACGGCGGCGAAATCGACCGGGAATCATCTCGGCTTCGGAGCCGCTCTACTTCGTCTGCTGCGACGAGCGACGGCCCCGAGCGATCACGAGGAGGCGCTTCGATCGTGCGCGCGAGATCGATGGGAGCCCGCGGTGACCGCGTCGGGGCCTGATTTCTGCGCGAGCGTGTCCTCTGTGGGCGGCGCCACGCGCGAGAGCCACTCGGTCGCGCAGGACTCCATGGGAGGCGCGTGCAGCTCGTTCGCCAGCCCCCCGAGCACGGTGGTCAGTTCGAACGCCGACGGGCGCACGCGCGGGTCCTTGGCCAGACACCGCAGCACGATCGCGCGCAGCGCCTCGGGGAGCGCCGCGGACATCGCGCGAGGCCGCTCGACGGAGTGCGCCGTGAAGAAGTCTCCTACGCTCTTTGCGGCGAAGGGGCCGCGGCCCTCGAGCAGGCGATAGAGCACCAGCCCGAGCGCGTACACGTCGGTGCGGTCGTCGACAGACGCGGCCGACAGGATCTGCTCGGGCGCCATGTACTCGGGGGTCCCGATGATTTCGTGTGCCGCGGTGAACTGGGCGTCCTCCTCCGAGAGCTTGGCGATGCCGAAGTCGAGCAGCTTCAGTCCCGGCGCGTGACGGGTGATCATCACGTTGGCCGGCTTGATGTCCCGGTGGACCACGCCTGCGGCGTGTGCGACGCGGAGCGTATCCGCGAGGACCTCGCCGAAGCGCATCACCTCGGCGGTCGGCCAGGGTTGCGCGTTCGGGTTGCCGAGGAGCCTCGAGAGCGCGACTCCCGCGACGAGCTCTTGGACTTGAAAGAGCACGCCGCCGGCAGAGACGTCCACGTGCAGCGTGCGCGCGACGCCGGGGTGTTCGATGCGCGCGGCGGCGCGAGACTCCCTGAGAAATCGCTGGAGCGTCGTGGCGTCGAGGCTGTCCTCGTGCTGGATGATCTTCACCGCGACGCGCTCGCCCGTGGCGAGGTCTTCGCCGATGAAGACCGATCCCATTCCTCCTTCGGCGAGCAGCGATAACAGGCGGACTCGCCCGCCGAGCTCGGTCCCTGGCGCGACCGAGGGGCGCTGCTCGGACTCGAGCTTCGCGAGCGCTTCGGCGAGCTCTCTCGAGCGGTCTTGCACGCGCTGCTGCAGCTGCGCCGCGAGCGATTGGACCTGCGCCGCTTTGGAGACGAGCTCGGACGCTTTCTGGTCGATGCGGGTCTCGAGCTCTCGGTTGAGCGTCGAGAGCTCTTCGTGTCTTCGCTCGAGCTCTATCTGGCTCGCGCGAAGGGCGCGCCCGAGCAGGGTGGCCCGCGTGTGTGTGCGAAACAGGATCATCGAGAGAAGAAACCCGACGCTCGTGGCGGTGAGCACGTTCACGCGGTTGCTGAGCAAGAGCGCGGTGTCTCGCTGGGTGAACCCGAGCGCCACCATCGCGCCCACCGTGGTGAGGGCGTAGAGCGCCATCGCGGCCGCCGGGCGCAGGAGGTAGATCGTCGCCACGCCGACGCTGGTGATCACGATGGGGGTGATGTTCGGAGTCACCCACTGATCGGCGGTCGCCAGGGCCGTTCCGAAGCCGAGCACCGTCGCCGCGCTGAACATCGGGAGCCAGGCGCCCATCGCGCCGCGGGCGTGCGCGCGGTTCGAGGCGATCGCGAGCGTCGCGGACACGAGGGCCATCACCGCGTGCCCCGCGAGGATCGCGAAGCGCCAGCGGGGGTGTCGTTGAGCGATCTCTCCCGGCGCGAGCGCGAAGAGCGCGACGTGGGCGAGGTTGACCGCGACGAGCACCGGCGAGCCGACTCGAAGGCGCGCGACGTTGTGCTTCGAGGTCTCCGTCGCGACGCTCTCGTGCTCTTCCCGCCGGGCCGCGAGCCACCGCCACACCTCTCGCTTCGGCGGCTCGCCTTCGATCATTCGCGAAGATCCAAGAGTCCAACGACCAATGCTCACTGTCCAGCATCGTTCGTCGCGCAGCGCGGGACCACGAAGGGCGGCTCTGCCTGGGCGAGGGTGACGAAGGGGTCGGAGTCATCCCCGACGACCAGATCCGACGCGGCAGAGCCCTGCGCGGCCGCTCGCAACGTCGCGCGAACGCCTGTGGCCGAGGTCCCGAAGAACCGAGCGCACCCGATGTCCATGGTCAGGCCACTGCACTCGCTCGACAGCGGGGGCGAAAGCGTCCTCGATTCACACTGGCGCAGCACCCACGCGCGGCTGACCGCGTCCCTACCGTCGAAATGTCCATCGGGCAGCGAGTGCAATACGAGAGACACTCCGCTGAAGTACCTGGGCTGAAACTCGAAGCCTTCGCACTCGCCCACGTAAGGACCGGCCACGATGAGGTCGGGCCGGCGGTCGCCGTCGACGTCGGTCACGTTCGCGCCAGTTGAGATCGCCTCGCCTGCTGGTCGGTAGGTTTCGATCGCTCCGCCTCGCACCGTCAGCAGCTCCGCCGAGAACTCGGTTCGCGCGGTGCCAGCCCGCGCCGTCGACAGGAGGATCTCGGCGACGCCGTCGCCGTCGTAGTCGAACGTGAGCTCGACGTGCTCCCACTTTCGATCGCACTCTCGCCGGTAGACGTCGCGAACGTCGTTTTGCTGGCGGATCATGCGACCGTCCGGAGCGATATAGCCGAGTCGATAGCGAACAGCGTAGGTCCATTGGCGATCCGCGCGGTTCGACGGGTCGCAGCTCGTGAACTCGAGGAGTTCCCACTCGGCGATGTCGAGAAACCATGCGCCGCGGCCGGCGGGATGGCATCGCCCGAGGTCTGCGTGTTCTTCGTCTACGGCGAAGCGGCGGTCCCTCCGTCGCATCCCAGCGATGCGCGCGGCGGTGGCGCGCTCGAGGGCCGCGCAGGCGTTGCGCACTGCGGGAGTCGTGTCCTCGTCGGCGTTTGGAAACTGCGGCGGTCCCGCGTCGTCCGTCGGATTCACGACGAGCGGCGTCGTCGCGTCGCGACAAGACACCGAGCTCGGTGGTGTTGCTGGCGCGCTGTCCATCGTGCTCGCGTCCATCGTCACGACGTCCGTGACTGCGCGGCGAGGGGACGCTGACTGAACTGTGGGTTGGGTTGCCCTGCACGCGCACAGGAGCGCGACGCCGATGATCCACCAACCAGGCTGCATTCTCTCTGCGATGGTATCAGTCCGCGCCCGACTCCAAAGGATACGAACGGGTCGGCACACGGATCGATGCCCGCGGACGAGCGCGGAGGCATCTCGAGAAGCGCCCGTCACGAGCACCACGCGTCCATCGAAGCTGTGATCGGTCATGGGCAGTGACCATTGCGCGGCGCGCCCTCGCTCGCAGACCCGACCCGTGACTCCTCACCAACCACGCTGCGATCGGCTACGCTCTTCGCCGATGCGTCTCGGCCCGAGCGACGCGCCGCGCGCGCTGATCCTCTGTTTGCTCGCGAGCTGCGCGCGGGCGCACGGGCAGGCGCACTCGAACGCCCGCAACCCACCCGCGTCGAGCGATGCACGCGCGGTCGTCGGCGCCGCGGCCGAGAGCCCGGTGTGCGTCGCCTCGGGGGTGCTCGAGCGCGGCCGCGACCGCAGCCCGCGTCGCGACGAGACGCCGCGACACACCGTGCGAGTCGAGGCGTTTTGCATGGACGCAACGTTGGTCACGCGCGCGCAGTTCGCGCGGTTCGTCGCGGCCACGGGCTATCGAACGGACGCCGAGCGACGGACGACGCCGATGGAGTCGCTCGAAGGCTTCGGGGACTGGGAGTGGCAGCGCGTTTTCGACGGTGACTGGCGACGACCGTTCAGCGTCGAAAACGCGGACACGCGACAGTTTCTCGCGGACGACGCGCCTGTGGTGATGGTGTCGTTTCACGACGCCAACGCGTATTGCGCCTGGCGCGGGGGCGCGCTGCCCACAGAGGCCCAGTGGGAGTACGCCATGCGCGCAGGTCGCGCTGGCGAGCGCTATCCGTGGGGAAATTCTCCGACAGACGACGCGGGCGTCCCTCGGTTGAACTACTGGCAAGGCGCGTCTCACGCGCGCAACGATCGACTCGATCCTTACGTCTACGTCTCGCCCGTTCGCGCGTTTGCCCCCAACGCGTGGGGCTTCTACGACCCCGTGGGCAACGTGTGGCAGTGGACCGCGGACCCCTACGAGCTGGACACCTACGCGCGCGCCGCCGGCGCCGGGCGGGACGCAGGCGCTTTCGATGCGAGCGCGACCGACGCTTCTTCGCGCGACGCGGCCATCGTCGTGCAGCGCGTGACGCGCGGCGGCTCGTGGTGGTGCGCTCAGTGTACGTGCCAGGGGTACGGTCTCTGGTATCGCGGGCACAACGACCCGAGCGCAGCGTTTTCGAACCTGGGATTTCGCTGCGCGTATCGCCGGTAGCCGCCCGTCGACGCGCGGACGAGCGGACCGGCGATCGAGCGCGACCGCAACGGAGGCTCGCGGCGATCATCTATCACTCCAACGAGCGTCGAAAGCGCGCAGAGTTGGTCGATGATCGTCGGATCTCTTTCTCGCGTCGCACAACCAACGCGCGCTCTCACCGGGTCACGACCCTGAAGGTATCGCTGCCATGGCTCGCTATGTCACATCGGCAACCACGCCGCTGCCTCCTGCGGAGGCCTTCTCGTACATGGCCGACGTGACTCACTTCGTCGAGTGGGACCCAGGCGTGAAGAGCGTGCGCCGCGTCAGCGGAACGGGCGCGGGCGTCGGAACGGCGTACGACCTCACAGTGCAAGCCGGCACGAAGACAGTGATGCGCTACGAGGTCACTGAGTGCGATGCTCCGCGACGCATCTTGCTCGTCGCTCGCACGCTGTTTCTCACCTCGGTCGACGAGATCAGGGTCGAGCCGTCAGGCAGCGGTTCGATCGTCACGTACGACGCCACGCTGAGGCTCAACGGGCCGCTCGGCGGGTTCGACCCGCTCTTGCGCGTGGCCTTTCGACGCATCGGAGATCGCGCCGCGGCCGGGCTGAAGCGAGTGCTCGCGAGCAAGACGGTGACCCGATGAGCTCGCTCGCCGATGGCGTCGACGCAGCGCTCGAGCTCAGCATCTTTGGCAGCTTCACCCGCGTGGGCTCTGCGCTCCGTCGCAAGCTCGAGCACTGGACGGCGCTCGAAGGCCGAACGATGACCGATCGCGTGGTGGTGATGTCGGGGGGGACCTCGGGCCTCGGACTCGAGGCAGCCCGGTCGTTTGCCAGCATGGGCGCGACCGTCGAGATCATCGCGCGCAACGAGGCGAAGGCCGAAGCGACGTGCGCCGAGCTGCGACGGTCGAGCGGCAACGAGAGGGTGAGCTTCGTCGTCGCGGACACAGGGGACCTCGCGGCCTTGCGACGCGCAGCGGCGGACCTTCTGCGACGGCACCCTGCGATCCACGTGTTGATTCACAACGCTGGGGCGCTCGATGACGCGAGGCAGACGAGCCCCGAAGGCATCGAGCTCACCGTCGCCAGCCAGGTGGTCGGGCCCTTTCTGCTGACAGGGCTTTTGCTTCCTGCGTTGAAGGCCGCGGCCCCGTCGCGCGTGCTGTGGGTCTCGTCGGGAGGAATGTACAGCGAGCCTCTCTCGGTCGACCGACTCGAGATGAGCGCGGACGACTACGACGGCACAACGGCCTACGCGCGCGCCAAGCGCGCGCAGGTCACGCTCGTCGAGCTCTGGGCAAAGAAGCTCGAAGCCGATCGGATCTTCGTTCATGCGATGCATCCGGGCTGGGCGGATACGCCGGGCGTCGCGCGGTCGCTCCCGACGTTTCGGCGCCTCGTCGGTCCCTTGTTGCGCACGCCTCGAGACGGCGCCGACACGCTGGTCTGGTTGGCCGTAGACGACGGCGCGCCGCTCACGCAGAGCGGTCTCTTCTGGCTCGATCGCCGTGCGCGACCGCTGCACAGGCTCTCCTCGACCAGGCGCTCGGATACGCCCGAGGAGCGCGAGCGCCTCTGGCGCTGGGCTGTCGAGAAGAGCGGCTATTCGCCCGCATAGCGCTTGCTGCCATCGTGTCGAGGCGATCAGAGCGCGATCGCTTCTCTCCGCGCATCGCAGACACGGGTGGGCAGCTCCTTCCATTCGACGACCGTGAGGACGAAGCGCGCGTCGATGCGAACGCGGGGCGCTTCGCTTCACGGGCCGGGTCCGCTGTTGCTTGCCTCTTCGACTCGATGCGAATCCCGAGCTTCCTCGTTGCTGCTCTTGTTCTCGCGTCTGGCTCGGTAGCGACTCGTCCGCTGCGAGCCACTTCGCTGGCGCGAACCGTGCGCTTGGTGCTGCGCGCTGCGCGATCGAGGGTGCGGCGTGTCCAGCCGCAGCTCGACATCGAACGAGTCGACCGCAGGCCACATCGCGGTGATCTTCTTCGTCCACGGCTCGCGCTCGTTCCAGATCACGTCCTCGACGAGCGCCGCAGGATCGAGAGGATCCCGTTGGTTTTCCGCGGTTGCGCCATGGTCAGTCCACCGATGCCCTTCGTCCGGGCGAAGCGATAGAGTCCCTTCGCATGGTGTTTCGAGACGACCGCGAGGCGCTCGGCGAGCGCGTGGAAGCGCTGGAGAAAGACCTGTCCGACGCGCGCAAAGAGGTCGCGTTCTTGAAGGGAGGGCCCGAGCCCAACAGCCCCGAGGCGTCGCCCTTCTTCGGCGCACCGCTGCGGGTCGAGCTCGTTCGTGAGCTCCCTGGCGAGATCGTCGAAGAGACCCGAGAGCTCATCGTCGAAGAGCTCCGTCGCCGTTTCGGTCGCAGCGGGCAGGTCTCGATCGTCGGACAGTCACTCTCGTGGAGCATCGAGCCCACGCAAGCGCAGCCGCAGCGTGACCTGATGTTCACCGTGCGCTCTCGCCACGGTCGCACGGTGATCCACGGAAGCGAGCGCAACGGCCAGCTCGCGGGCGGGATCTTCGGCGGGATCTTCGGGAGCCTCGGTCTCGCCGCGAGCACCCTGATCGCGATCTTCGTGGGCAGAGCCTTTGGCCCGCTGCTCGCGGTCTTGGGCGTCCTGTCGGCGCTCGCGCTGCTCTACTTCGTCACGCGAGCGATCTACGTCGGCGTCGCCCGCTCGCGCCGCGGTGAACTCCATCGGGCCCTCGACGCCATCGCGGACATCGCCAAGGATGACCTGCGCGCCGGCGCTTCAGCGAAGGAGACCTCCGGCGGCGAGCGCACGTTCGTCCGGGTCGAGCCTGGCATCGAAGCGAAGGAGACGGCGGACGGCGTCGAGCAGCCCGAAGGCGTCGCGTCGAGCGCTGAGGACGCTGCTGGTCGCGCCGGTCGCTGACAGGCGATCAGAGCGCGATCGCTTCTCTCCGCGCACCGCAGACACGGGTGGGCAGCTCCTTCCAATCGACGAGCGTGAGGACGAAGCGCGCGTCGATGCGAAGGGCGTCTCCCCCTTCGGTACGAACCGAGCCCACGAGCCGTCCCTGCAAACCGTCGATCAACGGCACCATCGTAAGGTCCATCGGAAACCGCTCGCCGTACGCTGGAGTCCACCACTCCACCGCGCCGTTCGCGTCCTGGTGAGCGACCGACCAGGGCATCATTGCTTCTCCAGGCCCCGAGAGCACTTCGACCTGCAAGATGCTCCCGTCCTCGGCATGGACTTGGAAAGTGACGATCCTCGCGCCGTTCGGCAGCGCGCTCACGCCGGAGTATCCGGCAGGGCCGCTGCGGTACACCCTCGAGCGTCCTCCGATCTGTGCGTTTACCGATGCGGTTCCGAGGCCGCGCGGCGAGGTCGGGATGTTCCGCACGTCGTGCAGCAGCGCGAACGTGCCGAGACCGACGTAGGTTTGCGTCGCGAAACCGTCGCGCACCTCGCAGAGACCGAGCGCAGCCCAGCCGACTCCGTCTTTGTGTTCGAACAGGTCGATGCCCGCGCTGTCGCTGCCGTGAGGCAACCTGAGCGTGACCGTTGGTCGTGGCGCGTTCGACTCGAGTCGGTACACGAACCCGTCGATCGCGAAGGGGCCTACGGGGCGCGGCCCATTGCCTGTTCGCACGAACCGAAAGAGAAAGTTCTGCGAGAGCGCGCCGGGCTGGATCGAGACGCTCGCGTCGCACAGCGTGAGCGTTCCGCCCGAAGCGCCGATCCAGCGCTCGACAGAGACTTCGCCGCGCGCGCAGGGGTCGCCGCCATCGCTCATCGGAACGCCCGAGTCCGACGGGGATCGACCGGCATCCAACGGTGGCTGCCTCGCGTCCGACCCGCCGTCGTCCAGCGATTGGCCGCCATCCGACGCCCCTGCGTCGGAAGAGTCGGAGGCCGCGTCTCGAAGCGCGCTCGCGTCCCCCTCGTCCGAAGGACCCTGCACGGGCCCGCAGGCCGCGCTGCTCACCTGAAGCATCGATCCGAAGAGCATTCGTTTGATCATCGTTTGCATCGCATTACCTCTGTGGCAGCGATTCTGGAGACGCGGCCCAAGGTCGGCATTGTTCGCGGACGACAGCGCGTTGAGATTTGCTGCCAATTCGCTACCGTTTCGGTCGTGACGCAGAACCGAACCGTCATGTCTTCGCTGCCTCGCTCGGTGGTCGAGCTCGCCACCGTCGTCGGCCTGGATGGCGCCGCGATCGCCCGAGCCGCGGGAGTGTCCGAGTCCGCGCTGACCGATCCGGACGGACGTGTGCCGATCGAGTGCTACCGCCGGATGTTCGAGCAGCTCGCCGACGAGCCGCGACAGTGGGAGGGGATGCGGCTCATCCTCGGGCTCGATTCGCTCGCGCCGCTCGGAGTCCTCGGGTACGTCCTCGCGAGCTCACCCACGGTGCAGAGCGCGTTCTCGGCGTACGAACGGCACGCAACCGTCATCGGTGAGGTGTTCGAATTCGACGTGCGATCGAGCGCGGCCTCGTTCGTTCTGCGCTTTCGGGTTCCGCACGAGCTGCAGCGGTACGCGCTGTTCAACATGGGCACCGTCGTGCTCAACACCACGGTGGTTCGCATCCTGACGGGAAGCGATCTGGCGCCGAAGCTCATTGAGCTTCCCAACGCGCACGCCGAGCACTTGATCGACCCCTCGACGCTGATCCGCTCGGAGGTTCGCTTCGGCGCGGATCACACAGCGCTGCACTACGAGCCCGCCGTGGCTTCGTTGCCTGTTCGCTCGAGCGATCCGGCGCTCTACTACTTCGTCGAGCGTCACGCGCAGCAGCTGCGCAGCGCCCTCGCGCATCCGACGACGTGGGCCGCGAGGACGCGCCAGGCCCTGCTCGAACGCCTTCGTGGCGCGGCCCCGTCCGCCGACGAGATCGCGCGCGTCCTCGGGACGAGCGCTCGGACCCTGGCGCGTCGGCTCGAAGAAGAAGACCAGACGTTCAAAGATGTGCTCGAGGAGACTCGGCGCGATCTCGCGGTCTCGTATGTCCGAGACCAGAGCCTTCCGCTGGGAGAGGTCGCGTTTTTGCTCGGGTACGGAGAAGTCGCGTCGTTTCACAAGGCGTTTCGGCGATGGACCGGAGTCACCCCAGGCGAGGCGCGCCGAGCCGGGCTGACGTAACGACGCGCAGGGATCGAGCACCAAGACTTCCGCGAAGGAGACCTCCGGCGGCGAGCGCACGTTCGTCCGCGTCGAGCCTGGCGGCGCCGAAGCGAAGGGGGAGCGATCGCTGCGTCGAACCCAAGCGCGTCGGTCTCGAGGTCGGCGACGAGCGTTCCTCGAGCGCAGCGCTTCGCCGTCAATCGCGCGGGGGAAGAAGCGAGAACGCGAACGCCCAGCGACGACCGAAGCCGCCGTCGAGCAGCCGCCCGCTCGCTGCACTCGCGCTCTCGCGAACACGCGCGCAGCGCCGTTGGCACGCGCCGCCTGCACTCTCGAAGATCGCTCTTCGATTCTGCTCGTCAGAGACTCTACCCGTGGACGCTGTGAGGCGACACGGACGCTCGACCGGCGCTGACTTACGGCGATCTCTCGCCGCTCGCTACCTTAGGACCGTTATAGTTACGAAGTACGCTTTCTCTGTACCACCCGCGCGATCGACGGGAGCGCGGACAGTTAGGTCGCCGTCTCGCTCTTCGCAAGGGGCGCGATCGTGCCACACTCTTCGCCCGCCAATGTTCGAGCCCCGCTGCCCCCGCGTTCGCTCGGTCAATTGCCGCGGCCCGGATACGGGCGCGCTTGCTTGACCCACAGCCGCGGTGCTCCTCCGCGGCCGTCGTCGTCGAACTTGAACTCGACGTCCATTCGAAGATGTTCGACGTCACCGCGACGCCGTTCGCCTCTTCGTCGGGGAAGGTGTAGTGCACCAGCAGCGCCATTCCGACGGAACGGTGATCGACCCCGTAGTAGCTGCGCTCTTCGAAGGTCCGATACGTCCACGCGCTCGCCCACGTCTTCTTGATCGCCGAGAGCACGTGGTTCCAATCCGCGGCGTTGCCCGTGTGCGAGTCGTAGCAGCCCGCGCTAGGGAACGCCGTCCAGGTCCCCGCTGTTGGTGCTCGTGCGAAAGCGGATCTTGCCCGCGGGATACTCCCGAGCAACCACAGGAGCGCCCACTCGGTGCTCGTCAGCTCGACCGCCGCGCCGTTGACCTTCGCGACGCGCGAGCTCTGATGGAGCGAGAGGTTCGCCACCACCAACGGCGCGCCGCTGCTGGCCGCGTCGCTGTTGACCGCGCGACGCAGCACGCTGCGCACGCGCGCGAGCAAGATCCTCGGGTCGACCGGCTTGGTCACGAAGTCATCGGCCCCGAGCTCGAGCCCTTCGAGCCCGTCCTCGACGAGGCTCACCTGGTAGCCGTGCGCCGAGAGAAACTCGCGGCGCAGCGAGCCCAGGCGGACGTCGTCTTCGACGAGGAGGATCGAGGCGCTCACCGCGTGGACTCCTGCGCGGGTGGTGTCGCGGCCGTCGATGGAGCGGCCTGAGCCGACGGAGCCGCCTGCGCGGGCTGAGCCGACTGCGCGGGGCGCTCTCGATCGCCCTCGCGCTCGCGCCGTTGACGACGCTCGTTGCGGCGGTTCTGCCGCTCTTCGGACCGCTCGCGTCGCCGGGGAGCCTCCCAGCGCCACGTCACGGTGGCCATCACCATGTGGTAGTGCTGCGAGGTAGCCTGGATCGGCCCGTGAAATCGGTAGCCAAACGCGATCGAGACAGGATCCACATGCCCCGTGATCTCTGCTTCGAAGCGAAACGCGCTCGCGGGCAACATCGCGGGCACGAGCGTCGAGAACAGCTCGCCGCTCACCGATAGATCGACCGGCTGTGGCGTTCGATACCGAAGCGACACGCGGTTTCTCAGCGCCGAGTCGAACTCGTATCCCGTGCGGTCCGGGCTCCATCGGTTCTGCCAGCGCAGTCGGTACGCGAGCTTGAACCCGCGCCACGAGCCCGCGACCCCTGCGTCCGCGGTGATCCGGTGCGACGACCAGTACGCCGCGCGATACGTCTCGCCAGAGATTCGGTACGTGAGACCGAAGCTCAGCCACTTGAAGGGTTCGTAGTCCGCGCCGATGTACGTCTGCGCCCTGCCGCTCGAAGCGATGCGCGCGCCGTACACGTAGCGCTCGGACACGCTCAGCGTGAGCCTTCGCACCGGAGAGAGCTCCGCGGTAAACCTCGGCGCGACGCGGACCTGCGCGAGCCCAAACGCCGGGAGCGCGAGCGCTGCGCACAGGGTTGCCGCGGACAAGGGGCGCTTGTTCATCGCAATCCTCGGTCTACCAGCGTGACGAGCGGCCCGTGCGTGTCGATCGGCGCGATCGAGGAGGCCGCCAGCTCTTGTTCGGCGTGGCTCAACGCGAGGGCGTCGGCGTCCCGATCCCAGCGGTGCTCGACCGTGTCGCCCTTCACGGTCTTCTGCTTGAGCTCGAGCATCGAGAGCGCCCTGTCGATGTAGTGCCGAACGCGCACCTTCACGCGCGGACGGCGACGACGATGGTGGTCGTGGTAGAAGCGAAGGTCTGGGGTGTCGAAGTACCTCGTGTCGTACTGCGCGAAGCGCGACGCACCTGCGAGCACCACGTGGTAGTCGTTGCGAATCAGCTCGAGCAGCGGCGCGGCGGCCTCGAGCGGGAGCAAGAACCTTCGATCGAACCGCCGCTGCAGCGACGCGCGCTGAAGCTCGTCGGGGCTCGCGACTGCGATGGCCGCCGCCGCTGCGTGGAGGCGCGGCGTGACGCCCCCGTCGCCCACCAGTTCGAGGCGAGCGAGCTCTTCGAGGCGAGGAGCGGCGCTCATGCTTGGGGCCCTCGGGCGTTGGATCGAAGAAGGAAGGTCACGTGTTCTACAACTCTAGGTGCATTCATTGTGACGGTTCTTCATGTGATGGGAGGGCAAAGCTGTTGAGAATGGTTGCCCGTCGCGAGGCTCGTCGCCTTCGCAGTAGATCCGCAGAAAGCCAGGACTTTCACTGCGCTTCATCGTTCGGCATCGAGGGGTGAACGCGAGCTGCTTCCGTCTGGCTTCGGCGCGCCAGCGCGCTGCGGCGCGCCGAAGCGTTGAAACGGCGGACACGCGAACAGGTGTCTTCGATCTCCCCCGACAGCCCCTCGATAGCCCCCGGCGTCCCACTTGGCAGGGAACCGGATTGGGGCTCGACCTCTGGCCGTGAGGCGAGCGAGCGTACGCGTTGTTCCCTCACGAATACCAGGGCTGCCGCGCCCCAATCCGGTTCCCTGTTCAGGATAAGCTCTCGCGCCGTGACAGCAGGCAACAAGCGTGGCGCCATCACGGTGCGCCGAGAGAATCCATCGACGATCTTCGTGCGCATGGAGGGCTACTCGAGCGGCGCCCTCGTGAGCGAGCATCGCGACGAGTTTCTTCGTACTCTCGGTCAGTCGCGCACGCCGCTGTGGCTCTTCGACCTGTTGGACTTGAGTGGCTTCGAGGCGAGCGCGATCCCCAGCGGGGCCGAGTGGTGGCGCGCCTTCAAGTCCAGCGGCGGCACCCACGTGATCTTCGTCACTCAGTACGGCGCCGCGCGTATGGCGGCCTCGACGTTGGGCTTCTCGGTGGGTGTGAAGTTGGTCGTCTGCACCTCGCTCCCCGAGGCCCGAGACGAGCTGGCGAAGCTCACCACCGCGAGCGCACGGACCGACGCGCGATGAGCGAAGCGCCTTACAAATAGCGCACGTACCGCGTGGATCCGACGGCGCCGCAGCGCCTGGAGATCCCGCTCGTCACGAGCCCGTGGTCGTCGGCGGCGATGGGGCCGATGCTCGAGTGGGTGGCGCTGATCGCGGCGTTGATGGTCATCGGGACCGCGCTCGTCAGCGGCAGCGTTCGGCGGTGATTGACCCTCGGGCGCCGGCCGTCCTATCCCGGCTGCCAACGTCCGCATGAACACCATGGATCGATCGCGCGCTGTGCGCGCCTTCACCGCCCCCGAGGGCGCTCGCATCGGAGCGGGGACGATGATCCCGGGCCGCTCGGCGGCGCTGATCGCGCGCCTCTCGAACGTCGAGCCCACGGAGTTCGGGCGACTGCGCGGCGAGCGAGCGGTGGACGTCGTGGCGCTCACGGGACCCGAGGGGCTCTCGGCCGAGCGCACGATCGCTGCGGGGTCAGGCGCTCTGCGCGGCGTGAGCGTCTCTCCGTGCGGGCAGCGTTTCGCCGTCCGTGGCGAGATCGGCGAGCCCACAGAGGTGCGCTGGATCGACGGGCGCGAGCAGGGGTTCGCGCTGCAAGACGAAGGAGTGTTTGCGCTCGCAACCGCGACGAGCGCCGCGGTCGGCCGCTACAGCGCCACGCAGCTCGAGTCGGTGGACCTCGAGACGCGAAAGGAGACGCCCCTCGAAGAGTGCAAGGACGCTGTCTTCGAGGGTGTGGCCACCAGCCCCGACGGTGCGTGGGTGATCGCCGTCGCGATGCGCTCGAAGGCGGTGCAAATCTGGCAGCGCTCCACCGGTGCGCGGTCGCGGAGCCTCTCGCCTTCGCGCGTTCTCGTGCTCGGCGCGCCCACGCCCGTGTTCTCGCCGGACAGCGCGCTCGTCGTGTGCGGCTCGTCGGTGAAAGAAGGGCGCTCGATTCGGTACGCAGCCGAGCTGTTCGACGTCGGCAAGAAGTGGCCCGCCAGAGCCACGCTCGAGCTCGGCGAGGGCCACCTGCACTCGATCGTGTTCTCGCGCACCGGGGGCCGCATCCTCACCGCGCAGTACAAAATGCGCCGCGCTGACATCAAGGTGTGGGATCGCGACACCGCGAGCCTCCTTCACCATATCGAACTCGCGCAGACGCCCCAGGAGCGGCCGGTTGTCGGCTTCGTCGGTACCAGCGACGACGACAGCCTCACGTACATCGCGCTCGACGGCGATCGATCGATCTGGTCCTTCGAGACGCCGTGACGCGAGGGCGAAGAGCGCTCTGCGAAGGTCCATCACGAGAGCATCGCGCCGATCGGTTCGCCGGCGACGCTGCGTCGCCGATCCGCTATCGTGCGAGTGGATGCTGGCGGTGGCTCGTGACGGATCGTTCTGCGCTGCGCCCGACGGACGGACGGTCGTTCGCCGAGCGCAGGGGCAGACCGTTCGCCGCTCGTTCGCCGACGCCCGATCGATCGCCGTGCGCGCTGACCGAGCCGCGGTGCTGCACGGTGACGGTCGCGTCTCGATCGTCGACGACGACGTGGTGTCGCTCTGGTCCGCGGGGCCGCTGCGCGAGGGGGAGCCGTGCGCGGTCAGCCCCGATGGAGCACATGTTTTCAACCGCGATCGCCTCTTGCGCCGCGCGCCCGGGGACGGATCGATCACCGAGCGCGAGCTCGATACGCTGGATTTCTTCGAGGCGTTTACCTTCGCGAGCTTCATCGACGACGCGCTGTTGGCGACCGCGTACGTCACGAGCCAGCCGTACAGCGAGGGCGGGTCCTACGGTGAGCCGATGAGCGCGGTGATGATCGCTCGCGCCGACGGGGACTGCGACGTGCTGCTCGAGTGGTCGGACATGCGGTGGAACTTCGCTCCCTTCGAGCCCACCGCGATCGCCTTCGCGCGTCCAGCCTCTCTCGCGATGGTGGTCGACGGCGAGCTCTCGATCTTCACCGACGACGACCCGCGCGCGCACGGGTGGAACGGGCGGCCTGGCTTCGGCCCCGACCTCCGCGATACGTACCTCTTTCTCCAGTCGAGCTTCGTGCGCTTCGACCCCACCCGGCGGTGGCTCGCCGCGCGATCAGGCCCGGTGACGACCCTGCTCGACACCCGCGAGCGACGCAGGACCGAGCTGCCGATCGCGCACGACGCCTTGGATTTTCACCAGGGATTCGTGCGCTGGCTCGGCGACGACGACGCGCTCGAGCTCGCCCCGCTCGACGCGCTCGACTGGCGCGGCATGGACGAGTAGCGGCAGCGAGCGAGGACAGCGGCGGCGCGGCAGCGAGCGAGGGCAGCGGCGGCGCGGCAGCGAGCGACAGCGGCGGCGCGGCAGCGAGCTGCCGCGCATTGTGCCTCGCAGACCCGATGGGCGAATGGGCTCGAGCTAGCTCAGCAGGCGTTCTCGCTCGCGCTCGAACTGAGGCATCTGACCTGCCGAGCAGCGTCGAGCGAAATGTGTTCTCGCAAACGGACACGTCTTGGTCACAAACGGCTCTTCTCTTCAGTTCGAGCGCGAGCGAGAACGCCTGCCGAGATAGACCGAGTGACCGCGGCAACCGGCGCCTTCGAGGCACTATGCGCGGCCGCTCGCTGCCGCGCCGCCGCTCGCTGCCGCGCCGCCGCTCGCTGCCGCGCCGCCGCTGTCGTCGTACGGGAGTAGATGCCCGAGACGCCGCCGACGCCAGGGCGATGTACCCAGCGAACGTCGCGCCCGCCTCGATTCTCATGTGTTGCGCGTGCAGCACATACGCCACACCTGTGCAGCCGCCGACGACGACATCGTACGTGCCGGGTCCGCGACTGACGGGTGCTGGTGAATCCTCCCGTCATCGGGCACGCGCTGTCGTCGTTGCAGAGCCCTCGCTGCGGGCTCCCGAGGGAGGGTTGCGCGCTGATGGCGGCACCCGTCGAGTCTGTGATGATCAGCGACGTATCGAAGCTCGATCCCGCGGTGTCGAAGTACACGAGCTCCTCGCGGCCGAGCGTGAATCGATGCCAGACATCCGGGCCGCCAGTGCATGACCTGCTCACGCTCGGGCCGTCGTGCGTCGCGCCGGCGGTGTTTCCCATCACCCTCGTCTCGCCGTCGGCGAGCATCAGCATGGTGGCCGTCATGCGCGTGTCGTTCGGCGGAACGCACCGCCCCATCACGCAGCTCCGACCCGTCCCGCAGGCGTTTCCGCAGCTACCGCAGTGCGCCGGGTCGATCTGCGGATTCACGCACATCCCTCCGCACGAGGTCGCTCCCCGAGCGCACACCGAGCTGCACGCGCCAGCGGAGCAGGATCCATCGCCGTGCACGCGCGGCCGCACATCCCGCAGCTGCTCGTGTCGGTCTGCGCGTCGACGCACGCGCCGACGCACGCGGTGCGCCCCGCGGGACACGCGCACGCGCCGCTCGCGCAGACCTGGCCCATTTCACAGACGGTTCCGCAGGCACCGCAGTTGAGCGGATCGCTTCGCAGATCGGCGCACGCCGTCGAGCCGCTCGTCGAGCAGGCGGTCTCCCCCATCGGGCAGCTCACTTCGGGCGTCGTCGACGGCGAGCCCGAAATCATTGCGTCGAGCTGCATCGAGTCTTGGGGCACCGTCGAATCTTCGGGCGACCCGCTGCTCGCGTCACCGACGCGCGACGTTGGCTCGCGCTGCGGGCCGCTGAGGCCGAGTGGTGGTCAGGGAATCCACTGTCGAAGGTAGGGCGATGCCTCGCTTCAAGAGGTGTTCGCGCGCGCGCGCAAACGCGTCTGCCCTCGACGAGACGTAGTCCATTTGCAGGTCGCCTTGCAGCCAGTTGAGCGTGTTGAGCACCCCTCGCACGACCCGGCTCTCGACGACGATCACTGTGTACCAACGCAGCTGCGGCGGGATCTTCGCGTTGAGGTCCGTCGCGAGCTCTGCGATGAGCCTGCGTGTATCGGCGTCAGGCACTCCTGCCAGACCGCCGTCCGACACGAACGCCAACGCGAGACCGTCCTTCAACCCGCGCTCTGCTTGCGTGTGGAGCCAGCG
Source organism: Deltaproteobacteria bacterium Ga0077539 (assembly GCA_001465015.1). Lineage (GTDB taxonomy): Bacteria > Myxococcota_A > Polyangia > Polyangiales. The sequence continues at coordinate 12,358 of LNEO01000375.1, read as the reverse complement.
AAAATACTGGCGAACGGAGCGCTGAGTGGCCGCCCCGTAGTACGTGTTCACCAGGATCGGGTAGTGCCGATCCTCGCACACGACCACGTCGCCGTCGCCGTCGTAGATGGTTTCCATGGGTGCCGGGTCATGGAGCAGTCTGAACGGCAATGACCGAGTTTGCAATGATACAAAACGGCGACTCGAGGGGCGCGATGGCGCCGAACGACGATGCCGCGTCGCCTGTGAAACCAGCGGAGATCGCACCGTGCGGCCCGCTGGGACGAGCCGCGCGTCCCCGTTCGGCGGCTCGCCTGGATGATCATCGACTCACCCGAGCTCGATCGGATCCCTGATCGGCTCTTCTTTTGATTGTATGTGCTACGGAGTGTCGATCACGCGCACGGTCCGCGCGCAGGGGTCTCGGTACCATTGCCCGATCGCCGCGGGCAGCGTCGTCGCGCCGACGCGCGAGCTCCACGCGTCGCGCTTGTTGATCAGCACGTGCGTGGTGGAGAAGAGCGAGAACAGCCCATACTGAGGCCGCAGCGAGGGAAACACCGCACGCTTCGCGGCCGCGTACCTTTGCGCAAACGCCTGCATGCTCGCGTTGGCAGGGTTGTTGACGCCGAAGTCTCCGAGCTGGTTCGAGTCCATCTGCGAGTCTACGACCAACAGCGGCGTGCTGATCTCGTCCGTCGCGAGCAAGCGCGAGGCGATGTTGCACTCGATGTTCATCGCGCCGAAGCGGGCGGCGCAGCTCGCGTCGCCGCTCGGGTTCCACGCGGTGAATCGCTCGGTGATCGAGGGGCCCGTCGGCACGGGACCCGCTGCGCTCTCGCGGCCGGTCGCTGGGTCATAAGCTGGGTACTCGACGCCGAATGCGCCATCGGTCATCCCGATGAAGCGCGGGACCGACGCGAGCGTCGCCCGCGTCTCGTCGATGTTCGCCAGCGTCCCCGCGCCGCCCGCAGACGAGCCCATGAAGAACACCTCGCGCGCGTCGCTCAGGCCATGCGACCGGATGAGCTCGGCGATGACCGAGCGCACGATGCGCTTTCCTCGAAAGTGAAAGCGACGAATGTTGCCGGCGGGCGCTCCCGGGGTCGCCCCGACGTCGCCGGACCACAGGTCGCTCGAGCAGTAGTTCAACAGCACGACGTTGGCGTCGTAGAAGTCCGGGTTCACCGCCGCGTCCGAGGACAGCACTCCGAACCATGTCTGCGCCACCGTCTGCCCGTCCATACGCGGAATCCCCGCGGTCGATGACAACTCTTGCGGGCGCGCCGCGCAACCATCGGCGGTCAAGCACGCGCCTCCTCCCTCGAGGTAGATCACCCACCGACGCGACGCATCCCCAGAGCCACGACGCACGAAGAACGCCGCTGGCGTCCCGTCGTTGCACACGCTGTTCGGGTACATCCCCTGATCGAGAAAGCGCACGATCGTCGGCGCGATCGTCGCGCCCGCATGCGTGATGGCCACGGGTGGGATCGCGCACGCGCCGCCGTCGCTGCTCGCGGCGTCTCGCCCAACGCCCGTGTCTCGCCCAACGCCGGTGTCTTGCGCGACGCCGCCATCGACGCTCGCTCCCGTGTCCGACGCTGCGGCGTCTCGTGACGCGCTCGCATCGATGTTCGACGCATCGTCGAACGGCGCGACGTCGGTCGGAGCGGAGCCGCTGTCCTCGGTCGTGGGCCTCGGGCCCCCGCAGGCTGCGAGGGCGGCGAGGGCTGCGGCGATCGTGACGATCGTGAGTGGCGAGCGATTCGTCCGATGATCTGCAGGCGGTTTCATTGCCGCGAGCCGAAGCACTTCGCGTTCCAACGGACGAACGGCGCGAAGCTCCCGCGACGCTGGCGAGACTGCGGACTCGAGTCCGCAGGGCTGGTGAGGACATCACTCCGCAGCGTCTTCGTCGCTCGGTCGGAAGAGCGCCGCCTGGCAGCGCTGGGTCGACGATCGCGGCTCGCCGGCGATCGGGTCGCGCCGCGGTGGAGGCGCCCGGCTCGTCGCAGCCAGCGACGTTTCAGGGCGCCTGTTCGATCCCGGCCGAACGTCATGCGCTCGAGCGCGATGCTCCGCCCCAGATCGATCTTCACCCACCCATCCGTTCGACTCGAGTCCCACGACGACCCGCTGCCGTAGAAGCCGTCGTTGACGTTGCTGGTTTGACGCTCCGGGCGAGCCGAACCGGACCCGCTCGACACCGCAGCGCGAGCGCCGTTGCGCTGCGACGCAACGTTGCTCGGGTTTGTGTATCGCTGTCGCGTGCAATCCGGTGCCATCCCGGTGCCGACACACTCGCTCGGTCCCACAGCGGGCGATCGGCTGGTGACGTTGGCGACGACCGCCGTGCCGGCAGGTGCGCACTGGGCTGTCGATCGATCGCAGAAGTTCGGCAGATGGCACGGGTCGCTGACGCCGCAGATGATCCCTGCGCACGAGTCGGGAGCGCACGCCCCGGCGTTGCAGGACTCCGTCGGGGCGCACGCGCGATCACCGCTGCCGCAGTGTTGCGAGTCAGTCATCAGGTCGGCGCACACAGCGGGGCAGTCGGTCGCGGTTCGTGGCCATGCGCGTCGGAGCTACCGAAACGCGCCCTGCTCGACGCCGCGAAAGCCCGCGGCTTCGACGGCGATCGAGACCGCCGCGCAAAGGGCTTCGTCTTGCTTCTCTCCGCCGAGCCACGAGAGCACGATTTCTCCCTGGCGGTACTGCAGCGTCCCGTTGCGCGCGTGAGGGCCAACGAAGAACGCCATGACCGCGGCGCGCAGCGGTTGGTGGAGCCACTGGCGAACGAGGTCCTCGCGGGTCGCTTTCACGACGCACTCTTTGTCGAACTGCGCGTCGCCAACGGTGACGTCCTGCGCGCCGAGCAGGTCGCCGATCGCGCCGAAGATCGTCTCTTTGTAGACGCGCGCGTCGAGCGGCATCGGCTGCATCGCGGCGCTGCTGAGCCGCGTGTACATCGTCGACGTCTTTCCGTTGCTGACCAAGTACGTGTCGATGTTGATCGGAACGGTGCCCACTCTGCCCTCGATCCTCGCCGGCTTCTTCGCGTACCAGGGCCCGCTCGTCGGAACAAACGTGAACCCATGCCGCGCAGCGAACGCCATCCACGCCGCGTTGCGCTGGGCGATCTCGCGGTTCGCCATGTTGATGATCCACGCGATGAACGCGACGAACGCCGCCATCGCGGCGATCGAGGACACGAAGGCGAGGGCGTCTTCCATGCTGCGCGCGATCGTAGCGCGACCGCGCGCTGCGGCTGATGGTTCTTGGCTTCGTTCTTGCGTTGCGTTCGCGCCGAAAGCGACGCAAGAACGAAGCCAAGAGCCGTCACACGCAGGCACGCGCTCAGGACGAGCGGGTGATGGCGCGCGGGCTCGTGAACGAGCGCGCACCAGCCCCGGAGCGTCCCTGCGGAGCTTCGTGCAGCGAAGGGTTACGCGACGAGGACGCGCACAGGAATCGCGAGATTCCAAGGAGCTTCGCAGGCGCTCGCTGAGCGCGACGCGTAGCATCGAGCATGGTGCAACCAGACTTCGTCGTCGTCGGCAGCGGTCTCTCAGCGCTCTCGTTCGCCGCCCTCGCAGCGCACGCTGGACACCGCGTGCTCGTCCTCGAGGCGCACGACAAGCCCGGAGGGTACGCGCACACGTTCGAGCTCGGCGGCCATCACTTCAACGCGCAGCTCCACTACGTGTGGAACGTCGGTGAAGGACGCACGGTCCACCGCTTTCTCTCTCGCGTCGGCCTCGCGGACAAGATCGAGTTCGTCCAGCTCGACCCGAGCGGCTACGATCACATGCGAATCCCTGGATTCTCCCTGGATATTCCAGGGGACTTCGAGGAGCTCACGAGGCGCATCGTCGCGCTCTTTCCGGCGCACGCCAGGGAGCTGAGAGACTTCGTCGACGAGGTGCGCAAGACCGACGAAGAGCTCGAAGCGATCCCGAGCTCGGCCCGCGAGCTGCACTTGATCGCAGGCAGCCACGGGTACACGCGGTTGCTTCGCTACCGCAACGCGACGCTCGGCGCTGTGTTCGACCGCTTCGCGCTGCCCGCAGAGGCGCGCGCGCTGCTCGCGTTGCAGTGGCCGGACTTCATGCTCCCGCCCTCGAAGCTCTCGTTCTTCGCGTGGGTCAAGCTCTTCGCCGGCTACGCCCGCGGAGCCTACTATCCCAAGCAGCACTTCGACGCGGTGATCGACGGGCTCGTGTCGGTGATCACCGCGTCCGGCGGGTCGCTGATCACCCAGCGAAACGTGACGCGCTTCATCATCGAGTCGGACCGCGTGCGCGGCGTCGAAGCCGAAGAGCTGGACGCCAACGGGGTCGGCACCGGACGCTTCGAGACCTTCATGGGCGGATCGGTCATCTGCAACATGGATCCGCGCGAGGCCGCGACGCTCATCGGACTCGACCGCTTCTCTGCGCGCGTCCGAGAGCGGCTCGACTACGAGTACTCCGCGTCGAGCTTCGTCGCGTACCTGTCCGTCAAGAACCTCGATCTTCGCGAGCATGGCTTCGGCGCGTTCAACGTGTTTCATGCAGAGTCATCGGACTTGGACGCAGCGTTCGACCGCATGCACGAGCGCGGCGACTACTCGCAGCCGAGCTTCGCCATGAGCACTCCGACGCTCGTGAGCGACGCCCCTGGCGCCGCGCCGGAAGGGCATCAGATCCTCGAGCTGCTCACGGTCGCGAGCCACCGACGCTTCATGGAAGCAAAGCTCAACGACCCGTCGGCCTACCGCGACGCCAAGCGCGCCGTGCTCGACGCGCTGCTCGCCGTCATCGAGCGTGACTACGTCCCCAACATCCGCGCCCACCTCGCGCTCAAGGTCATCGGAAGCCCGACCACGAGCGCTCGCTACGCGCGCGCGCCGATGGGAAACTCGTACGGCTCAGCCATGACCCCTGAGTACGTCTGGCCCAATCGACTGGACTATGGCAGCTCGATCGACGGGCTGTACTTCTGCAACGCCACCGCCGGATTCGCTGGATTCGCGGGGACGATCTGGACTGGTTGCAGGCTCTACACCCACCTTACGGGCGACGATCTTCTCGAGCGCCGTGCGTGAGCGTTCGCCCTCCGAGCTTCTCGCACGCCGCGATCGCCGAGCGCACCGCGCCCTCGTGCAAACCATCGCCGAGATACGCGCCGACGAAGAACGTCCTGTTCGCGCCGTTGCCGTCGATCAACGACTGCCGCGCGCGCAGCGCGACGTCGGTGTACTTCGACACGTCGTGCCGTTGGCGATGCAGCACGCGCGCCGCGTCGATCTCGCCGTCCATGTCGAACGCCAGCGAATAATGTGGCGGATCATCTTCGCTCAGCCCAGCCAATCGATTGAGATACGCGTTGTACCCGTATCCTCGATCGGGTCGCTCGAACAAGTCGAACTCCGTGAACCCGCGCACGCCGCGCCGCTCGTAGATCGCCGTGTCCGTGTGAAGCACCGTGGTGATCTCGCTTCCCTCGTAGCCCGCGAACCACGTTCGCTCTGCGTCCGTCGCGTCTTCGAGCAGGTCGAGCACGCGGTGTGGCGGAACCGCGATCACCGCGGCGTCGAATTGTTGCGCGTCGAGTCCGCGCTGAAGCACGGCGACGCCGGTCGCGCCGCGATGCACCGCACGAACATCGGCGTCGAGCACGATCTTCGCGCGCAACGATCGCCGAACGGCCTCGACGTAGGAGCTCACTCCCTCGGGCATGTGCGTCCACAGACTGTCCGACAGAAAATCCTGCAGCATCGGGACTGCCATCGCGGCGGATAGCGAGGCGACCTCTTCGTAGTGCATCGAGTACGCGTACATGAGCAGCGCGCGAACCCACTTCGAGAAGTCATCGTGAGACAAAAGTCGCTCGATGGGCATCTCGGCCAGCGCGCGCTCGTCGAGCTGCGAAGCGCGTCGCAGAAACCTGCGCCTCCGCAGCGCGGCAGGGATCAAATGCGCCGCGTCGAGAAGCGAATCTGCCGGGCCCTGGCGTTGCCGCCCGATCGCGCGCGGACTGTGAAGATGCCGTCCGTCCGCGAGTAACAGGCTCGACGATCCTCCGTCCTGAAGGTCTGGACACGGCACGCCGAGCTCGCGCATCCACGCGTGAAACGCGGTAAACGTGCGGCGGTCGAACTCGATCACGCCCGCGTCGAGCTTCACGCCCGAAGGGAGCGCGGCGCACGCGACGTTGGCACCCGCGGTGCGAACGTGCCCGCCGAGCATCGGCGCGCGCTCGAAGAGCGTGACCTCGTGCGCCCCGTCGAGCAGCCACGCCGCCGCAAGACCGCTCGCGCCTCCACCGATCACTGCAATTCGCATCAACGCCTGGACCTCTGCCACGATCACGACGGGACTGCCAGCGCGGCGCCCTCGAATCGAGCTGCACGGCAGAGACGAGGACGATTTGATCTTCGAAGTGGTGGCCGTTGCGCATCGCAGCGCGCGAGGCATCCCGCGAATCCGCGACGGACTGCGACGTCGCGCTCAGCGGCGAGCGTCGAGCTCGGCGAGCGTCGTTTGCAGCGCGACGCGCTGCTCGGGCGTGAGGTGAACGTCGAAATCGCGCGCGAACTGCCGACGAAGCGCGTCGAGCCGCGGCCTCGAGAGCGCGATCGCTTCGCGGTACTGCGGCGCCTGCGCCACGAGCAGCGCGCGGGCTTGGACGCGCTGCGCGCGCGTGAGCGACAGACGCTCGTCGAGCCCGCGCAGAAAGAGCTCTGTCCGAAGGGCGGCCGGATCACTCGCGAGGCGCTCGCGCACCCAGCGCTGTTGCCCCGCGCGCACGAGCGCTCCGCCTGTGACCGCGCCGAGCAAGAACAAGACGACGCCCGCGATCGCAGAGGAAATCCTCGCTTTGCTCACAGACTCCATAGCGCCTCCGCCGTCACGAGCGCAGCGCTGCGATGCTCGCGACGCGCCATGCCCACGCTCACGAACGCGACGAGCGCCGCCGCCGCGCACAGCCACCACAGGCTTCTCGCGCGCGCCGATCCTTCGAGCGCTCGTTCGCCGCGCGAGAGCGCGGCGCGCGCGACCAGGTCGGGCGCAGACGGCGCGTCGGGCTCGTCGAGCGCGAGGCGAAGCGCAGCGCGGATGTCCTCATCGGTCACGACGAAAGCCTCCTTCGTAGCGATGCCCACGCTCGCAGCACCCGTTGCTCGACGGCGCCGTCGGTGGTCTCGAGCGCCGCGGCCGTCTCTTTGATCGTGAGCCCCTCGAGCTCTCGGAGCACGAACGCTGCGCGCTGATCGGGCGCGAGCTCTCGGATCGCGTCGATCGCGCGCTTCGCGTCGATCGCTCGAGCGGGGTCTGCAGCGGCGCCGCCGGTCGCGTCGGGGTCCTGCGAATCGTCCACGCGTCGAACGCTTCGAACGCGCTGACGGAGCGCGTCGAGCGAAGCGCGCACGACGATCCGATCGAGCCACGCTTGCAGCTGCGACGATCGTCCTCGAAAGCGGCCCTCTCGAAGCGCGACGAACGCGCGCGTGTACACCTCTTGCACGACGTCGTTGGCGTCCGCCTCGTGGGCGAGGATGCGTCGCGCGATGCGCAGCGTGCGACCGTACGTGGCGCGCACGATTCGCTCGAACGCGGATCGATCTCCCTGGCTCGCTCGTTGAACATCATCGTCGTCCAGCATCACGCGGCGCGCCCGCTCGCCGCAGGCGACGCGAGGGCGTGCGACGAGTAAACGACGGACCCTGGCCCTGTCCTATGGGCGAATCGTCGGTCCCACAGAAATCGTCGCACCCCCGAATTCGCCCGTAGGAAGCAGCGCGCGGCCGCCGTTGTTCCGCGCACAAGAGGTAAATCGATGAACTCGAGATGGACGATCGTCGCGATCGCGGCGCTCAGCGCGTGCAGCCCGCCGGTGAGCCCGCCCAACGACTCGGCGGTCGACACCGCGACAGTGGGCGACGCGATGGGCGGCGATGCAATGGGCGACGACGCGATGGGCGGTGACGCGTCGCTCGAAGACGTCGCGCCCGATGCGACGTCGAGCGACGGCGGGCGCTGCGTGGTGGCGCCGTCGACGGACCCCGCGATCGTGGCGACCGACAAGGGGCGCGTTCGAGGCACGGTCGACACGGACGTGCGTGTGTTCTTGGGGATCCCGTTCGCCGAGCCGCCCGTCGGCGCCCGACGATTTCGAGCTCCGGTCGAGCACGCGTGCTGGAGCGACGACCGCGACGCCACGCGCTTCGGCGCGATCTGCCCGCAGGTCAACGACGACGGCAACCCGGTGGGCAACGAAGATTGCCTCACGCTCAACGTATACGCGCCGACTGTTTCTCCGGCGACGCCGCTTCCCGTGCTCTTCTTCATCCACGGCGGTGGCAACAATCAAGGCTCTGCGCAGGTGCTCGCGAGCGCCACGCAAGGTCGCGGCTTCTACGACGGTCGCTCGCTCGCTCGTCGCGGCGCGGTGGTCGTCACGATTCAGTACCGACTCGGAGCGCTCGGATTTCTCTCGTCCGAAGCGCTCGACCGCGAGAGCGCCACGGAGCCCTCGGGCGCGCAAGGCATCCGTGATCAGATCCTCGCGCTGCGCTGGGTGCAGCGAAACATCGGTCGATTCGGTGGTGATCCGTCGAAGGTCATGGTGTTCGGAGAGTCCGCTGGCGGTCTCGACACCATGCTGTTGGTGAGCTCGCCGCGCGCCGCCGGGCTGTTCTCGAGCGCGCTCAGCCAGTCGGGCGGCCTCGTCGCGAACACGCAAGCGGGGGCGCGCGCGGCGACGCAGCGGCTCGTCACGGCGGCGTCCTGCGCGAGCGCCATGGACCCGCTCGCGTGTCTTCGCGCAAAGACGCCGGCGGAGCTGCTGATGGCGCTTCCTCCAGCGGTCACGGGCCTCACGAACAGCGATTTCGTCCCCGCGATCGACGGCGACGTGCTGCCCGAGAGCCCGATCGAGCGAATTCGGGCGGGGAGACACAATCAAGTTCCGATCGTGTACGGGACGAACAGCGAGGAGACCTCGCGCATGGTTCCCCCCGCGGCGATGGTGCAAACCCAGGCAGACTTCGAGCGCTTCGCGCGCCCGTATCTCGCGCAGTATGCGATCTCGCCGACGCAGGTGAGCGCGGCGCTCGCGCTCTACGCGCCGTCGAACTTCGCATCGCCGCACGAGGCCCTCGTCGCGCTCACCACGGACACGCGCTGGACGTGCCCCGCGCGCGCCAACCTGCGCGCGGTCGTCATGGGCCAGCGCGTCCCGGCGTTTCGCTACTTCTTTACGCACCGGCACGACGCGCGCATCGCGCCGATGCTCAGCGCGTTCGGCGCGTATCACGGGATCGAGCTCGGCTACGTGTTCGGAACGGTCGACGGCCTCCTCGGCTACCGCCCCACGCCCGCGGACCGCGCCGTGATCGACGCCGTTCAAACGTCGTGGATTCGATTCGCCGCCACCGGCTCGCTCTCGACCGCAAGCCCGATGTGGCCCGTCTACGACGCGGCGACCGACCCGTACCTCGAGCTCTCGAGCGCGCCCGCCGCGCGGACCAACGTGCGCGGCGACCGCTGCGACAGCCTCGCGCGCATCGTGATGGGCGGCTGATGCGGCCGCGCTGGTTGTGGTGGCCATGGCTGAAGTGATGCTCTACTGGACCTCTCCAAGAGAGCGCACGTGATGCCTTCGTCTACCCATTGCGCAGGGGCGCACGACTCGTGAACTCGCCCATCGAGCCCGCACCAGACCAGCGCGCGCCGGCGACGGTGTGCACGCGGTTGTTTCACGCGCCACGGCAGCGTGTCTTCGACGCGCTCACCAGACCCGCCCTCGTGCAGCGCTGGTTCGCGCCGCCAGAGCTCGCGTGGGCCGTGTGCGAGATGGACCCTCGCGAGGGCCGTTCGTACCGCTGGGTCTGGTCCCTCCCGGACGGAACCGAGGTCGCGTTTTCTGGTGAGTTCATCGAAGTCGTCGCGCCCGAGCGCATCGTTCGGACCTTTCGCTTCGACCGAATGCCCGAGGCGCAGGTCACCGAGACCTTCACCCTCGAGGCGCAGGGCGAGCACACGGTCTTGCAAACCCACACGCTGCACAACAGCGTCGCCAAACGCGATCGACAGCTCGCCCAAGCGCGCACGCAGGTCGAGCAAGACGCCCGTGACGCGCGGCTCGACGCGCTCCTCGCCGCGCTCGCGCTCGACCCGAGCGAGACGCTCGCGCTCGACTTTTCGAGGGATTTTTCAGCGACTCCTGCGCGCTTGTGGGCAGCGCACACGCAGCTCTCGCAGCTCGCTCAGTGGTTTGTCCCCAAGGGCACCACCCTCGTCGATTCGTCTCTAGACCTTCGTCCTGGCGGCACGCATCACTACGTCTTGCGCCTCCCCGACGGGAGCCTGGTCGAGTGCAAACAAGTCTTCGTGAGCGTCGTCGAGTCCGATGTGCTCGTGAGCCTTCAGAGCTTTTGCGACGCGTCTCGCGCCGTCGTCGCAAACCCGTTCATGCCCGACTGGCCGCGGACCCTGCACGTGACCACGCGCTTGATTTCGCTCACGGAAAACGACACGCGGATCACCGTCGCGACGCTGCCGCACGAGGCGACCCCACCGCAGTGGGCCGCGTTCGACCGCGACCGCGGCGCCACGCTCACCGCCATCCGCGGCACGTATGCCCAGCTTGCGCGTCTGGTTCGCGCGACGGACTAGCCCGTCGCTGGCCTTCGCGTCTCGATGGGCGCCCAACGCGTCTTCGTCCAGGCGCTTCAGAAGCTCGCGCGTGGAGTCGGTTCACGGGCGGTCGACATCGCTCGCTCGTCATTGCACCGGTTGAAACCGAAGCGGATCGAGCGAGCCTGCGTTCTGGAGACATCCTCGGAGAGGCGAATCTCGGCGTTGTACCCGAGCACCTCGACTTCCGCCCACTCGTCGTTCGACCGTCGCGCGGCTCCAAGCTCCGACCCTCCCGCGCGAAGGCCGCGAGCACGCTGCGTCGACCGTCGCCGACGCGCCCTGGAGAAGAGCGCTGCTTCACGACGGGAGGTTTCGCCTCCATCTCCTAGGGGAGCGCTTCGGCGCCGAGCGGCCACGGCCCGGCCCAGAGGTCGCTGCGTGGGCTCACCAGCACGGCCACGGCGCCGAACGTCACGAAGCGGTCGGCTGCGGCTTCTTGCAGGCCACCGGGGTCGTTGTTGCCCACCTCGACCAACGTGAACGAATCATCGTTCACGGGAAACACCGGCGCTGATTGCGCGAGGGTTCGGAGGTTTGCGCCGGTCTCTCCGTTGTTCCAGCTGGCGCTGTCGCCGAGCAGTCGTCCGGTCGAGTCGAAGACGCGCAGATCGACGGTCGCAGTGGTCATCGTGAGCCGCCGAACGCGCACCTCGACGCGGTGCACAACGCCCGAGGCGAAGGCAAAGCTCCAGAATCGATCGGGATACGCTGGGCCGCCGCCGAGCTGCAGCACCATGCGCGCGCGCCCGCCGGTCGGCGCACCGAAGTTGAACCAGAGCGCGTACGCAGCGCCCGCCGTGCCCGGCCGCCCGAGGTGCAGCGGATGCGGGTTTCCCACCGGGCTGCCCTCGGGCAAATCGTTGCGCACGTAGAAGCGCAGGACAAGCGACCCGCCAACGGGCGGAGCGCTCCACCGGTTCGTCACCTGCACCATCTGGCACTCGGACGGCCGCCGGTAGCGGGCCCGCAGCGCGTTTGCCGTGGGAAAACCCAGTCCCGCAGCGGGCACCACGTCGAGCACGGGCGAGCTGCAGAGCTGCCCGTTCCAGCGCGTCCCGTCGTACCGAGCGCGCTGACTGTCGCCCGTCGCCGTGCGCCAGTCGGAGAACCAGACGAGCGGCGGCGCGCCCGCATCGTCTGGCGTCGCTGCATCACTGGCAACGCCCGTGTCGAACGCACCCGCGTCGAACGCACCCGCGTCGAACGCCCCCGCGTCGGAGGGGTTGCCCGCGTCGCGCATCTCGCCGCCATCGACGACAGGGCTCGTGTCCGACGCCCCGCCGTCGCCCGCGGCGCTGCCGGAGCACCCGAATAGCAGCAGCACGCCCAATGTCAGCCGTTGCCCGCGCATGATGCGATGATTCTGGGCCCGACCTCCCCGCGACGGCAAGGCTTCGACGCGCGTGGACGGCGTCGAGACGCAACGCAAAGGGTGTGATTGCGGATCGTGCGTGCGTTCGGGGTGTGCGGGTCTGCCCAGGAGCTCAGCGAGTGTGCGGGCGTGCGTTCAGGGTCTGCGGGTCTGCCCCCGAATGAATTCGGGGGCAGCGCGCGCCGCAGGAGCGTCGCGGGCCATGCGCCGCAAGGCAGCGCATGCGGCGGGCGCGGACGGCCAAGAGGGAGAAGAGAGCGAGAGCGCTTCGATGGCTCGAACCGGGAAGGTGTTCGTCGTTCGGTGTGGCGCGCTCTGA
>LNEO01000374.1 GCA_001465015.1 Deltaproteobacteria bacterium Ga0077539 | reverse complement strand
GGGTTTGTTAACCCCGTGCGTGCCACCCATCTTTTCATTGGGTCCGCTGCCTCGCCGCTGAAAATCCAGCGCATTCGAGGCAAGTGATGAATGATGAGCGCTCGCTGCCGCGCCGCTGTCAGCGCTCGCTGCCGCGCCGCCGCTGTCGTCGCTCGCTGCCGCGCCCCCGCTATCCTCGCTCGCTGCCGCAACGCTGTCGGCGCTCGCTGCCGCGCCGCCGCTGTCGTCGATCGAGCGCGGGTGCAATTCGAGCGACGAGGTGCAAGCGCTGCAGGTTGATCGGACGTTGCACCGAGCGTCGATGGAGATCGATCGATCGATCGCAACTGCGACCCCGCGCGACCGACCTCTCGACGATGGTCTGTGTTTTTCCTGGCGACGCGGCGCCCGTCGAAGACCGTGGTCCCATCGACGAACGCCAACTGCGCTGCCTCGAGGCCCGCAAGTTCGACGATCGACCAGGCGCGCGGCCGCTGGCCTGGCCGTTGCGTTGTAGGGGGTTGTGCGAACACTCCACGAAAACTCCGACGCCCCTCGAAAGCTCACGCGCCGCGGGATCGCGGCGGCGCTCACCGTCGTCGGCGCGGCGTCGCTCGCGAGGCTCGCCGGCGCGCAGAGCGCGGGACCCCAAGACCCACAATATCAAGTTGTCTTCGTCCCGATCCTCGCGCGCAACATCTGTATCGGAGACCAGGTCGTCGTTCGGTTCTCGGCGACGTACCTGAACAGCCCCGACCAGCTCGCGTCGCTGGTGCCTCCGGAGCGTCGTCCCGAGCCTCCAGCGGGGCAAGAGACGTTTGTGATCGAAGCGACGGGCGGCACGATCACGCCCTCTCGCGTGCGGCTCGCCGGCGCGAGCGAGGTGTTTACGGCGCGGTTTCGGGCGGCGCAGGCTGGTCCGGCGAGCATCACCGTTCGCGCCGTGCGCGGAACGGGCAGCGCGACCAGGTCGTTTACCGTCCAGCAGCATTGCGACTTTCGGGTCCAAGTGCTGGGTCGCGCGGTGATCGAGCAGCAGGGAGTTCGCATCGAAGAAGTGTTCGTCGCGCGCGGAACGTTGAACCGCGTTCGCCCCGGGACGGACGGGACCACCGCGAGCTCGCTCGCGGGCGACGGGACGGTGTGGGCTCGCGCGGACATGAGCAACAGGGCGGGCCCCGTCTCGTGTCGCATGGACCCGCTCGCCGCGCACGGCACCTTCGAGAGCACCGGAACCATCAACGAAGGCGACGTCGATTTCAGCCTGAACTTCGGGCCGATCACGATCGACACCCCGCTCGTGTTTCGCTGCACCGCGCCCGGCATGCAGCTCAACATGCCCCTCGAGATCTCGCGGCAGGGAGGGGACGCCAACCGCCTCGGGCTCCGTGACTTGACGCTGGGCGCGTGGGGCGGATCGATGAGCTTTGCGTATGGACCGGCGACCGGGGTCGTCACGCTTTCGCCGAGGTGATCACCATGACTAGCAAGCATTCACGGAGCGCGCTGCTCGTCGTCGCGATCACCGTCGCCTCGAGTTCTGGCTGCGAACAGATCCGATCGCTTCGCGAAGCGCGCGCAGGCGGAGGGCGCGCGACGACCGGCACCACGAGCGCAGCGGGCGCGTTTGCCTTCGACAACACGCGCGCAACCCAGCGCGCGATGGACTCGATCGGGCCGCACCAGCAGCGCCTCGTCGTCACGACGCGCTCGACGGCTGGCCGCGAGACGCGCGCTGTCCACACGCGACTGCACCTCGACGCAGAGCACATTCGCAACGAGCTCGAGACGGTCGACGCCGACGGAAGGCCCGTGCGCTCGATGGTCGCGCGGACGGGGCGCGCGGTGTACCTGCGCGACGGCGACCAGCGGTGCTCGGGAGCGCTCAGCGCAGAGGCGGCAGCGGAGCCGTTTGCGCTTCCGCTGTCACTGCTGCCATCGCTGCGCGATGCCGCGGCAGCAGGCGCGGAGTCGATCGGCACAGAGGCTACGCGTCGATACAACTTCGACCAGTCCGCGTTGCGCACGCGGTCCGCAGCGCGAGCGCAGGGCTCGATCTGGATGGCGGTCAACGGCGGGTGGGTCGTGCGCTATTCGTTGCGCGCGTCCGACGCTTCGGGCGAGCGCGTGTGGGAGTACACGGCCGCGCGCGTCGCGGCGCAGGTCGACGTTCGTCCGCCCGAGTGCGGAGCGGTGCTCGAGGACGTTCCCGCGATCGCGGGAGCCACGCTCGAAGAGCGCACCTCGGGCTCTCTGTCCTACGAAGCGACGCGGTCGCTCGCGGACGTGCGCGCGTTCATCGCGCAATCGATGGCGCCGCTGGGCTATACGCAGCGCGTCGTTCTGCGAGAGACGAGCGAGGCGTTCTTCTTGCTGTTCGACCAGCGAACGACGAGCCGACTGGCGTTGGTCTCCGCCGAACACGAGCGCGGAACCACGCGCGTCCACCTGCAGATCGCCGAGCCGCCTTCCGCTGCGGCGATCGCCAGCGCGCAAGCGGCAGCGGCGCAACGCCCGCAGCCGGCGCCGACGTTGCCGCCCGCGGTCGCAGCGCTCGCGCGCTTTCTTCCTGACAGACTGGGAGACGCGCCCGCCATCGACCCGCCGAACGGCACCTCGACGAACATGTTCGGAATGCGCGCGACGATGGCGATGCGCAACTACCGGACGAGCTCGGGCAGAGCGCAGGTGATGCTCACGCGCGGCGACATCGTGCGCATCGCGCGGTCGAACATCGCGTCTGGACCGTCCGATCGCCAGCGCGCTGCGGGCTCGCGAGCCACGACGCTCGCGGGGCTCGCGGCGGCGATCACGGTCGACGGCGACCGCGCCACGCTGCAATGCGTGCTCGACAACGACGTGCTCGTGGACGTGCAGCTCAACGGCCCCGGCGCCGCGGGCGCAGACCAGGTGCAGTCGTTGGCAGCGGCGCTCGACCTCGCGGCGATCCGTCGCGCGCGTTGAGGGACCGCAGCTCACCGCTGCGACGATCGCTCGTCGATCGTGCGGGTCATCACGAACACGCGCATCGCGCCGAGCGAAAGATCCCTCACGGACACGAAGCCGAAGCGTTGGTAGAGCGTGACGTTCTGCTCGTTCTCGGTGTCGAGCATGAGCGAAGCCGCTCGCTCGTTGCGCGCGAGCGCGAGGGCGTCGTCGATCATGGCTGCGCCGAAGCCCCGCCCTTGTGCGCCGGGATCGACCGCGAGCAACGTGAGGTACGCGCTGTCGTCAGCGACGAGCGCTCTCGTGGCAACGAAGTAGTCATTGAGTCGCTTGACCGCGCTGAATCCCAGCGAAACCAGCGTCGGAACAAACCTGGCGAACACGAGCACATACCTCGCCGCGCCGCCGCGAGCGTCCGCTGGACGATCGACGAGCGACACCGCGACGAGCCTCCCGCTCGATGAGCGCGCACGCACAGAGCCCCCCATGAGCCGGGTCATATCGATCAAGAAGCTGGCGAGGGCCGCGCGGCGCCGCGGATCGTCTCCGCACACCGTGACGAAGAGCGGGTCTGCGGCGAACGCTCGAGCGACGATCGACACCGCTTCATCGTGCTCGCGGGCATCGAGCGCGCGAACGCTGTCGTCGTGCGCGACCGGCCGACGATAGTGATCGACCGCGAAGCTGAAGGCGACCTTCGTGAGAAACAGCACGCTCGCGACGCGAAGGACCGCGCTGCGCGGCATCGCCGCCGCGAGCACGAGTCCGACCGACAAGAGCAGCCCCGCGACGAGGACCTGTTTGTCGCGTCCCGCGAGCAGGTTGACCGCCGAGGCGGCGATGATCGTGAAGGCCCACACGATCACGACGCTCCACGCGCTCGACGCTGAACCGTCGACGAGCCACGCGAAGAGCGGGAGATGGACGTGCGCGGCGATAAACATCCAACGATTGCGCGGACGGGTCGCGTAGAAGTCGCTCGTCGATCGCGTGAAGTTCGCGACGCAACCCGCGGCGATGTCTGCGAGCACGAGCCAGGCGACGACGATGCGCCAGGCCGGGACCGAGAGCTGTGCGAGCGCGAGGGTGATCGTCGCTGTGACGGACGCAAACGCCAATAGCGCGGTCACCTCTGCGCCGTCTGGCTCTTCGCCGAGCACGTCGTGCAGCCATGCGGGCGCTTTCATCGCGCGCCTCGCCTCGTGACGGGCGGCATCCACAGCGCGCGCAACAACTCCCACGCGCCCTCGGGCTCGTCGCGGTCCTCAGAGAAGTCGCTCCGCTGCAACGCGGCGATGGCCCGCCGGTCGAAGACCGAGAACAGCGCGCGGGTTGCGTCGCGAACGAGCGATCGATCGACGTCCGCACGAACGATCCCGAGCTCGACGCCGTTGTCGAGAAGCGCGCCGAACCACGAGTCGAAGACAGCGGCATCGCCGGGGTCGCTCGTCGCTGCGAGCACGCGCAAATCTGCTTCGTTCGCCGCGAAGTGCGCTCGAAGTCGTGCGCTCTCCGCGCGGAGCCGCGTCCAGAACGCGTCCGACGTCCGAGCGTGCTTCCACGGCCCGAGCAACGCAGCGAGCTCGCTGTCGAGCGTGCGACGAACCTCCCCGAAGAGGTCTGCCTTGCCGTCGAAGTAGTGATACGCGCTGGCCTTCGAGATGCCTGCTTCGGCGATGATCTGGTTGTACGAAGCCGCGTTGCCGTGCTCGGCGATGTGCGCTCGCGCGGTCGCGATGATGTGCGCTTGTTGCTCCGCGGATAGTCGGTGAAATCGTGGCAGCGGCATGGGCGTGACGCCTCCATCGCGTCGCTCGCAGAGTCGAGCATACCAATAGTATACACCATCAGTACACCATCAGCCGTTCCATTGATTTCAGCGACGATTTGCTCGAACGAGGGGAGCTCGGCCTCCATAAACGGCCCGACCGCGCGGGTGGAGATCACCCTCGGCGAGCGAACGCAACCCTTCGGCGCCGATCGCAGCGTCGCTGAGCAAGAGGGTCGTGAGCTTGGAGAACCACGGCGCTCGGATCGATCCAGGGAGAACGCGATCGACGCGGGAGCAGCGGCGCGTCGGGGGCATCGCGCCATGCCGGCTGTGATCCGCTGCTCGCGCTGCTGCGATCCGCGGGCGTCTGTGCCGGGACAACCGTAGCGGCTCTCCAACGCAGCGTTCGCGACTACTCCCAGTACGCGGCGATGCGTCCATCCGCTTCTGCCTGCCCGTCGGCGCTCACCGCGACCTCGTAGAACTCCCACCAGGCCCTGTCCCGCGCCGCCGCTGGAACGAGCTCGATCGAGAGCTCGAGCACATCGAGAACGACCGCCCCGTCGCTGGTGCGATGACAGCGCGCATACCCTCCAGCCCGCGCCGCGGGCGCCCAGCGATCGAGAAACCGCGCGAGGACCTCCGCGGTCGGCGCCGCGGGGTTGGCGCAGCTCGTCGCCCTGAGAAATCCCTCGTCGATGAGCGCTCGCACCGACTTTGCGTCGAGCGAGCGAAAGAGCTTGATGCCTCCTGAGTACCGCACGAAGCGCGCTTCGAGCAGCTCGTCCCGCCGAAACACCGACGGACGAGGGACGGTCACGCTTCGCTGGGAGAGACGCTGGTTCGCTGCGAGTTGATGCTGCATGGATCGCGAGCACCGCACCGGGCGTGCCGCGAAGAACACCCAACAAACCCTGCGAACCGCGCGGAGGCCCATGGCGGCGGCCATGGCGGCGGCCATGGCGGCGCGGCCGCAGCGCCCCTCGTGCTGTTGGACCGCCCGCCCCTTTGTGGTCGGAGAGAAGAGCGTCGCGCGCAACCACGCTCTCCCCTCGGCCGAGGGCTCCGCTGTAAGCTCGGCGCCGTGACTGAACGCGACGAGTACCAGCGCCTCAGGCAGCTCGCGGACGCGCGCATCGGCGTGACGCTCTCGGGAAAATACCAGCTCGAATCACTGCTCGGCTTCGGAGGGACCGCGGCGGTGTACGTCGCGAACAACGTCGTGGTCGGTCGGCCCTGCGCGATCAAGATCCTCCACGGCGAACACACCAACCAGGCAGAGCTCGTCGAACGATTTCGTCGCGAGGCCTTCGCGGCCAATCGCATCCGTGTCGATGGCCAGCCGCACCCCAACGTGGTGGACATCATCGACGCAGGCGAGAGCGACGGGCACCTCTACCTCGTGCAAGAGCTCTTGCGCGGCGAGACGCTGGCGGACTACCTCGCCGAGCAGCCCGAGCAACGCCTCGCGCCGGACGTGCTCGTCGCGCTGATGCGACCGGTCGTTCACGCGCTCTCGGTGGCGCACAGCGTCGGCGTCGTGCATCGGGACATCAAGCCCGACAATGTGTTTCTCGTGGATCGCTCGGCGCTCGGGCGACCGCCGTTGCCGAAGGTGCTCGACTTCGGGATCGCGCAGCTGCGTGACGCGCGGATCACGGTCAACGACCGGTTTCACGGGACGCCCGCGTACATGTCTCCCGAGACCTTCGGAACGCCAGCCTCCGCCGACGCGCGCGCGGACATCTGGGCGCTCGGGCTCACGATGTACGAGGCGCTCTCGGGGCACAACCCCTTCGATCGCCCGGAGCAACCCTGGTACGCGATCATGCACGCCGTTCAGAGCGAGACGCCGCCGCTGCTCGCGGAGATCGAGCCCGCGCTTCGAGCCATCTTGCGTCGGTGCTTGCAGAAGACGCCAGCGTTTCGCTTCGACGATGCAGCGCAGCTCCTCGCGGCGCTCGACGCGTCGAGCGAGCCAGACAACACCTTCGAGGTCGCGCCGGGCACGGGCGCAGAGCGCGTGAAGGACTCCGTCGCTGGCGCGGGTTTTCGCTGCAACGGCCTTCGATTCGTCGGTCCGTGGTCCGGGGTCGGCGAGGTCCTGGCGGTGATCGAGCTCGAAGACTTCGCTCCGTTGCGCTCGCTCGCGCTCTGCGAGGCGCCCTCGGCAGACACCTCCAAGCGAACCGGGCGCAACAGCGGCGGCAACGACATCGCCGCGGCGATCGCGCAACATCCCGCGTGCAAGCTGTTGACGTCCCTCGAGATCAGCGGCGGGTCGATCACCGTCGCCGGCGTCGCCGCGCTCGCAGACAGCGCCGCGCTCGCGACGTTGTCTGCGCTCGCGTTGCCGCACAACCGGCTGGGCGACTTTGGCGCGGTGACGCTCGGCGACGGGCCGCACTGGTCCTGGCTTCACACCGTGGATTTGTCCTCGAACGCGATCGGCAACGAAGGCGCTCGCGCGATCGCGCAGGGCACGCTCACGGGCCTTCGCCACCTCGACCTGTCGCACAACCGCATCGGCGACGAAGGCGCGAAGCTGCTGTGCGACAGCGACAGGCTCCGATCGCTCGAGAGCATCAACCTCGACGGCAATCCGCTCTCGGCCGAGCTTTGCAAAGAGCTCCGCGCGCGAACCGACAAGCTCGTGCTCGTCAGTCAGTGACCCCGACGGCTGTCACGGACCGACGTAGACGATGTAGCCGTCGGCTCCGCCGATGCCCGTGACGAAGCCGAGCCCGAGGTTGCCGCCGTTGGTGAACGATCCGCCCCAGACCGCGCTGTTGTCCGGCGCGATCGCGACGCCAAACGCCGAGTCGTTGCGCGCGCCCTGGACGGTCGGCACCGAGCGCACGCGCCAGCTCGAGTCGAAGCCCGCGAGAAACGCGTCCGCCGTGAGAAAATACGTGTCGATCACGCCGAGGCCGAAGTCTGCGCCCGCGTTGAGGCTGCCCGCGAGGAGCCAGCGCCCGTCGGACCCGCGCGCGATGGCGTAGGCCGTATCGTCGTTGGGGCTTCCCCACGTGCGAGGCGCCGCTGCGACGCCTGCTCCCGTCAGCGGAAAGGCGATCACGTCGCTGCCGCGCGCGGCGATGGTCGAGCCGTTGGGGTACTGCGCGGTGCCGCGGAAGAAGCCCGTCGCCATGATTCCGCCGGCTCCGTCGGTCTCGATGCCCATGACCGAGTCGGCCTCTGCGCCGCCGAAGCGCACGGCCCACTGCGGAGTTCCGACGGAGTCGGTCAACGCGACGAAGCCGTCGGACTGCCCGGTCGAGACGAGCGTCGAGCGGCCCCACGTCAGCGAGGCCTCCATGCCTCCGCCGAAGAACACGCGTCCCGCGTCGTCGACGAGCACCGACTGGATGCGATCGTCGTTGACCCCGCCGAACGACCGCGACCAGATCGGCCTGAGCGTGAGCGGATCCGCGGCGAACAAGAGCCCATCGTCGCGGCCCACAGAGACGTGCCGCGTGGCGCCCATGCGAATCTCGTCCGAGAACCGCCCCCCGACGAGCAGTCGCCCCGCGCGAAACGACACGGTCGAGAGCACTTCGAAGCCGATTCCGCCGACGATGAACACCGCGCGCTCTGCGCCGGTCGCGAGGTCGAGCGCGAGCAAGAACCCGTCGAGCTGCCCCGGCCCGACCACGGTGCCCTGCGTCTCGGTCACGAGCTCGCCAGTGAAATACCCGGTCACGTAGAGTCGACCGTTGCTTCCGACGGCGAGCCCCGTCCCCTCGTCAGCTCCGCGTCCGCCCATCGAACGCGCCCACCGCAGCGCGCCCGCGCTCGTGAAGCTGGCGACGAACACGTCCGTGCGTCCGCGGGTCGTGAGCATGGTCCGGCCGAGGATCGACATGGGACCGTCGAACGACCCGGTGACGTACACGTTTCCCGCGCTGTCGATGGCGACCGCGTTGACCGTGTCCTCGCCGGCGGACCCGAACTGCACCGCCCACCGCGGGCGCAGCGCGTCGACCACGCATCGACCGCCGGTGCACATCCCCGAGGCGCAGCGGAGGTTGCACATGCCGCAGTTCATGGGGTCGGTATTCAAGTTGATGCAGAGCTGACCGCAGCGAGACATGCCCGCGCCCGCGCAGGGGATCTCTTCGCAGCGCCCGAGCGAGCAGCGCTGGGTCGAGGCGCAGGTGCGACCGCAACCACCACAGTGTCGCGGGTCGAAGCGCTGATCGGTGCACTCGGCGCCGCATTGCTGAAGGCCGTCGCGGCACATCGACATGGTGCACACGCCGCCGACGCAGGCGTTGCCCGCGCGGCAGGCGTTTCCGCAGCGGCCGCAGTGGCGAACGTCCGAGTCGAACTGGGCGCAGTCCGATCCGCAGCGAACGAACCCGTCGATGCATCGCGTGTTGTCGCAGCGGCCGTCGGTGCACGCGTTGCCGCGGTCGCACGGGTTGCCGCAGCCGCCGCAGTGCTCGGGGCTCGTGCGCGGATCGGCGCAGCGGTCACCGCAGCGAACCTGACCCATGGGGCAGTTTCCATCGTCGCAGCGACCCTCCACGCACGGAACGCCGAAGCCGCAGACAACACCGCATCCGCCGCAGTTGGTGCGGTCGTTGGTCGTGTCGACGCAGGCCTCGCTGCAGAGCATCGCCCCGCGCGGACACGGCCCCGAAGAATCCACGATTCCGCTGTCGCGATCGAGCGAACCGTCTGCCCTGACCACCTGCGCGCCGCACCCGACGAGCCACGAAGCCAATGCAGCGACGCAGAGCGCCTGCAAATTTCCTACGCGCGAACCCGTTCGCGACTGCATTCGTGAGCTCTCCGTCGTCGGCACTGCTGTTGCTCCCGTCAGCCGAGGATCGCACCGATCCTGGCGGCGTTCGAAGGCAACTGCAACAACCGAGCCCAACACGCAGGGACGCTCTGGCTGGGGTGGCTCGAAGAAAAGTGCGCAACTCCGCGGATTTTCACGAAGCTTTCGCGGACCGTCACCGTCGGCACGGACGGACCGTCAGTTCTCGCACGGCGCGCGCGGCGCTCAGCGTCCCCACTGATTTTGAGGACGAATGCAGGACGCGAGGTTTCCAGGCGAGCCGCAGCGCGTGAAGCGGCAGCCGCCGAGGGTGGTCTCGATTCGGCCGACCAGCCACAGGTCGTTGCCCTCGGAGCCGCCGCCACGGGCAGAGACGCGCACCGGCTCGCTCTCGAACACGATGCGACCGCCGCAGTACACGCGGGCGACGACAGGAGTCGGCTGATCGAGCCTGAAAGCATGCACGCCCACGTCGTAGCGACCGCCCGTATCCGCGCGAACGATGTTGATGTTCTCCGGTCCCGGGAGGCGGAAGGTGTGGTCGATGTCGAGCTGCGGGTTGTTCACGACGCCCGCTGGCGTCCACTCGATGTTGGTGGGGTTGGTGCAGATCATCTCGGGCGTGCCGCAGACGCAGTTGGCGTAGAAGCACGTCGAGTTCGCCGGCGCGTTGCTGCCCCAACGGCCCATGTTGAGGTCCGAGTTGGCCAGGTGCAGATCGACGTCGCCGCACTGATTGCCGTCGGGGCGCGCGACGTTGCAGTTGGGGTTGCTGCGGTCGGTGTTCCACACGATCTCGACGCGCACGGCCTCTTCGCTGGCCGACAGGGCGCGGGTGCTGCAAAACGCGCTGTTTCCGCGGTCGTTGGTGGCGGTGAACCGAAAGGTCCAGTTGCCCGCCACATCGAAGGTGAACGGCGTCGAGATGACGTTCGGCATCCGCAGCATCGCGGTGGACGTGATCGGCTGATCGACGATCTCCCATCGAAACGTCAGCGGCCGCATCGTCCTCGAGCTCGCCGTCGCCGCGAGCGTCGCCGTCGCAAACGGGCGCGACGCCGTGTCGGGCGGGCACATCACGATCACGTCCGGGTCCGCGTGAACGTTGGTCACGCACGACGCCGTGAGCCCGGTGCTGTCACGGGCCACGAGGCGCAGGCGCCAATCACCCAGCGCGTCGAGCCGCAGCGTCGCGTCCGCGCTGTTGGGCGGCGCGGGCATCGTGCTCGAGCCCATCGGCCTCGAGACGGTCTCCCACTGGAGCGTCACCGTTCGCATCAGCCGCGAACGAGCTCGCGCGGTGAGCGCGACGGTCGCGCCCTGAAAGTTGCTCTGGTCGTTGGGACAGAGCAGGTCGATCGCGCTCTCGACGTCCGCGCGGGTCTCGCAAGACGCCATGTTTCCCAGGTCGTCTCGCGCGGTGAACCGAAAGCGAAACTCGCCGCCGACATCGAAGCGGATCGAGGCCGTCGTGGTGTTCGCGTTGGTCAGCCGCGCCATCGAGTCCATGGGCGCGCGCGTGAGCTCCCACTGAACCGTCAGCGGACGGCCAACGTTGGAGGTCGCCATCGCCGGCAACGGCACCGTCAGCGACTGCGTCGACCGAATGGGCGCCGGACACGCCACAGTCACCGTCGGAACGAGCGTGTCGGGCCGTACATCGATGCGCACATCGGGCGGCGAAGGGACGTCGAGCGTCCCGTCCACTGCGGGAACATCGAGGGGCTGCGGAAAGGGCGGCGTGCCTTCGAGCAGCTGGCTTCGAGCCCCGCAGCCTGCGAGGAGCGAAACAACAACCAGGCTGACCAGCGTCTGACGAAGCATCATCGTGTCTTCTCGAAGAGGGAGGCGGATGCGAGCGGCGTACCAGTCGAGGATCGCCTCGCGGGTGCACGATAGTCCACTCGATGCCCACACGCGAACTCGCGACGGCGTGTCGCGACGCGGCTCGATGTGGCACAACGTTTTGTCGAGTTACCCGAGGCGAGCCGTGGGGTGCTCCAGAACTCAGGGTTTCGCCGGGCCAAACGCGTCGACGAGCTCGGCCGTAAGGTCCTTGGCGCCGAGCACGGCGTAGTTCGACCGGCAGTTGTTGAACACCACGTGCACCGATTCGGCCTGGCCCGAGAGCGACGCGACCGAGCCCGCCCAGGGAGCAAGCTCTTCGGGGCTGTAGAGGTAGGCGTACTTCTCTTGCACCGAGACGGACTTGTTCCAGACGGACTCGCGGCGGCCGTGAAAGCGCACGACGGCGAGCGCGGGATCACTGACGGCGACGTGCGCGGGCATGCTGTTGGCGTGCCCCTGCGGCTCGTCGACGCACACGTACGCCGCGCGCAGCTCGCGCAGCCATCGAACGACGCGATCGAAGCGCGAGGGCTCGCCCCAGCTCGCGTGGCGAAACTCCACGGAGACCGCGTGACCTTCGAGCCGCCCGCGGGCGCGCTCGACGAGCCTCGCGTTTCCGCGGGTCGCGTCGAACCACGGAGGAAACTGCAAGAGCACCGACCCGAGCTTGTCGGCCTCGCGCAACGGTGAGATCCCGTAGAGAAATCGCTGCCAACACGCGTCGAGCACCTCGTCGGGGACGCGCTCTGCCGCGACCCGCGCGCTCGAAGGGAGGGCCGCGCGCAGATCCGTCGGGAGCCTCGTCGCGTCCACCGCGTGTCCCGTCAGCAACGAGAACGCCTTGATGTCGAACACGAAATCGCGCGGCGTTCGCTCGACCCACAAGCGCGCGTGCTGCGCGGACGGAAGCACGTAGTACGTCGCGTCCACTTCGACGAGCGAGAAGTGTCGCGCGTAGAAGCGCAGCCTGTCCTCGGCGCTTCTCGCGGCGC
>LNEO01000373.1 GCA_001465015.1 Deltaproteobacteria bacterium Ga0077539 | reverse complement strand
AGCAATCCAAACAAAGGGGCAGCCGCTGGCTCTCCGAGCCGTAGCGGCCGCGGCCGATGCCATCATGGCTGCGGGATCGATGAGCGCGTTCTCTACGAAGTCGTAGGCGCCGTGCAGCTCAGCAAGGTTGTCGAACACTCCCTGAATCGTACCGGCAGGCCGCTCTAGCACGCGTCTCGTCATGCTGACCAGCCGCGCTGTGCGCCGACGATCGCCCAACTGAGCTTGGCCAAACTCCTCCCACGCTGACACCCACGCTTGTTCACCTGTGTTGGCTTGCATTTTTCCACAACGCTAGCTCTCCCGGAGCTCCCGCAAATGAGGTCAACCCAGAGCGTCTCAGGCGGGGGCGGGGCGCGCGGCAGCGCGGGTGGGGGCCGCCGCGCGGCTCGATGTCAACCGTCGTTTCGTCGCTCGATTTGCAACTCCAAGTCGCTGTTTGTGCCGTGGAGTTTTCGGCGCCTATGGAGGGCTCTTGCTCCAGGGCCGAACGGCGCCATGGACGCCGCCGTCGATCACGTCGGGTATTGTCGTTGGCGCACCGGACGGCTCGACCGATCGCATCGCGCGCCGACCCAACGTCGGCGACTTCTGGCATGCTCGCGCGCCGAGGAGAGCCGCGTGACGAACACGGGTAGGAGGTCGCGTTTTGCGACGGTTCGATCGCGATCGACCTGGAGAAAGTGAGCGATCCATGAGCGACGCACCGCCGACGCTGGACTCGATGAAGGTCGAAGCGCTGTACGTGGTCTCGGACCTGCACCTGGGCGGCCGAGCCAGCCACGCGTTGTTCAATCAACACGCGCAGCTCGCCGCGATGATCGACGCGATCGGCGCGGCGTCCTCCAAGGGCGCACGCATCGCGCTCTGCTTCAACGGCGATATCGTCGACTTTCTCATCGAGCGGCAGAACGAATACGTCGACCTCGGCGGAGCGAAGGCGGACCTCGACGCGTTGAGCAGAGGTCCGGCCCGCCCGGTGTTCGTCGCGCTGACGCGTTTCACCGCGCGCGCCGACGCGCTCTTGCTGCTCAACCTGGGCAACCACGACCTCGAGCTCGTGCACCCTGCGGTGCGAGAGCAGTTCACCGCGCTCGTCGCCGCGGACGGGGCCGCGAAGAAGCGCGTGCTTTGGAGCACGGTCGGATTCGAGGGCACGGTCGCTGCGCAGCGCGTTCGAGTGGTGCACGGCAACGCCTCGGACGTGTGGAACAAGATCGACGACGACACCTTCCTGAGGGTCGCCGCGAGCTCGGCGAACGTCGACCCGTTGAGCGGCGAGACCCCCAACGGCGGAACGCAGCTCGTGGTGGACGTCCTCAACAAGATCAAAGATCGATTTCCGTTCGTCGATCTGCTCAAGCCCGAGACGGGCGCCGTTCCGCCGGTGCTCGTCGCGCTGCCGGGAGGAGCCGAGCTCATGAAGCCGCTGTTGCCGAAGTTTGGCGCGGCGTTCGCCAACACGATCACCAATCGTCTGAAGAAGCTGATCGGCGTTCTGTCGGCGACTGACCCGACGCGGGACGCGGCGACGGGCGCTTCAGTCCATCGCGGTCCGCCGGTTCGGGATCGAGAGCTCAGCAAGGACGATATTCGCACCATGGTGGACCTCGCCCTCGAGCGAGACCGACCGATCGAAGAAATGCTCCCTGGCGACGGCTCGACGCTCGGGCTCTTCGACTACTTCGCGGCGCGCTGGGCCAGGCAGTCGCCGGTCGAAGCGCTGCGCGCGGCGCTGCGAGAGTACGCGACGGATCAGACCTTCTCGTTCACGAGCCTCGACAGTTACGACCGAGACATCGATGCGCGCGAAGACAGCGCACACGCCGTGCTCATCGCCGGGCACACGCACCTCGCGCGCTTCGCGCCGCGCGCTCGCGGCGGCAGCTACATCAACACCGGGACGTGGATTCGGCTCATCCGAATCACCGACGAGCTCTTGTCCGACCGTGTGTTTCCCAAGGTGTACGCGGCGCTCGAGCGGCAGGACATCGCCTCGCTGGATGAGCCGCAAGGGACGCCGCCGATCATCTTTCAACGCAACAGCGTGGCCTATGTGGGGCCCGCGAATCGACACGGGGCTCATCCGTCGGTCGCGCTCTTTTCGTTCGTCGATGGACCATCGCGATGGAAGCTCGAAGCTCCGCCCCAGGGTCTCTGAACGAAGGATGTGACACGATGCGAACCATTCGACTCGAGATCCTCCGCCCTGGCTCGTCGGACGGCCACCTTCTGTCGCCGCTGACTCCGTACATCGCGATCTGCAACGACAACCCTCCAGAGTCCTTCACGATCCCGTTCGACCACCAGACGGTCGTCGGTCGACTCGAGCGGATGCGATACGAGAACGGCGCCCCGGCGAAGCGGGCCGACCTTCGCGAAGCCGCAGAAATCGCACGCAGAGTGCTCGAGAGCATCGAGGGGTTTCGCACGACGTTGCTCAACGAAGTGCGGCACGGCGACACCGTCAACGTGCAGCTCGCGTTGACCGCCGCGGAGCTGGCGTTGATTCCGTTCGAGCTGGCGTACGCGCCGCTCGCGCTCAACGGCGTCGCGCCGTTCAGCGTCAACAGCAGCGCGCGCGTGTCGATCACCCGCGAGACGCGCCACTATCGCGGCACGACCTTCGGCCAATGGAACGAGCGCGAGACGCGAATCCTCTTCGTCGTCACCGCGCCCGACGGCGTCGACGTCCCCGAGCGAGCGCACTACTACGCGCTGCGCAAGGCGCTGCGATACCTCTTGCCCCCGGGGTCGACGGCGAGGATGGAAGAGAAGTACGTCACGTGGCTGCGCGACGCGACGCTCGAAGACCTGCGCAGCGCCTGCGCGAGCAAGCGGTACACGCATGTGCACATCCTCGCGCACGGCGCGACGAAGGACGCTCGCGAGCTCGAGTTCGGGCTGCGAATGAACCGCAGCGGGGCGGGCGGCGAGACCGTCGACGGCAACCGCCTCGCCCTGGCGCTGCAGTCCTTTCGCCACCCAGACAGCGGAACGCCTGTTTCTCCCGCGGTCGTGACGCTCGCCGTGTGCGACAGCGGCAACGTCGGAAGCGTGCTTCACGGCGACGCGAGCCTCGCTCATCGCCTGCACGAGCAAGACATTCCGCTCGTGTTGGCTTCGCAGTTTCCGATGACGTTTCAGGGCTCTGCCGTGTTCGTCGAGACCTTCTACGAGGCCATGCTGCGCGGAGACGACCCGCGCAAGGTGCTCTGGAAGGTGCGCGACGCCCTCTTCGCTCGCTGCCCCGACACGCACGACTGGGCGTCGGTCGTCGCGTACGCCACGCTCCCCGCGAACATCGCTTCTCTGTCCAAGTCTCGCATGCTCCGCTGGGAGAAACTCGAGCTCGACGAGCACCTCGCCGTGCTCGAAGCGTTCAGCCCTGACGGTCACGCGGCGAACGGCGGCGAGACGCGCGACGGGCTATCGACCCCGCTCGCTGGGCGAATGACGGACGATGCGATCGAGCGCGAGATCGACCGCATCGAGACGAAGCTGCGAAAGTTTACGCGCCGCGCGAGCGAGGTGCAGCGCGCAGAAGAGAAGCTCTCTGCGATCTCGACGACCGGCAACGGATACAAGCGGCTGTCCATCGCGTGCCGCGCGGCGAACACCAGGCTCGACAAAGAGTCGAGGCCGATCCTCACGAAGCTCGAGCGGCTGTTTCTCACCAAGAGCTGCCTCGCGTACTCGCAGATGTTCGACATCATGCCCAACGAGCCGTGGGTCCTCGCGCAGGCGGCGGTGAGCAACCTCCTCGTAGACACCTTCGATCTGCCCGTCGAGGGCACGCGCGTCCCGTCGATCCGCGAGTTCTCCGAGCATGTTTGCGAGCGGCGGCTGCGAGCGACGCGAGAGCCGTTCGAACAAGTGGACATCATCGCACAACAAATCGAGCTCGACCTCGTGCACCTCGTCCGAGCGATTCAGCGCAAGGACGCCAAGGACGCCAGCGCGCTCGAGGGCTCGCTCTCGGAGCGACTCGCGCGCTACCTGCGCACCGTCGACGATGTGCTCGCCGTTCGAACGCGAGGCATCCATTTTCGGCTCTACCTCGAGGCTCGCCAGTTTCGGCGCTATGCGTACTGGTGGCCATACCCCTCGGTGATTCGCGTCGTCGGCGACTCGGGACCGGTCGAACGCTCTGCGCCGCCCGGCGCTGCGCGAGCTCGCCAGTTGCTGCCAGCGCTGCGCGAGCGCGACGTGGACATCACGCGCTACATGGGCCTCAAACACTGGGATTAGTCGAGGCGTTACGATCGCGCGGAGGTCTTACGCGAAGCTCTTGTGCAGCCAGCTCGATGCGTTCGACCACGGCCGACTCGGCGCGGCGTTCGTGCGGTGCAGGTCGCGGACTTATTTGATGGCCACCGCGGCGCGGCCGGCTTCGAGCAGCGCCTCGCGCACGGGTTGGCGGTACTGGTCCGTGGTCTTCTGCAGCTGCATGACCGCGGCGGCGACCTCTCTGGCCTGGAGGTTCTCCGTGGGTAGCTCGCTCTTCAACACCACGTCGCCGTCGTCATCGAGGGCGAATTTGACCATGTTGAGGTTGCGATTGACCGCGAGGAGCCTGCCGAGAAAGCCGATCGGGTACTTGCCCGCGCCCCACTCTCCGATGCTCTTGGGCTCGAAGAACGGGATGATCGAGAGGTACAGCCAGTGGCCCGCGTGCCGAACCACGATGCGGACGATTCCGACCGACGTGTCGAGGGTCACGCGCCAGGTGCGATCATCGATCGCTCGCGGCTCCCACTTCAGGTCGCGAAGGATTTGGGGGATGTCCGATGCCGCGATCGCCATAACGAGCGCGCACACTGCAACAGATCGGGCCCGTCTCAGTCAACCCGAAGCGGACGCAGCCGTCACTTGGGGCCGCGGAGCGAGCGCCCGATCGAGTCCGCGATGCGGGGCAGCTTCTCGCCGACGAGCACGAAAACGAGCATCGTAACGATGAAGACGAGCTCGCCTGGTCCTGGCCACGGAGGCATTCGTGTAGTCATGCCAGAACGCCCGAACCTCTGCCACACTCAGCGTCAGAAAACTCCGCCGCTCGCGCGGCACAGATCAGGAGGAGGACGATGCGCGCGCTCACGGTCATGCTCATGCGCCACGGACACGCGGTGGACGACGCTCCGACGCTCGGCGACGAGGGACGATGGCTCACCGAAAAGGGTCGCGAACGCACGCGCGACGTCGCCCGACGGCTCTCGGGATGGAAGCGCACGCCCGAGGTGATCTTCACCTCTCCCCTCGTTCGGGCCGTGCAAACCGCGGAGATCGTCGCGGCGGTCCTCGAGCATCGCGGCGCCATCAGCGCGCTGGCCGACCTCGTCGTCGACGGCCGGCCCCGGGCGGTCTCCCAGTGGATTCACGGCTACGAAGGCGCAGCCTCGACGATGCTCCTGGTGGGACACGAGCCTTCGCTGAGCGTTCTGGCCAACATTCTCCTCGGCGAGCACCGGTGGGAGGGCTTCAAGAAGAGCCAGCTCCTGGCGCTGGCGATCGAACGCGGGACCCCCGGCGCGAAGGTCGTCGACACGATCGACCCGTAGAGCGCGCGACAGCGAAGGGGGAGGGGCTCAATCCATAGGCGCCGAAAACTCCACGGCATAACAAGCGAGTTGGAGTTGCAAATCGAGAGACGAAACGACGTTTGTCACCAAGCCGCGCGGCGGCCCCCACC
>LNEO01000372.1 GCA_001465015.1 Deltaproteobacteria bacterium Ga0077539 | reverse complement strand
GGGGGCCGCCGCGCGGCTTGGTGACAAACGTCGTTTCGTCGCTCGATTTGCAACTCCAACTCGCTTGTTATGCCGTGGAGTTTTCGGCGCCTATGGGGATGGAGCTTCGTGGACATCGCTGTGGAGAACTGAAGGGTCTCGACGAAGCTCCACGAGAGGGTGGCCTTGGCGAGGTTGGTGTTGACGAGCTTGATGAGGCCTCGCTCGATGATCGCTGGCAGGCCCACGAAATCAGCGTCTACGATCTGCGGCAGAAAACGCAGCGCGTTGTGGTCCGGCTCGCTGACCGACAGGTCGAGGGTGACCTCGACCACGCGCAGCGCGATGGGGACGTTGATGCCCGCGACGTTCCAACGAAGCCGCGCGGGGCCGCGGAGCGTGAGGCCTCGAGCCTCGGTGATGGTCAAGGACTCGGGAGGATCGAGCTCGATCCATCGATCGACGCCATCGTCTCGACCGAGGTCGAGCCTCGCGGGCGTCACCCCGAGAAAGAACGTCCGCAGGTCGTCTTCGGTCACCACGAGCTGTACGCGCATCGCCCGATTCTCCGTGGAGACGGCGCCTCTGCGCCGCACAAAATCGTCTCTCGTGCGCGATCTCGCTGCGGATCAGAAGGTCCCGCGGACCCCGACGGTGGTCGCGCTGGCGGGCGCTCTGGCGCTCGCGTTGGACGGCGCGACCTGCAACCACGGCGCGATCGTGGGCTGTCTTCGATCACGGGTCGAGGACGCCGGGGGATGCTCGATGCTTCGAGCGCCGGTCTGGCTGGCGACGCCAACGAGCGCGCCGATTCCAGTGAGGGCGAGCCCGCTCGCGAGGGCGAGCGAGGCGAACAAAGCGAAGGACTTCATGGTGGTCGCCCGTCAGGGCCTTCTGCGAGCGCGAGAGGCGCTGCACGACCGAGAACGAGCGCGGTCCGCCAGAGCTTTCACTGTGAATGCATGGGTGCCGCGGCGTCACAGCGTGCCGGGGCGGCACGAACGCGAGCGATCCACGGATCCTGCGGAGCACACACAGCTCTCACGCTGGCGATCATCGCGCTGGGCGTCTCGCATTCGCAGCGTACCCTCGAAGGCTCGCCGTGCTGTCCCGACGATCGTGTCCTCGCTTCGTGTCCGCCTGTGCGCTCGCGCTGAGCGTCGTGTGCTCGTGCGCGAATCGCTCGCAGATCAACTCGTCTTCGCGCGACCGAGAACCTCCGCCCCCGACGGACGAGCAAGCGCGATCGATGCTCGCGGTCGACGGGGCGTATCTGCTGGCGCGTCGAGCTGTCGAGCTCGACGGCGAGGCTCCTCGGGAGTGGGCGCTCTCTGCGACGACCGCGACCGGGCGCGAGGCGCCGCTCGGGTTCGTCGCGTGGCGGTCGGGGCGATGGACGGCGATCGCGCGCGCGCGACGGGCGCTCGGCGAGCAGGGGACGTTCGAGCTCGACGCCGGTTTCGTGCTGCGCGCTCCGCTGCGAATCGAGGGAGGGCGCGAGCTCGTCGTCGTCGAGTTGGTTGATGCCCAGGGCGCCGTCGATCCTCGGACCATCGCTCGCACGCTCGAGGTGTTTGCGTATCGCGAAGGAAACATCGAGCGAGTGCTGCGCTGCTCGCTCGGGATCACGGTCGTGCGAGGGCCCGATCGAAGCGAGTCCGCGGGGGTGCAGTGGGCGGTCGTCGAGCGAGGCGTCGGCGCATCGATCGAGCTCGACGATTCGACGCGACGCGTGCGTTTGCGCTGGTCCGAGCGCGGCTGGGCGCTGCCCGAAGGGCCAGAATGCGACGTCGGGCGCGAGAGGATGTAGCCTCGCGCGAGGTTCTGCCGGATGACCCTCGAGCCCTTCGAACAGCTCCCTTTCGACGCCGTTCCTTCGCTTCCCTCGCGGCCTCATCCGTGGTGGAGCCTCGATCGACTCGAGGCGCGCGCGACGTTCAACGGCGCCCCGCGCAAGGTCGTGTATCGCAAAGCGGGCTCGGGGCCGCCGCTGTTGTTGGTGCACGGGTTCATGACGACCGGATACTCGTGGCGCTACGCGATCGGCTCGTTGGCCGAGCGTTGGACGGTGTACGCGCCGGACCTGATCGGCTGCGGAGAGAGCGAAAAGCCCCGCGGTTCGTACTCGCCCGAGTCGATGGCGGACATGATCGGCTCCTTCGCGCGAGCGGTGGGCGTCGAGGGATGCGCGGCGATCGGCAACTCGATGGGCGGCTATCTCTGCATGCACCTCGCGCTTCGCGACCCGCGAGCGCTGTCATCGCTGGTCAATCTTCACTCTCCGGGCGTCGCGACGGCGAGGATGCGCGCGCTGCGCTGGGCGCTCGACTTCGTTCCGGGGTGGAGGCGGGCGCTGCGCTGGGCGGTGCAGCGCGACGTGCATCGATGGGTGCACCGCAACGTCCACTACTATGACGAGCGGCTCAAATCTCGGGAAGAACACCGGGTGTACGGCGCTCCCCTCGCGACGGAGGACGGCTTCGAGGGCTTCGCGAGCATGCTCGACGAGACCCTCGACGTGCGGGCGATGGCGCGCTTCGAGCGAGCGCTCGGGGCGTCGGGGCGGTTTCCGATTCCGCTGTTGCTGGTGTACGCCCGCCGAGATCCCATGGTGCCACCAGCGGTGGGCGAGCGGCTCGCGAAGCTGCTCCCCGACGCCAGGCTCCAGTGGATGGACGAGGCCTCGCACTTCGCGCACGTCGACGCGACCGAGCGATTCTTGCCGTTGGCCGAGAGCTTTCTGCGCGATGCGAGAGTCCATGCAGGCGCGTGACGGAGCCGCGAGCTCTTCGCGGCTCCATTGCGAGGGTCGCGGTGGCGGGTCGCGCTCGAGTCGACGAGCGATCGCCCGTGTGATCGCTGTCGCGCTGTCGTCGGCGCTCGGCGCTGCATCGCGCGCGGCGACGGCGCAGGCCAATCACCAGTCGTACCCGATCGGCGAGCGCGCTACGGGGCTCGGCGGGGCGTTTACTGCGCTCGCGGACGACGCTGCGGGGGCCTGGTACAACGCGGCCGGGCTCGCGTTTGCGCGAGAAGACTCGGTGTCGGTAAGCGCGAGCTTGTACGGGCTGGTCGGCGCGAACTACCCCTCGTCGCTCGGTCGCGGGCTCGACTACGACTACACGACGCTCAACGTGATCCCCGCGTCGGTGGCGTCGCTCGTCGGCTTCGGAACGCGCCGAAGAGACGGCTCTCGTCCGATCGTTGTCGCGGTCAACGTGTTCAACCCGAGCACGTATCAGATCGATCGTCGCGTCGCGCTCCGCGAAGGCGCGACGGCGCTGCACGTCTCGACGTCGGATCGATTGATCGCCGCCGGCCCGACGGTCGCTCTCCGTCTGAGCGATCGACTGGGGCTCGGGCTCGCGGTGCTGGCGACGCTGCACACGCTGTACGACAACGTCGATCTCACTGATTTGCGGCCGATGAGCCGCGAGCAATTCGTGCAGTTTACGTCGTCGACCGAGTCGCTGTCGGCGGGGCTCGCGGTCGCGGCGGGCGTTCGATTCGATGTGCGTCCGGGGCTCTCGGTGGGGCTGAGCGCGAGGACTCCCTCTGTCGCCGTGTGGGGATCGGGAGAGCGCTTCGAGAGGACCGTCCGCGCGAGCGAGGGAGCGCCGCTCTTTGTGGCGACCAATCGCGCGAGTCTGGCGCCTGCGCGGCTCTGGCCCGCGCAGTTTCGGATGGGCGCGGCGTGGGTGGTGGCCGAGCGCTTCGCGTTGAGCATAGACGCGTCTCTCTCGTTGCCGCTTCGCTACGACGCGTTTCGCGCGAGGGACGGCTCGGTGGCGAGGCCGTCGGTTCTTCGCGCGGTGTGCAACGGCGCGCTGGGCGTCGAGTTCTATCCGCGTCGCACGCTCGCGTTTCGGGCGGGGGTGTTCAGCGATGTGTCCGCCGCGCCGACGCCGCTCGAGGGCGACAGCAGGATCGATCAGGTGGATCAAGTGGGCGCAGCGCTCACCGGGACGTGGTTGGTGCGCGGGACATCGACGACCGTGGGCGTGGTGGGCACCTACGGCCGCGCGCGGGTGGTGGGCATCGACGTCGAGTCGAGCACCTATGGTCCCTACGCTCCGTTCGTCACCGATGGAACGCAGTGGCGCGTCTACCTCGTGCTCGGCGGAACAACGCGACTGTGAGCGTCGTCCGTGCGGCGAGCGCTGGCGGAGGCGCGTGTCCCGACAGGGGATTTGTCGAGAGTCGAGCGGGAAGCGGCCATCGAGGTCCGAGCAAGCGTCGGGTGAAGCGGTGAATGACGACGGAGAAGCGCCGAGCGACGAGCGGCCGCGCGAGCGCCCTGTGAGGTCACGGATCGACTGGGCAACGCTGCTGCATCGAGCGTGGCCAGTGGACGCGCTCGTTTCCACGCTGCGTGGGCGAGCGGTCACCGTTCGCATCCTCGATCACCTCGGGATCCCGAGCGAACGAGCGATCGCAGTGCCCGGGCACCGCAGGTTCGACACGAGCTGAGCGTGAGTCGAGCGTCGATTCGAACCTTGGCGGTCGACCTCTTCCTGCGTACGTCGTGGAGGAGTGGCGCGCGCTACGGTCGACCCCCGCCGCTCGTCGAGTCTCCAGCGAGCGACGCGCGAATCTTCATCGAGCCGCGGATCGAGAGGACCGCGAGCAGCGCAAAGAGCCCCTCGAACACGGGCAAGACGTACGACGGTCCATCGGCCATCGCGAGGAGCACGGAGTTCGCGATCGCGAACACGGTGAGCGTATACGCGCCTGCAAACGAGGTCTCGTCGGCGCGGGGCTTGACGAAATGCAGCGCGATTCCCTCGGCGCTCGTGAGGACTGCGGTCGCGCCCGTGCGGAGCGGCCCGTCGCCGCTGGCCGCCACGACGTGCGCGACGAGCCACACCGTCGCGCGCTCTTTCGCCACGAGCTGAACGGTGAGCATCGAGCCATCCGGCGTGCTCTCGGTCTTCGCGACGATGCGGCGCGCGACCTGGGGGTTGGCGCCGAGCTCGACGCGGACCAGCGAACGGGCGGGCAATCGAACGATCGTCCCGCTGTCGAGCGTGAGCACGACGTCTCCCGCGAGCTCGACGAGTGATGGATCCGAGCCCTTCGTTCGCCGTCGAAACGACGCCAGCTGAACGTCGAGCGCCGCGGCGCCGGCTGGGCCTGACGAGAGCGTTCCGCGCGTGGAGGTTCGGCCGTCGAGCCATCGGCCGTTTCCCTTGGTGTCGAAGCGTCGCGAGGCGGCGCGCGCCGTGCGATATCGAAGGACGAGCGCCGCGAGCGCGAGCAAGAACACGGGCACCGTGAGCCACGCCCACGAGAGCCACTCGTCGCCGATTTCCGCGAGGGCCTCGAGGCCGATGGGACCGATGGGGATCACGACGGCTCTCCCGTGACGCGACGATCGAGCCGCGCGAACCCGTAGATCGACAGCACCGCGAACAGCGCGAGCGCACCGTTGAACAACAGCCACGACGCGACGAGGGGCTTCGGCCCGCTCGCGCGAACGAGGTCACCGCGCTCGTTTTGGCACTGCAGATACGCGTTGGACGACGAGCGATTGCGCGAGCGCGTCGTGACGATCAGCGTCTTTGCGCCGATCGGCGTCTCGGGGCAGAGCGCCGACGCGAACACGGGCAGCGCGCGCGGCGCGATCATCGGCCCGAGCAGCGCAGGCATGAACGAGAGCGCGAGCACGACCAAGATGCTGACCGCGGTCACCGCACAGCCGACGGAGTCTGCGTTGGACTCGCTGTTGGATGTCTTCGCGTCGCTCATCGTAGATCACCGTCGAGCCGATGGGCACGCTGCCGTCGCTCGCAGACACGACGGTACCCCACTGCCGATCAACGGACGATCCCCGCGGCTCTCCCTGCCATTCGCCTTCGAATGCGATCGGGTTTCCCGCGGTGAGAATCGGCGCTGCGGGTCGCTGATCGAGCGTCGCGCGATAGGCCATCGTGCCCATCGAAGTGCGCAACGCGGCGCCGCAAACTCAGCAGGGAACCGGATTTCGGTTCAAAAATGCACATCCGCAGGAAAATCAGTAACGGCGTCAACACCCAAGCGGCACCACGCTCGCCTCACGGCCAGAGGTCGAGCCCTCATCGTCACCCCAGTTCAGGGAGGGAAAGGAGCAGCGCAGCTTCGGCCCGGAGCCAAGGGGCCGGGCAACAACGCACCTGCGGTGCGGAGCGCAGCGGGCTCGCGCCCGCAGCTACTC
>LNEO01000371.1 GCA_001465015.1 Deltaproteobacteria bacterium Ga0077539 | reverse complement strand
TGCCCGTTGCTGCGCCGTCTGACGGTGGTCGCGCGAAGCGTACCTTCCGCCGTGAGTCTTCGAACGGCGCCCGACACGGGGTTTGTTAACCCCGTGCGAGATCCACCTCTTTTCAATGGGTCTTTTCTCCCTTCGAGCACCCCTCTTTTCACTGCGTCGCTTCACCCTTGGAGCTCGTACCGTGCGCCTCCCAGCTCATTTCCCACAGCCTTTGTGGCTCACGATGTGGGCTCGACTCCCGAGCTCCGCCCGTTGCTCAGCGGCGCCGCTCGCGACGCAGCGCTCGGCGCGCGAGCGCGAGGCCCACGATCGTCCAGGCCCACGAATTCGAGCGATCGCCCTGCGCTCGAGGCACCGCGCAGCCGCGGCGCGCTGGCGGGGGCGGCGCAGAATTCGCGGAGACCCCCGCGTCGACCGGGGGAGCGGTCGCTGACGGGCCCGCGCCCGCGTCGGCCGGTCCGGCACCTGTATTCAACATCTGCGCGAGCTGCGCGCCTCCCTGACGCCCAGCGAACGCCAGTCCGCGCGCCGCGACCGCTTGCGGGGCCCCTGCCGCGTTGGGCGGTCCTCCCCACACGCCGCGGCGCGGGTTTGCGCAGGTGATGGGGCCGGTCCACGCGTGACGGATCGCGTAGCGGGACTGAAAGTTGTTGATCGAGCCCGGGCGCGCGCCCTGTTCGACGCGGTCATCGCGAAGAAACTCGCGTCCGCCTTCGATCGGGTCGGCCGCACGAAACACGAGGTCGTCGCTGAGCTCGCGGCCGTACCGAACGTGCAAGCGCGTGAGGACGAAGCCCATGGACGGTCGGCCCCAGCGACCGCGGAAGCCGCCGAGCCCGCCCACACCGGCCGGCACGAGCTGGAGGTTGAACGGGAGGATGGCCCGCACGATCCCCTGTTCGGGCGAGGGAAACTGCCACCGTCGCGAGGCCGAAGCGACGCACTGTTCGGTGAGCGGGTCGCTCGTGGTGCTGCTGGCGACGCTGCTCGCCGTCACCGTTCCGTTCGCGCTGATCACGAGCTGAACGTTGATTTGCCCCTGCAACGACGGTCGCCGACTGAAGCCCTGCTCGTGGCAGAACCGCACCTGGCCGAGGTTGCGAAGAACGACGCGGCGGACGGCCTCGGGTGACAACTGGCCGGTGACCATGGGCGGCGAGAGGCGCACCATGGGCATCATGTTGGTCGGCGGTGAAGCGGGTTGGGAACCAGCGTTCGACAGCGGCGCGTCGAGCACGTCCGCGCCGAGCGTGGCCAGCTCGGACTCGTCGAGCGCGGGGATCGGGCACGGATCGCAGGTGCTCGCGTCCCAGGCGTACTCGGTCACGACGGCGCCGGGGTTGCGCGCGAGCTCTCGGTCGAACAGCGCGTTGTAGAACTCGGCGAACTGTCCCTTGACCGACTCGGACACGTCGAGGTTCGTCGGGATGGTGATGTTGGGTCGGTTGGCGGCCTCGAAGCGCTGGTTGCGCGCGAGGATGTGGACGACGAGCTCTTGTGCTCCCGGCGAGTTGAGGAGCCCCAGCCGAACGGGCAGCGAAAAC
This sequence comes from Deltaproteobacteria bacterium Ga0077539, assembly GCA_001465015.1. Taxonomy (GTDB): domain Bacteria; phylum Myxococcota_A; class Polyangia; order Polyangiales. The sequence goes on along the minus strand of LNEO01000371.1, from coordinate 1,631 downwards.
TCTGGGCTGTCGTAGTGAAAGCGCAGCGGAGAGAGCATCGCGCGGCCGCCCTCGAAGCGGACGCGCCCCGCGTTGACCTTCGCGACGAAGAACTTCATCCCCGCGCGGACGTAGGGCGCGAGGATCGGCGCGGCGCCTTCGGGGATGTTGTAGCGCTCTTGCCTGAGCCACGTGTCGAGCCCCGACGAGTCGCGGGCCGAGAGGATCACGACGTCGTACTCGCCCACTTCGAAGCGCGCTTCGACGCGGACGCCGAGGCCATAGCCGCCGCCGCTGCCAGAGCCCGCACCCCGCCCCATCGTGCCGAACCCGCCGAGGCCGATCATGCCCTCGTTCGCTGCAACATTGCACGGGTCCTGCTCCCAGTATTCGACGAGCCGGGGCGCCGCGAGCTGCTCGATGCGATCGAACACCGCGCGCGGCAGCACCTTCACGTTGCTGCGATCGAGGACAATGGGCACAGGAACGACCATCGCGAAGTCTTCGGGAGGCCCCTCGTAGGCGTTTTGCATCGAGAGCACCGTGCGGCTCCCGTTGCGCATGAGCACGACGCTGGTCGCTCGGTTGAGCAAGCGAGCGTTGCTCCCGGCGACGTAGAAGCCGCAGAACGCATCGGCGACGCGGGGGGTGACCGTCGCGGTGATCGTTGCGACGAGCGCGAGCGTCGTTGCGAGCGCGGAGCGCGAAGTGACCTGCCTCATGAAGGGCATCGTACAGCGAATACGAGAGCGCCGTAGACTCTCTGGTGTGATCGTAGAGCGAGCTGCGCGGCGAGAGGTGTTCGTCGGAGACGCGATTCCGTGGCTGCGCGCGCGCGCGCCGATCGCGGGAGCGTCGGTGCTCACGTCGATGCCAGACGAGACGGACCTGTTCACCGTCGAGCGCTCACAGTGGGAGCGATGGTTCATCGACGCGGCCGAGCTGTGCGTGCGCGCCGCAGATCCTCGCGGACTGGCGGTGTTTTTTCAGACAGACACGAAGGGCGGAGGTCGCTGGCTCGACAAGGCAGGGCTCGTGCGCGAGGGCGCGATCAGGGCCAACGCCCGCTGCGTGTTTCACTGGGTGGTGCTCGGCGACGAGGGCGCTCCCAGGAGTCGAGCGGGGTATTCGCACCTCATCGGCTACTCGATCGAAGCCGCGCTGGACCTCTCGCGCCCGACGCGGGACGTGATCCCCGCCGGGGAGTCCACGTGGACGCGCGGCATGAGCGTCACCGCCGGTCGCGCGGCGTGCGAAGCGATCATCGAGCTCACTCCGACGCGCACCGTCATCGACCCGTTTTGCGGCCACGGAACGGCGCTCGCCGTCGCCAACGCCCTGGGTCTCGACGCGATCGGCGTCGAGTACGCCCAGCGCCGCGCCAAGCGCGCAAGAGCGCTCTCGGTGACCATCTAGAGCCCGCATAGGCGCCGAAAACTCAGCGGCGGAAACAGAGCGTTTGGGCTGAGAATCGAGAGACGAAACGACGGTTGACATCGAGCCGCGCGGCGGCCCCCACCCCCCATAGGCGCCGAAAACTCCACGGCATAACAGGCGAGTTGGAGTTGCAAATCGAGAGACGAAACGACGTTTGTCACCAAGCCGCGCGGCGGCCCCCACCCGCGCTGCCGCGCGCCCCGCCCCCGCCTGGA
>LNEO01000370.1 GCA_001465015.1 Deltaproteobacteria bacterium Ga0077539 | reverse complement strand
GCAACGGGCGAGGAGCGATGAACGACCAGCAAAGAGCGCCAGCTCTATGTCCGCGTTCACTGAACATACCGCCGATCGCGCTTGCAACATACGCTTCCTTGAACGCTGCGCAGTCTGACGGTGGTCGCGCGAAGCGCACCTTCCGCCGTGAGTCTTCGAACGGCGCCCAGCACGGGGTTTGTTAACCCCGTGCGAGAAACCCCTCTTTTCAAGTGAGCCCGTTGCCCGTCGCCCGTTGCCCGTCGCCCGTTGCCCGTCGCCCGTCGCCCGTTGCCCGTCGCCCGCTGCCCGCTGCCCGTTCTTTTCAATGGGTCGTTTCTCCCCTCGCGCGTGCGACGTGTTTCTCTCCTCTCATTTTCCACTCCATTCGTGGGTCACGATGAGCGCGATTGCCCCGGCGCTGCGCGAATGCGATCGTCGCTGGATGTCTCGAATCATCGTGGAAACGGCGGGATGCGTCGTCTTCGAGGAAGGGCCGCGGGTGCACTTCGCGCAGCGTTCGACGAGCGCGCTCGCGATCATCGCGTTCGTGCTCGGGCTGCTCACGCTGATCACCGCCACCAACGGTGGCTTGCAGCTCGCCCTCGCCCTGTCCAGCGGCCGCGGGGACGCCCTATTGGGAGCGGTCCTGCTGGGCCTCGCGGCGCTCTTGACCATCGCGCTCGTGACGGCGGTCCGCCGCTACCGCCGCGTCCGCGCCGGCGCTGTGGACACCCTCGTGCGGATGCTGTCAGTCGACCGTGACCGAGGCGCGCTGCTCGACGGCGCGGGAAAGGAGATCGCTCCGGTCGGCTCCGCACAGACGCGCCGGACGTTTCAGATCGGCTCGTCGAACCGAGCGCTCGCCGTCGAATGGGCGGACGGATCGGTCATCGTCGCGCGCGGCAGTCCGTTCGCGGGCGACGTCGAGCCCATCGAGGAGATCCTGACAGCGTGTGGGCGCCGTTCGAAGCGCTGACAGCGAAGCGCTTCAGAGCAGAGAGGCTGTGAGGGGTCGGCGAGTCCACACGCGATCAGCGCGCGTGGTGGCCCAGCGCGATCAGGTGCTCTCTGCGCGGCCGGGTGGCGAAGGCGCGCTCTGCTTCGGGGCCAAACGCGGGGCGCCTCTGCGATGCGCGGGCGAGCACGGTGAGCGCCGCCGCCTGCGCGCAGCGCTCGATGAGCTCGTCGGCGGGCAAGGGTGTGTCGTGCGCGGCGCCGTCGGCGATGAGCACGAACGCGCGCGACGCGGCGCCGGGCCGAAGAACGCGCGCGATGGCCGTAAGCGACGCGGTCATCTCGCGCTCGAAGCGCTCTGCTCCCTTTTCGAGCGAGCGCGCAAACCAGCGGCCTGCGCCCACTTCGTCGCGCTCGATCGCGGAGGGGTCCATGCGGAGCCAGGCGTACCGACGCGCGTGCTGCGCGGCGTAGTCGTAGTTGGCCGCGTACGGCGGCGACGTGATGACCGCGTCGATCGAGCCGCTCTCGACGGTCGCGAGCTTCGTCGCGTCGTCGATCGAGACGGTCGCCTCGAGCGTGTCTGGAGGGATGGCGCGAGACAAGTCGGCGAGCGCGTGGGCGAGCTCGAACGCCTTTCGCGAGAAGAGCGAGAACGTCGCGCCGGGCTCGATGTGCTTTCGGCGAATATCGACGTTGCTGTCGGTCGACTGATGGCTGACCTTGACGAGGATCGCGCTGAAGAGCATGCGCATCGCGTCGCGGACGAAGCCCTCGGGCTCGGCGTCGATGCGGGCGCGAAGGGCGATGAGCTCGCGAAGCGTGTGAGGCAAAAACCAGTGTGATTCGTCGACCGGGGCGATCGCAGCGACCTCGCCGAGCGCGCGGGCGCGGGCGTCTCGCGCGACGGTGTGCGCCGTGGAGACCAGGCGCTTGCGCTCGGCGTTGGTGCTGCGATGGGTCTTGATGCGCGCGAGGGCGACGGCGAGCGGCGAGAGGTCCGTGCCGACGGCGCGGGCGCCGGCGACGAGGGCTTCGACGAGGACCGTTCCGGAGCCGCAGAAGGGATCGAGGATGGACTGCGCGGAGGGCGCGAGGGACACGAGCCTGCGCGCGACCTCGGGGTGCATGCGCGCGGGGTAGGCGTGAAACGGGTGCGTGAGCGTCGCGTCGTGCTCGCCGGGTCGCACGGACAGAGCGCGCGCGAGGCCCGCGGCGAGGGACATCTGGGGCCCCACGGTCTCGACGCTGCCGCCGACGTTGGTGAGCGAGCGGCGTCCGCCGCCAGGAGCCAGCAGCGGGCGGTGAACGGCGTGCTTCTTCGAACGGTGATCGGGGCGGGCCATACAGAGCACAAAGCGGTAGCGCGAGAGAGCGTCGCGAGGGAAGCGCCGTTCGCGCCACAATGTCGCAAGAGCGTACCTTGCGCAGGTGCCACCGAGCTGCGTAGCATCGATCGCAAGCGCGAAGGGGGCGAAGTGTCGTCGCTGCTTCGGCGAAGGGTGGAGGTAGTCGTGAACGAACGACGATCGTGCCGAATTGCGACGGTCAACCTCGTGGTGTCATTGATAACATGTGCGTGTTTTTAGATCAGTGAACGGGACGCGACCCTATCATCGATGCCTGGCGAGACAACAAGCGTGGCGTTTCGGAGACGAGCGTGGGACGACGCGAAGAGACAGTGGAGCTGGGAGTATCCCGTCGGGGCAAACGGACTCGTCCAGCTCGCGCACAACACGCGATTGTCGCCGCCGACGTGATCGTCGTGCGGCTCGCGGGAGACGACTGCGACACCGCTGAGCGCAGCGCCGCACGCTTCACGCTCGCAGGCGCTGAAGTGTGGCCCGCCAACCTGATGCGCGGCATGGAAAACCGGCTCACCCGCGAGCAATGTGCGACGTCGTGGGCCCACGCAGAGGGGTTTGCGTTTCGATGAACGCGGGTCGGACTACGCTGTCGTTGGCAGCTCTGGCGCTGGCCGCATGCGGTCAGATCGTCGTGCCGAGCGATCCGATCAGCCGAGACCAGCTCGTACCCGGCCGCGACGGAGCGCTCGAATACCGTCGTCCGGCGTGGTGCGCGCCATGTGCGCCATGCGACTGTCTCTGCGCCGATCCGATCGGAACAGCGCCGCGCACCGAACACGTGGTGATTGGCGACGAGGCGAGCGCGTTTCGCGCGACGATTACGACGCCGTTTTGGCTGGGGCGCCACGAGATGAGCGTGCGATGCGTCGAGCTCTGCCGCATCGCCGGGGCATGCGCGCCGCACACCGTACGACCAGAGGTGGCCTCCATGGTGGTGCTGCCAGCGAGGGCCGACGCTCCGGCGATCGAGCTGACGCTCGACGGAGCAAGAGCAGCATGTCGATTCTTCGGCGGAAGACTGCCGACCAACGCGCAATGGGAGTTTGCTGCGCGCGGGACCGACGGGCGAAGGTTTCCCTGGGGAAATGAGATCGATTGCTCGAGGGGTAGCTTTGCCGGCTTCAACGAGGGGCATGACTGTCGCTTCAACGTCGATGCATGGTTTCCCGTGGGAGCATTTCCGAGCGGTGCCGGCCCTTTCGGAACGATGGATCTGCTCGGAGGCGTCTTCGAGTGGGTCGACGACACGGCTCCTCAAAGCTGGTACGAGGCCCAACGTCGTATCAACGAACAAGGCCGGGAGCCTCTCCCTCGCGTCCCCGGGGCCGTTCTCGATCGGCCGTTTACGCATGGAGGGATGAAGAGCAGTGGAATCAATGCGGGTTCAACCTGGGGCCGGTACGGCGCGTACCCCGAACCTCCGTTCAATACCGTAGTCGGCGGCGAGGTGGGCGCGCGGTGCCTCTGGGATCGCGCCCCGTCGCAGAGATAGTGGCCAATCCTCAGAGAGCACGCGCTCGCTTGCGGCGCTTTCAGCGCGCGCTGGCGGCGCTGTCGAAGAGCGCGCGGGCGATGTGCGAGCGCGTCCACGTTCCGATGGCGAAGGCGCTGTTGCAGGGGTCGGTGCCGCGCGAATGGACGCCGACGATCGCTCCCGTGCGAGGATCGATCGCGGGGCCGCCGCTGTCGCCGCTGCACGCGACCGGTCCCGTGACGAACTCGCTCGCGCCCCACTCGGCGATGCGCACTGATGCGCGGCGATAGCGAACGCCGTACGGAGATCGCGCGCTCGCGCCGCGGGCGCCGAAGCCCACGAGCGTCACGGGGTCGCCCGTCCCGATGCGCGGCGCGAAGTCCACGCGCAAGGGCGTGATCGCTCGGACTTCGCGGTCCAACACCAAGAGGGCGACGTCGGCGTTGCAGAGCCTTCGAGACCTCGGGACGATCGATCGAACGCCTCTCGCCAGCACCGTTGCAGTGCGCGCGTCGTCCCCGGCGAGGAGCGTGATCGCGCGGGGATCCAGGTCGCGGATGATTTGTGGTGCGCTGCTCGAGCAGTCGATGGACGAGACGACGTCGCTCACGCAGTGGCGGGCGGTGAGCACGAGCTTGGGGCCGACGAGCGAGCCCGTGCAGAGTCCGCCGCCCGGCAACGCGAGCGCGAGCACGGCGGGGTGCGTGCCTCGGTCGCGGGTTCCGTAGAGGATCGCGTCGGCGGTGCTGGCGGTGTCCGGATCGAAGGGATCCTCTGGAGCACACGAAATCGACAGCAACGCGCTCAGCGCGCAAACAACGAGAGACACAACAGTTCGCATCGAGACCTCCTCCGCCGGGCAGATGCAGCGAAGGGGCCGTCGAAAATACTGTGAAATTCCTGCGCTCCAGCGAAGCAGGGGTGGCGGCGGCCATGGCGGCCGCCAGTGGCGGCGGGCGGCGAGCCCGGGGGTTGGGCGGCCATAGACGCCGAAAACTTCACGGCTGAAACAGAGAGATAGAGTAGCAAATCGAGCGACGAAACGACGATTTACATCGAGCCGCGGAGCGCGGCTCGCGTGAGCAGAACGACGTTGTGCACAGAGCTGCTATGCAGCCCCCACCCGCGCTTCCGCCCACGAGATGCGCAACGCCCCAAAGGCAAAGTGTTGGAACAGCAGCGGAAACCGGGAGGAGCAGAGCGTCGAAGAACGCGCTCTGCACACGGCCGGAGGCGAGCGCTCATCGTTACCCAAGTTGTGCGTGGGAGAATCCAGGGAGAACGCGATCGGCGCACGGCCGGGAGGCGAGCGCCCGGCCTTTGCGCTACGCGTAGCGGGCTCGGCGTCCGCCGGGCCTACCCTTAGGGCAGATGAGTCACTCCCTTTCGCGAGTATTCGTTCATCTGGTGTGGAGCACGAAGCGGCTCGTGCGGTCGATCGCCGAGAGTGATGACACAGTGTTGCGTGAGCTGTATCTCGCACGAAGCGAGAAGTTGTCGGCCGAACTGCTGGCGTTTGGAGCGT
>LNEO01000369.1 GCA_001465015.1 Deltaproteobacteria bacterium Ga0077539 | reverse complement strand
CGCCGTTGATGTCGCCGATCCCGTCGACGACTGTCCCGAAGAACGTCGTGTCCGTCGGCGCGTTCGGCCCGACGGTAAACGCGTCGCCGGTGTTGCACGCGTACATGACAGAAGCGCCAGTGTTCTCGCGGCCGAGCACGACTTCGGCGCCGTTCGAGTCCGTTCCGCCGGGCCGTCCGACGACGAGGTCGTCGCGCCCGTCGCCGTCGACGTCCGCGGCCGCGATCGACGCGCCGAAGCCGTTGAGCCTGACGCCCTGCAGGGCTCCCGCCACGAGCGGCAGCACTTCTTGTCGCGTGATCACTCGCCAACGCTCGACGAGCTGTCCGCCCATGAGCTTGTAGACGTGAACGATCCCGCGGCCGTTCGCGAGCTGCGGCGTTCGCGTCACGCCTGCGTCGCCCGTGCCCATCGCGGTCCCGAGCAGCCTGCACTGCGCTGGGACCTCCATCAGCCGAGAGTCGACGGACTCGACGCGCTCGGCGACCGCGAGCTCTTGCGTGCCATCTCCGTCGAAGTCGAGCGAGATCGTCGGAGAGGCGATGCCGGACGCGAACGCCTTGGCGTAGCGCGCCGTCGGCGTGCGGCCGCCGCTCGGATACACCTCGGTCGCGCCCACGCTGGCCAGCTGCGCCGCGCGCACGGTCATCGTCGCCGTCGAGTGCGAGAACGGGGCGCCGACGACCGCGTCCACCGCAGTGGCGCCGCTCAGCGATCCGAGCGCGACGACCGTGCCCGCTCGGTCTCCAGACGCCTGCATCGGGAGCACGATGTTGCGACGCGCGGCGGCCATGTCCCAGCGAGGAGCGAGCGCGCCCGCGCCAGGACCCACATATTCAATCGAGCCCGCAAATGGCTGAAGGACCATCGTCGCGCCCTCGGCGATCATCGTGTCTCGAAAGCCGTGCCACACCGCGAGCCCTGCGCCCATCCCCATCGCCGCCGGGATCGCCGCGACGCGCATGCCCGTGAGCTCGGTCGGGACCGTGTTGGGCATCGGCATCGCGCCGCTGACGATGCGCGTGGGCAACATCACGGCCCCCATCCCCGTCAGCAGCGAGCGAACGGAAAACGAGTACACAGCCCCGCTCACCGCGGGCGCCGCCGCAGCGCCAGCGGTCCCCGAGACGATGTAGTCCGGGGCGCCGTCGCCGTCCGTGTCGCCCACAGACGCGTGTCGTCCGAGCCCTCGCTGCGCGATCTCTCCGAACGCGAAGGTCTGCGCGCTCGACGCGCTCACGATGCGCACCGGGCGAACGCCCATCGCGTCGGCCATGTTCGGCGCGGGAAACTGCGCCCGCGTAAACACCCACATGCCGCCGGCGGCCGCGACGGTGGTCCCCATCATCGCGCCGGGCGCGTTGAAATTGGACGAGCGCACCACCAGCGCCGAGGTCATCCCGTCGCGGATCACGTCGAGCGCCTGTCCGAAGAGCTGATTGGCCACCCGTTGCTCGACCGGCAACTGGATGCTCCACGCGGGAAATCGCTCGAACTGCGCGTCGTTGACGCCGCGATACACGAGCACGACGCCGTGCGAGACGCTGGCTGTTCCCATCGCGACGTGCGACTCGTTGGGCGCGCCGACGGCGAGGTCGAGCTTGTCGTCGTTGTCGACGTCGATGAGCGCGACCGCCCGGCCTGCGCCGATCAAGAACGGCGAGCATGCCGGCGGCGCGTCGGTGTCGCTGCGAGGAGCCTGCACGTCGATGACCTGCCACGGGACGTTCTCGAACACGCCGCGCACTGGAGGCGCGCCCGGCGAGCGAGCGATCCCGCGGTAGACGTAGACGCGACCGCCGTTGCAGCGCGCCGCGGTGACCCTCGGCCGGTCCATCGGCCGCACCGCGTTGGGCGCACCAACAATCAACTCGGGCGCCATGTCGCCGTTGAGGTCCGCGACAGCGATGGCCGACCCGAACCGATCGTTGATGTCTTCGCCGTTGAGCACCCGCTCGAACTCTGGCGTCAGGCCGTCGCGCGAGCCGAGGTGCAGCGCGAACGCCCCGCGGTCGCTCTCGCCGAGGTCCGAGTCGGGCACGCCGACGAGCACATCATCGAAGCCGTCCGCGTTGACGTCGCGCACGAGCAGGACGCTGCCGAAGCGGTCCTCGGTGTTTTCTCCCTCGAGGATGGTCGACGGCCTCGCCGCGAAGCCGCCGCCCATCTCGCCGTGGTGCACGAGGATGCCGCCCGCGTTGCGACCGGTGAAGCGCCGTCGCGTCAAATCCGCGATCGATCGCTCAGCGTGCCCGATGATCAAGTCTGGCAGACGGTCGCCGTTGACGTCTCCGACCGCGAGGTCTCCGGCCTGCGTCTGCAACCCGCGCCGCTGCGGGGCAGGCGCGATGGTCTCTCCAACGAGCACGCGCACCCGCGCGGTCTCGCTCGAGGCCATATCGTTGACGGTCACGTCCACGGGGCCGGGCGCGCCCGTCGCCTCGAAGAACGCCGCCGCGCCCTCTTGCACGACGCGGCCGCGGCTCATGTCGCTGACCGTGTAGCGATAGCTTCCCGAGCCGCCGAACCACTCGAGCGGCGCGCGCTCGCCGCTCGCGACGGCGAGCAGCGCCGCGCGGGGACGCAGCGGCGTCCCGGCGCCCACCTCGACGACGACCCGAGCGCTCTTCTGCGCGCCATCGTCGGTGGCGACGATCTGGTACTCGCCGTCGACCGCCCCCGCGGTGAAGACGCCTGCCGCCGTGATCGACCCCATCGCCCCAGCTCCCGCGGGGCGCGCGAAGATCTCGAACCGCAACGGCCCCACGACGTTCTGCGCGGTGAACGTGGTCATCGCGCCGCGGGCGACCGTCGCGCGCGCAGGGGTCACTGAAAATGGACCCACGATTTCAACAGTGGTTCGCGCCTGCAGGTTGCAGTTGGAGTCCGTCGCGAGGACCGTCACGCGACCCGCGCGCGACCCAGCGCGAAAACCGCCGCCGGCCTCGACGAAGGCGCCGAGCGTCTCTCCCTCGATCCTGAGCGGCGCGAGCCCCGAGCCGCCCGAGACGCGCAAGGTGATGGCGCGCTCGGTGGCGACGCGCGGCATCGACGGATCGAAGCGCAGCGGATCGCAGGAGAACACGCGGTCCTCGAGCGACACATCGAGCTGAAACGCGTCGGGGATGTTGGTGGTCGGTTGCGGCGCACAGGCGCTCGGCGCGGCGGCCAGCAGAAGCAAGCCACAGGCGCGCGCCGCGCGCGTGATCGAGGAGGGTCGCTCGAGACGCATGGCGAGATGCTACCCGTGTTGGCCCTGAATTTCAGCGCCAATCCCGCAGCCACCCCCCTCGTGGTGCGCGCGACGTGCGACGAGCGTTGGCGGTTGACTCAGGCGCGGACGAGCGTCCTGAGCGCGTCGGCGCGAGCGATCGACGCGTCGAGCGCGTGGTCGGTCGGGTCGAAGCCCGTCGAGGCGAGCAGCGTCGCAGCGATGTCCGGCGGGATGATCGCGCGCCCTTGTTCGGGGTTGTTGGTGGGCCGGTGGTTGACGAAGTCCCAGAGGCCGATGCCCATCGCGACCTGGCCAGAGGCGCCGAGTACCTTGTTTCCCTGGATGCCCGCGCCGGCGAGCAAGCAGGTGTTCGAGAGGTGGTGGTCGCGGCCGCCGAACTGGTTCATGAGCGGCGTGCGCGAAAACTCGCTGAACGCGACGATCGTCGTGTGATCGAGCCACTTGTCGCCCTCGGGCAGGCCGTGGCCCGGTCCGATCGTCGAGGTGGCGAGGTCGTCGATGAGCGAAGCGAGCGAAGCGATGCCCGGATAGATCCGGTTGGCGTGGTCGAGGTTGTTCGAGAAGTGCGTGTCGGTGCCGTCGCCGATCATCACCGAGACGCACTGCGCGACGCCGGACTTGATCGCGAGGGCAGCGAGCGCGGCGCGCGCGCCAGCGGCGTTGGCGTCACCCGCGGTGAGCCCCGTCGCGCGCAGGTACTCTCCGTACCGACGACGCACAGCGACGCGCTCGGCCTGCACGGCCATGTCCGTCGAGTCCGTGAGGAACTCGAACTTCGACGACAGCTGTTGACGAAGGATCTGCTGCGCGGTCGACTGCGCCTGACGCATCTGCGAGAACACCCCGCGGCGGTCGTACACGTTGACCTCGCACGGCCGCTCGCTGGTGGAGAACTCGTCGAGCGCGGCCTCGACCGTCGAGTGCTCGAGCATCGCGCCGTCGCGGCTGAGGACCTGCAAGAGGTCGCCGATCGAGTTGACGCGAACCGCCGAGTACGGGCCCGGCATGCTCTCGTTGTAGGCCTCGACGCGCAGCGAGAGCGCGGGCAACGCGGTGGAAGGCGCGGGCAGACCTCGGTTGAGCATCGCGGCGATCTGCGTGGCGACGCTCGAGCCTCGCGCCGCGTTTCCCGCGGGGAAGGTCCCGGTGTTGAAGAACCGATAGCCCACTTCGTGGGCGAGCGTCCCCATGTTCATGCCGCGGACGATCGCGATCTTCTCGGCCCAGCGCGTGATGTCTGGACCGCGCACGGTCCCGTCGCCGTTGTACTTGAGCGACGCAGGACCAAAGGTCAGCTCGCTCGGACGACCGCCGACCGTGGGGCGGATCACCTGCGTGCGAAAGTCGCTGTTGGCCAGCTGCTCGTACCGCACGTCCGTGAGCGTCATCCCTCGCTGCTCTTCGGGGAACGCCGCGGGGTCGCGCGGATCGAGGAAGAGCAGCTGGTCCCAGCCGCCAGGAAAGTAGCAGAACACGAAGCGTCGCTTCGTCTGCACGGCGCCGCGCATCTGTGCGTGCGCGATGCCCTCGATGCCGAAGCGACCGACCGTCGCGGCCATCGCCGCCGTCGCTGTCGCTGCGAGAACTTGTCGGCGCGTGGCCTCGAGTCCCTTTGTCTTGGTCATCATCTCGACTCCCTAGAAGTTCGGCATCCGGTCAGTACGTAAGAAACTGAGGATCGGTCGCGAGGGCGACGCAGACCGCGCGCCATCCATCGACCGGCCGCCCCGCGGGGCGCGTGACGCGCGTGCCTTCCCGCACTTCGGCGGTGGTCGACGCGACGGTGAACACGCGCACGAGGCCCGAAGCCTCGGCGCTGTCTGCAGCGAGCGCTCGGCCCCAGAAGCGGCGCGCGAGGTACGTCACGTTGCGACGAACCGCCATCGGGTCAGCTTCGGCGGTGACCGTCGGGGCCACCTCGCGAAGGATCCTGCGGCGCGCGGCGTCTGGTTGATCGGCGTCGTCTGCGACCGATTGCGCGCAGGCGACGCGCGCTGCGTCGCCTGCGAGCTTCGAGAAGGTCACAGCGGGGTCGAGGGCGTGCGCCGTGGTGTTGAGAAAGTCGGCGCGGCCGAGCGTTCCTGCGAGCGCTTCGAGCATGTCGGCGTTGCGCTGCAGCGCCGTGCCCGAGGGAGACTCCGGGTCTGGAACGGTCCTCTGCGCGACCCACGTGTACCCCGTGGCCGCCAAGAGCGACGCGCGAAGCTGGTCGACCGAGAGCCTGCGCGGCGCGCGTCCGGCGCGGTTGGCGTTGTCCACCGGGTCGGCGATGGGCACCGTCGGGTGCCCCGCCGGCAGCGACGAGGGATCGACGACCGTCGTCGTCCCCGTCGATTCGGCGGGGGGAGCGGCGTTGCGCGTCTGGGTCTCGACGCGACGTTCGGCGCTACACGCCGACGCGATCGCAACGAGCGCGAGGGGAGCGATGATCCTTGGAAGCGACGGCATCAGTCGATCCTCCGGTAGGTGGCCGAGGTCACGATCGAGCGAACAAGCGAACGATAGTTGTGCCGCGACTGCTCGAAGCTCGCGGTGAGCCCGGGCAGCAGCGTGCGCACCTCGCCCTCGGTCATGGGCCGATTGACGAGCTGGCGCCAGGCGTTGCGCACGGTGCAGGACTGCAGTTCTCCCGAGGCGGTCGCGGTCGCCACGAGGCCCGCGGGGCCCTCGTCGACGCGCGACATTTCGTCGGAGCGGCGGTAGAGAAATCCGCGGAGCGTGCCTGCGAAGCGCGCGCCGTCGGCGTCCACCGTGTCGGTGACGTACTGCGTGCGGCAGCGGGGGGTGCAGCCGATGCCGCGCAGCGCGCACTGCGCGCAGTTGGCGTCGAAGCCGGGGAATTCGAGCGGGTTCAAGAACCGCGTCGAGCGCTCGGCCCATCGCGCGAAGTACGCGGTCATGGGCTCCATCGCCGCGTGGCAGTTCTGGCATCCGCAGCGCGACGCGAGGTTGGGCTCGCGCGTGCACGGGTCGGTCGGGGCCGGGACGCGGTCGCTGCCCGGCGTGAACGCCTTGCACATGAACGCGATTCGAAACTGCGCGACGCGCGCGCGCCAGGTCGGAAAGCGCCCGAGATACGCCGCGGTCGTGAGCACGCCCGAGTGCTCGGGGCCGCGCACGAACTCGCGCATCGTGTCGTCGTTGAACGGCGCGTTCGGCATCGCGCTCATCGGCGCTGGCGCCTGCAGCTCGATGCCCTGCACCGAGTTGAGCTGATTCTCGTAGAGGTGCCGCAGCGCCCCGTTCACGAACGAGCGTCGCGTCGTGAAGATGTTGTTGTAGTCCTCGTCGCGCTCGATCACGCTCGCGACGATCTCGAGCGGCTCGCTGTTGAGCGCGTCGCGCACGCGCGACTGCGTCCTCGACGACAGGTCGCTGTTTTGCGACACGCCGATCGAGGGCATGCAGTAGATCCCGCGCGGACCGCAGCCGCACGAGGTGTCGCGGCGACCGCTGTAGGTCGTCTCGCAGCTCTGTCCGTTGCGCGTGCTGTTGCTCCGCGGGCTCGCGTCGTACGCGCACACGCGAACGCTCTGACCCGCGGTCCAGTACCAATCGCGGACGAGGCGCGTGCCTTCGCGACGAATCTTGAAGGTGTCGTCCGGCCCCGAGTAGGGCATGTTGTCGCAGGTGTTCGTCACGCGGTGCGGCGCCCACGGCGGGCACGTGTTCACGCGACGCATCGCGCCCGCGCCAGTCGGCGGGCGATCGAGGGCCGCGACGCTCCAGCTGGGGTGCGCGGCGTCGATGCGAAACTGATTGGGCACCGCGGTCGCAGTGACCGAGGCCGCTGGTGTGGTGCACTCGCAAACGTCACCAGGGTTGACGCAGCCGCCCGCGGACAGCGCCGGCGCTGGCGCGGTCCACGAAGACGGCGCGGTCACCGAAGCGCCGACGAGCACTTGATTGGCGAAGTCCGCAGGGGACACGCCGATCGCGCCAGTGCCGACGACCTGACAGAGCGCGCCACGACCCGCGGCGGCCGGCCGGATCACGCGCAGTCGCGGGCTCCCAGCAGCGGTGGTCGGGTCGATGGTCGAGCAGTAGTTGGGGCAGTGCTCGCCGTCGTAGATCGGCAGCGGTGCGCCGTCGTCGTCGTAGTACGGACGCGTGGTCGAAGCGCCGTCGCTGGTCGTGATGCTGTATGTCGGCTGCGCCGCGCCGCGCGCGGCGGGCTCGGGGTACTCGTACGGTGCGCCGAGGCGACCGTCGCAGAACGTCGAGCCGTTGCCTCCGCGCAGCACGCGATCGCCGGTGCCGTTGTAGCGAATGGCCACGACGCCGTTCGGGCGGCGCGCGCGACCTTCCGCCGTGGTGAGCTCGGGGTCCGGCGAGAAGGTCCCGCTCGCGAGGCCCGTCGTCATGTTCGGGTCGAACGCCGTGAGGTCCGTCGTCGAGATGCGAAACCCGTCGAGCGTCGGCCACAGAAGCTCTGCGTGCCAATCCTTCGCGCGCTGCGAGAAGTCTCGGCTTCGCAGCATCGCGTCGAGAAGGTCATCGGGCACGCGTCCCGCGGCTTCGACGCGCGCGATCTCTTCGACGGACGGCGGACGGCCGCGAAGGTCGAGCGAGAGCTGGCGCAAGTAGCGCGTGGCGTCGACCGTCTGCGGCGCGCACGCGGTTTGCGTGCCTGCCGGCGCGGGAGCGACGGCGCCGCCCGGATCACCGGGGCGCTGCTCGGGGTTGGCGGGAATGCCGCCAGGCGCTCCGCAGCCAGCCGCGACGAGCGCGGCGATAGGCGTCGTGCGCTGGAACAAGCGGCGGGTTCGCTCGAAAAAATTCAGGGGGGTTTGTCTTACTCGCGACCGGACCATCTCGGAGCCTCCGTCGCGTCCGCTCCTGAACGTTGCGCAGCGCGCGCACCACACGTGCCGCCTCGACGCAACGGAGAGCGAACTTCTTGCACGACGCTAACACCCTGGCAGGAACGCTCGAAAGGGCTGTATTCCACCAAATTCAGCGGACTAGCGAGTCTGGAAGAGCATCGAAGACGAACCGCGTGCGGCAACGATCGACGCTCCGAGCAGCGGCACACACGCGGATCCTCGGCGATTTGCCGTTCGGCCTACCGACCCAGGATTGATTACAGAACACACAATCAAATACCGCCTACACTGGAGGCCAGGTGCGCGCTCGGGGGATCGGGCCCCCTGCGCAGCGCGGCTCCGTGGCGGAGCGCGATCGCGAAAGACGCCACGCCGGCGACGAAATGCGTCCTGTCACCCGACGACGATTCGCGGCGATTTCGAGACAGTTTGCTGGGACAGCATCAGACGCAGCGAAGCGCAAAGCTCCTTGGCAAAAGCGTCCCCCCTACCGACCGCGGCCCAAGGGTGGTACTGAGCCTCGTCTCTCATCCTCTGATTTTCCAGTTCTCGCATGCTCGAACCCGGCGCCGTCGTCGCTGATCGCTTTCGCATTCGCCGCAAAATCGGTGAGGGCGGCATGGGCGCTGTGTACGAGTGCGAGCACATCAAGGTGGGCAAGCGCTACGCCATCAAGATCCTCGACAAGCGCGACAGCTTGCCGCCCGAGGCGATCGAGCGCTTCGATCGCGAGGCGAGCGCGCCCTCGAAGATCGGCCACCCCACGATCGTCGACGTGTTCGACGTCGGCGTCGAGCCGAACGGAACGCCATGGATGGTGATGGAGCTCCTCGAGGGAGAAACCCTCGGCGACGTCATCAAGCGCGAGCAGGTCGTGCAGCCGCAGCGGCTCGCGTTGATCATGGATCAGCTGCTCGACTGCCTGGCCGCGATGCACGCCGCGGGGTTCATTCATCGAGACCTCAAGCCCGCCAACATCTTTCTCGTCGGTGACCGACCGACCGTGAAGCTCCTCGACTTTGGCATCGCCAAAGCGGTCGGCGAAGACAGCCGCACCCGCTCGGGCTACGTGATCGGCACGCCCGCATACATGGCTCCCGAACAGATGCGCAACGCCCGCGGCGCCACGGCGCGCTCGGACGTGTGGAGCGTCGGCGTGATCCTGCACGAGTGCCTCGTCGGCTTTCGCCCGTTTCGCGGCGAGACCTTCGCGCTGCTCGCGCAGATCGCTGGGCCTGGGCCGCACGCGCGGCTCATGGACATCGCCGCGGATCTGCCGCGACCTCTCGCGGCGCTCGTCGATCGCTGCCTGTCCAAAGACGCCGCGCAACGCCCCGCGAGCGCCAACGCGCTTCGCGAAGAGCTCGTCCCCTTGCTCGAGGCGTGTCGCTCGGTGCGCGCGCTGCCGCCGCCGGTCGACCCCGAAGAAGAACCGCCTCCCTCGCACGACAGCGTCGGCAGCGTCGAGACCTCCGCGGCTTCGTCACAGAGCCGCAGCGCGATCGGAGCCAGCAAGAACGCCGCGGCCGGGTCGGCTCCGCGCAAGCCCGGACGGGTCGTGCTCGGCGCGATCGGCGCGCTCGCCCTCGTCTCGGTCGGCGTCGGCGCGGTCGTCTTTCACGACAACAAGCCGCCCGGTCATCGCCCGATCGGCGGCACCCGCACCCAGCGCGACGGCAGCGCGACCGAACCGCGCCCAGGCGCGGACGGAATGACCGCCGTCCAGAGCAACACCGAGCTCGCCGACGTGCTCGCGCGCTGGGAGAACACCCTCGTCACCCAGCGTATCCGCGCGCAAATCGAGCCATTTTACGCAGAGGCCGTGCAGTTTCACGGCTCCAACGGGCTGGCCGCTCCCGCGGCGATCCGCATGCACTGGCGCGCGGTGTTCGGCGGCGGCGGCACGCTCGAGTTCGATTGGGCACGCTCGCGCTTTCGCGAACGCAACCCCGAGCTCAGCGAAGGAGCCCCGGCGGCGTGCATCAACGCTCCCGGAGCGACCGGCAAGATCTACGACGTCCGCGCGCAAGCCCGGGAGATGCGCGTCGATCGCCACCCCGACATCGGCTGCCCCGAGCTGCGCGGGGTCTACCTCCTGCGCCTGCGCCGCATCGGCGGCCAGCTCAAGATCTGCCACGAGACCTGGTCGCTCAGAGACGGGATCTGCAGCTCGTGCCCCTCGGCGCGAGTCTGTCAGCGATAGTCCGAAGCGAGACCCGTCGCGACAAAGCTCGTACCCCTCGGGCATCGGACGGAGAACAGCGATGCGACCCCTCGTCTCGGACATGACGCTTGACGGCCGCTATCGGCTCGAACGACACACGCCACGAGCTCAATCGGGCGCGTGTCGCCAACCGAAGGCGCAGCCGCTACAAATAGCGCAGCTCTCTTGATTACTTGTGCGACGCGACTGCCTTGCGACGGCGACGGCGCAGAACGAGCACGAGCGACGTGATCCCTAGCGCTTCGAGCGCGAGCGGCGCGGCGCCGCCCACGACGGCGCAGGTCGAGGTCCGCGGGCAGGAAGGCGCGTTTTCGAGGTTGGGCGCGATGTACTCCACAGGCACGAGCGGCCCCGAAGAGCCGTCGAGCACCAGGTCTCCGTCGAGCTCGGAGAAGCGCAGCTCGGTGCGCATCCTCGTGACCACCGAGCGGCCATCGAGCCCTGCAAACGCGTAGCGACGGTCGATGTAGGGCTCCCACGCGGGCATCATCATGCCGCCCTCGAGGACCGCCGCCGCGCCGTCGTTCGCGCCGCTGTCACTCGCGCTGCTGTCGGGCTCGATCAGCACATCCGAGCCGAAGCCGTCGAGCGCCGCGGCGCCGTCCCACACCAGCCCGTCCGCGCTCGGCCCGTCGCTTCGGTCCGCGTCGAGCACGAGCGAGACGTCGTCGCTGGCGTCGACTGCTGCGCTGTCGCTCGACCCATCGCCCATCGACGCGTCGAGCGTGCGCGTCTCGGGCGGGGGCATTTGCGGCGGCGCCGAGCCTCCGTAGGTGAGCTGCGACGGGAGCATGTTCTGCACGCTCTCGATCACCCACGTGCGCCCGGGCCTGCGCGAGAGCAGCCGCTGATACTCGGTGCGCCAGTTGGACGTGTTCGTTCGAAAGTTGAACGACAGCCTGCGCTCGTCGAGCACTTCGTTGGCGAAGCTCTGCGCCTCGACGCGACCTGCGGAGATGACCGTCAACGCGAGGCCGACTTTGTCGCCGATCCCCGCGACGATCATGCGCAAGGGCAGCATCGGCATGTATCCGCGCGTCGTGATGCGCACGGGCTGCATCTGCTTGACGCCCGCGCCGGGGCGAAGCCGAAGGATGATGAAGTCGAACTGCAGATCGACGTAGTGATCGATCGCGCTGCGCGTGCTGGCGGGGATCTGATAGCCGTTTTGCGCGAGCCAGGCGTCCAAGCGCATTCCTCCCGAGGGCGAGTCGGTCGAGAGGACGGTCACCGCGTAGGGCCCCACCACCGCCTCGCCGTCGCGCCCGACGCGGGTGCTCTCGACCCCTGGCATCGCGCCGAAACCACCGCTCTCCGAAGCCCCACAGCCGATGAACGCGCCCGAGTCTGGAAAGCGAGAGACAAACTGAAAACGCCTCCAACACTGCGGCAGCTCTGCGGTGATGAAGGGCGCCGTGTACGTGTCGAGCGCGTCGACGAAGGCGTTGTCCGCGAGCCCGATCTGCAGCGTCGCGGCGTTGGCGACAGGCAGCACCCAGACGAAGTCTTCGGGCGCGCCCGTGTAGCGAATCTGGTCCCACAGCGTCGTCTGCCGCTGAGAGAGCGCCAGGACCATGCGGTGATCCGTGACGATCTGCGCGCTCTCGGGCGTGGGCGCAGGAGGAGCGAAGCATCCGCCGCACGCCGAAGCGACGGACGGCGCGAGCGAAGATGCGCCTGCGACGAAGGCCGCGAGCGAGAGAGTGAAGAAAGAAAGTCTGCGATGCATCGAAGGATGCTCGATCGCAAGCACCAGGCAGGCCAACGAGATACCCCCTGGAAAATCTTTGACGAAATGCGCAGCGAGCGACGCGCCCCGCGACATCGCTGCCGCAGTCGGACAGCAATGTCACAGGCGATCACGGATCGTCACGGATTACAGAGCGGATCGGCGAGGCCGGGCACGACAATGGTCACGTCACGGGAGCCGAGCGTCGGGCGACCGCTGTCGAGAAACTCAACGCGGATCGTAAACTGCTGCGCCATCCGGCGACGGACGAGGCGAGCGCGGTCGATCTCGAGGTCGAACCGGAGCGTGGTGCCAGGAACCACGCCGAAGAAGACGCCCCCCTCGATGCGCGAGACGTTGCTCATCGGCGCCGCCTCGCGAGGCCGCACCGCGCGAA
The DNA here is from genome assembly GCA_001465015.1 of Deltaproteobacteria bacterium Ga0077539. GTDB lineage: Bacteria > Myxococcota_A > Polyangia > Polyangiales. Next base: position 21,958 of record LNEO01000369.1, on the reverse strand, counting down.
CGAAGCTCGCGCCTCCCGAGCCGTCGGCGTCGACCGCGCGCGCCGAGACGTCGAGCCGCACTTCGTTGACGAGCCTCGTGACCGCGGAGACGACCTGCTCGGAGAGCCCCGTTCCGTCGGGGTTGATGTCGAACACGAGGGGGCGACCGTCGCGGCCGAGCGAGCGAGTGTCGCGCGCGAACGCCTCGAGGTCCGAGCGCCCCGACTGCGGTCCCGCGCCAGAGTGAATCCCGATGACCTTCGCGCCGAGCCGCGCGTTGAGCGCCGCGACCGCCTCTGAATACGTGTGCGGAAATTCGAGTGATCCCGAGAATTCACCGCGCTCGTAGCTGTTCGAGCCGTTCGGTCCGTTGTGCGTCGGCGCGTCGGCGACGAGCACAATGATGGGCGTCGCCCTCGGCCGCACGCACGCGTAGCCGTTGCCCGGAACGCGGCAGCCGCCCGCCGCAGGGATCCAGAAATCGCGCGCGTTTCGTCGGAGGCCCGCGCCGGTCGCCACTTGATAGAGCGCCTCGGTCATGGCCTCTGGGCTGTCGCCGCCGCCCTGCGCACGGACGGCGCCCAGGGATCCTTGGAGCGCGGTGAACTCTCGACCCATCGGCCGCTCGAGCGAAAACGGGCGATCATCGACGGCGCCGTATCCGCCCACAGGAAAGTCCGCGTACGTGACGAGCCCGAGGTTGAGGTCTGGGATCGTCCGAATGAGCCCCGGGACGATCACCGAGCGCAAGCTGGCGCGGATGTTCTCGATCTCTTCGGCCATGCTGCCGGTGCGATCGACGACGAAGAGCACGTCCGCCGCGCCGAGCCGCGCTTGCACCGAGAGATCGACGCGCAGCGGCTCGCTGTCGGCGTCGCTCTGCGACGGCTCGACGCAGATGGGCCGCACGTCCGCGGCCACATCGACGAGCGATGCGTCCTCGAGCGAGCCGCCGTCCATCGCGTCTTCGGGCGTGTCGAGTCCGGTCTTGGCGCCGCAGCGCGTCGCGGCGAGCGACAGCATCAGGAGCGCTAGGATCGAAGGTCGCCGCGAGAGGAGCAGCACGGTGACTTCTGTATAGCAGGACTCGCCGCCCGACGCCTGCCGCGAGCGTTACCGTTGTGCGTCTCGGCGCGCGCGGAGCTTTGCGGCCTCCCAGCGAGCGCGGTCATCGGCGAACGCCGCGAGGTAGTCGACCGCGACGTCTTCGGGCGGAGGCGTGACGTACGGAATACACGCTTCGAGGCCCTTGGCGAACTGCTCGCGCCGATGCGCCACGAGGGGAAAAGGGTCCTGAACGTTGCGTGCGCAGTCGATCATGGCGCGCAGGGCGTCGGCGGTGACGTGCCCGCGCCCGACGACGTCGCGCGCGACCGCGAGCAGGTCAGGAATGTCGAAATCGTGCTCGATCACGAGCGAGGCCGCGTGGCGAAGGCCCGCCTCGACGGTGATGGTCTTGTCCGACACCAGGACCAGCGCGGCCTGAAAATAGTTGGTGATGGGCACCACGCGGGGGCCGTAGCGACGAAAGAAGGTCGGGTCGCTCTTGCGATCGAGGTGGATGAAGATGCGGCGAACGGGGTCTGTCTTCGGAAGCGACGCCGCGAGCCTGCGCACCATCGTGACCGCGTCGGGGTACGCGCCCGCCTTGTCGAGCACGGCCTGCAGCGTGTCTTCGCCGATGCGCCCGCCGAGCACGTCGGCGTAGAGCGAATAGACGAGCGCGTCGGCTTCGGCGTCGTCGCCAAAGAGCGTCTCTTGCGCGCCGGCGGGGGTGCGCGTTCGCGCGTCGAGCAGCGTCGGGAGCTTGTAGCCGACCTGCTCTCGAACCGCGCGAAAGCGGCCCTTCAAGATGTTGCGAAGGTTGGGCTTGAGCACGAGCTCGTCCCACTGGACGCCGTCGAGTCGCAGCTTGGCCTCGAGCGAGCGGCGCATCTGCTCGGGCGAGCCCGAGACGATCGTGACTCGAACGCGGCCCGAACCGCGGATCTCGCGCATGAGCGCGGCTGCGCCAGGGACCGTTCGCTTTCGCTCGGGCCGCTCGACGGCGGTGCGGAGAAGATCGACGATCGTGTCGAAATTCGTGTGCAGGTAGGTCTTGTCGAGGTCCCACCGAAATACGTGCGTGATCTCGTCAGGGCCGCTCACGACGGGGGCGATGATACTCCGCGTGACGCCCGATGGCGACGCGCGACGCGACGAGCGAGGCAGATCTGCACGTTTGGCAGAAGGGCGTGGTAGCTATCGGCGTTCTGTGAAGTCCGACGGCGCCGTGAGCGCGAAGGCTGTGCTGCTCTTGGCCGCGCCGGCCGTGGCCAACTCGCTCTTGCAAACGTTGGTTTTCGTCGTGGACCGCGCGGTGCTCGGTCATTTCGACGACACGGCCATCGCCGCGATGCAGATCGCCGGCCCCTTGAGCTGGACGCTCTTCTCGGTGTTCGGCTCGTTTGCTGTGGGGACCATCGCCGTCGTGGGGCGCGCCGTCGGCGCTGGTGATCGCGCGGGGGCGGTCCGCGCCGCGCGCGCTTCGGTGCTTCTCGCGCTCGCGCTCGGAGCAATCGTGGGCGCGCTCGGCTGGCTCCTGGCCGGCCCGATGGTCGACGCCTTCGGCGACGCCGCCGGGCCCGTGGTGCGCGACGTGGCCGTGGGCTACCTCCGGGTGCTCTTGCCGGCGATGCCAGCATTTTTTCTGGGATTCGCGGCGATCTCGGCGCTGCAGGCCGCGGGCGATACGCGCACTCCGCTCGCGATCGGCGTCGCCACCAACGTCGTCAACCTCGTCGCCAACTGGGTGTTGGTGTTCGGGCACTTCGGCTTTCGACCGATGGGCGCGACCGGCTCGGCGCTCGGCAGCGTGCTCGCCGCGACGCTCGAAGCGGCGCTCGCGCTCGCGGTGCTCTCTCGAGTGGGAGCGAAGGTCTCGCTTCGGGCAGGAAACGACCCGGCCACGGCGCGCGTCGATCGACGGACCTTCTCTGCGCTGCTCGGGGTGACCTACGGCTCGTTCGGCGAGCGCGTCGTCTATCACATTGGGTATTTGCTGTTTGTTCGCTTCGTGACCGGGCTCGGGGGGCACGCGATGGCAGCCAACCAGTCGCTGGTCGCGATCGAGAGCGTTTGTTTTCTCACGGCGGACGGCTTCGGGGTCGCGGCCGGAGCGCTCGTCGCGCAGCGGCTCGGCGCGGAGGCGCCCGAGGACGCGCGGCGAGCGGGGTGGATCGCGACCGCGCAGTGCGCGTTTGCGCTGGGGGTTTGCGGGCTGGTGTTCGCGAGCTTTCCTGCGGTGTTGGTGCGGCTGTTCGTGACGGACGCCGCCATCGTCGCGCTCGCGACGCCGGTGTTGCGCTTCGCCGCGCTGGCGCAGATCCCCATGGCGATCGGCGTGGTGCTCGCGCAGAGCACGCGCGCGGCCGGAGCGACGCGCGAGGCCTTCGCGGTCTCGCTCGCGTCGGCGCTCGTCGTGCGAATCGCCGCGACCTACGTGTTCGTTCGCGTGCTCGGCCTCGGGCTGCTCGGCGTGTGGATGGGCAGCACCGTCGACTGGGTCGTGCGCGCGATCGTGTACGGCGTGCGCTGGCAGCGCGGCGCGGCGCTGGGCATCAGCGCAAAGGACGGCCCATCGAGTCCCGCACGCTCCCCTGCATGATCATGACGGTGTCGATGATCGGCCAGAAGACGCCGAGCCCGCAGGTGAAGATCGTGACGAGGATCTGCGCGATCCCGATGCCCGTGTGGCCGAGATAGATGCGACCGGCGCCGACGAACAGCAGGTTGAGCAGCGCGGCGGTGTGCTTCTCTTTGTCCGAAAACGGCAGGCCCGTCATCGGATCGATCCCGAACGGCGCGTGCGGAACCATCCCGAACGACTGCATCGCGGGAGCGCCGTACGGATTGGGCGCGACCCCGGGCGCGTACATGGGCGGCGCGTGCGGCGCTCCATAGGGATTCGGTTGACCGGGCATCGCGCCCGGTGGGTATCCAGGGGGTGAACCCGGGGGATACCCAGGGGGTCCTCCGCCAGGGGGAAATCCGCCGCCTCCGTACATGCTCTGAACCTCCGACAAACGCTCGAAATCGACGATCGTGACGTTAGCGCACCGCGCGCCGCGCGCCGAACGTTCGCCGAACGATTTTTCTTCGACGCCTGATCGCAACGGGATCGAGGTCTGGCCTGGGGTACAACGCGCGGCATGGCGATTTCAGTCCGAGACGAGGGCGCCGTGCGCTTCGTGCGCATCGACCGCCCCGAAAAGAAGAACGCGCTCACCCTCGCGATGTACGAGGCGCTGACCGACGCGCTGAAGGGCGCGCAAACCAACGAGGCCTGCAGGGTCGTCGTGCTCGAGGGACACCCCGGCGTGTTCACGGCGGGCAACGACATCGGCGATTTCATGCAGAACCCGCCCACCGGGCAGGACTCTGCGGTGTTTCGCTTCTTGCTCGCGCTCGTCGACTTCGAGAAGCCCATCGTCGCCGCGATCGACGGCCCCGCGGTCGGCGTCGGCACGACGCTCTTGCTTCACTGCGACATCGTGCTGGCCTCGAGCCGCGCGAAGTTCTCGATGCCGTTCGTCAACCTCGGGCTCGTTCCCGAGGGCGCGAGCTCGCTGTTGCTTCCGCAGATCGCAGGGCGGGCGACGGCCAACTACTGGCTGCTCACCGGCGAGCCCTTCGACGCCGAGAGCGCGCTGCGGGCCGGGCTCGTCTCGCATGTGTTCGCCCCCGAAGCGCTCGAGGCGAACGTCCGGCGCATCGCCGAGGGGCTCGCGAAGAAGCCCGCAGAAGCGCTGCGATTGTCCAAGCAGCTCTTGCGCGGTCCTCAGCGCGCCGCGGTGCGCGAGGCCCTCGCGCGCGAGGGAGAGCTCTTCATCGCGAGGCTCAGCGCGCCCGAGACCATCGAGGCGTTCACCGCGTTCATGACGCGCCGCTGAGCGCGAGAGCCCCCTCACCAGCAGCGCGCCTCAAGACACCTGTACGATTTCGTATCGTCGCGGGCCTACCGTGACCTCCTCGCCTTCGGACGCTCCCACGAGCGCCTCGCCGAGCGGAGCCTTCGGGCTCACCACGCGCACGCGCGCGGGACCCTCGCCCACCGACGCGCCGCCGCCCGCGTTGACGATGAAGACCTCGAGCGACTGCGGGTTGCCTCGCTCGTCTGTGCCTTCGATCGCGACGAGCGCGCCCACGCCGATCGGGGTTCCTGCTCGCCAGTCGACGAGCTTCATCGCGCCGAGCCGCGCGAGGTCGTCGGCGAGCTCTCGCGCGCGGGCGCTCTGGCCGATCGCGACGTACGAAGCCTCGGTCGAGCGCATGTCTTTGTTGTGTTCGGGGCGGTTCTCTTCGTGCGTGGCGCCCTCCCACGCGTCCCTGGCGGCCCGCTCGATCGCGGAGAGCTCTCGCTCGAGCTCCACGCGAATCGCGGCGACCAGCGCTTGCTTGCGTTGGATACTCATCGCTCAACGGTGCACCTTTGTTCGCTCGGCGAAAACCTCTCTCGACGCCGGCCCCTCATCTTGGGCCTCGCGCTCGCCGCGCTCGCGACGGGCGGCTGTGACCGACGCGCCCCCGCCCCGCGCTCGGACCGCGCGACAGCCACGCCCGTCGCGACCCGGCCATCGGAGCGGGACTCGAGCGCAGACGCGCGGGACGCCCAGGACGCCCAGGACGCGACGAGCCTGCGGACGTGCGCGACGTGGGAGTCGATCGGTCGCGGAGTCACCGTGCGGCGCTGCGATCGGGGCGACGGCGTGGTCGTGCTCGCCGCGGGCTGGAGGATCACGACCGCCTCGACGCAAGCGTGGGCCGAGGCGCTCGATCGGGCTCGGCTCGCTGGCCTGGGCGCTCGGACGCACTTCGCCGTCGAGGGCCCCGAGCACGTCGACTTTCGTGGAAAAGAGCTGGCGATCGACGCGCTCCTCGAGAGGCTCACCTATGAGGCCAACGCCGGACGCGCGCGCTGGGTCCTCGTCGTCGCGCACTCGAGCGGAGCTCACGTCGCGCGGACGCTCTTTCATCGCGGGTTTGCCGGGCAACGAGCGAGCGCGCTTCGCGATCGGGTCGTGTACGTGGACCTCGACGGCGACGCAGCGATCCGCGAGGACCCCGAGCGTACGTTCGGCGCAGCGACGGTGGCGGGGTTGCGCAGAGCGATCTTCGCAGCCGCAGAAGACCGCGCTCGAGGGCTGCGAGGCTTCAGCATGTCCGCCATGATCGAGGGCGCGCGGCGGTTCGGCGCGAAGGGAGAGCTCTTCGTGTTCGACGCGTCGGCGGCCCGCTGCGTTCGCGAGGGGTGCGCGCACCTCTCGCTGATCAACACGCGCCCTCACCCCAACGGCATCCGCGGCAACCAGTCGTACTCGAGCTTTTTGTCCGGCGAGGTCAACGTCGCGTGGCTCGATCGCGCGGCGCGCTGGCTCGATCGCGGCTCGTTGCCCGCGACGGAGATCGCTGACGGCGTCGATCGCTCGCCAACCGTCCTCGCCGACCCGAGCGCCCGACACCCACAAACAACCGACTGCGACCGCTGCTTGACAGGGCACACAGACTTTGCGACGAATCGACGGTCATCGCAGGGTGCGATGACAAGCACGGGGGGAGAGCACGAATGAACCAACTCCCGTGGGTTATTCGAAGCAACTCGAGTCACGATGGACGGGTGGAGTGATGGGGAACTACTTCTCGCGAAAGTGCAGTTTTTTTGCGGTGTTGTGCGTATTCAGCGCGGCGTGTGATCCGACGCTCGACGGCGTGGCGTACACGCGGCTCGTCGATCCGTTCGATCCTCGGCAGGGCGAGTTTGCGAACACGCCATCGCTGACGGTCGCTCAAACTGGAGTCGAGGGGGCGCCTCGGTTTCGCGTGGTGAGCGCCTTTCAGCGTTTCGACCGAACGATGTTCTCTCCGACGGGCAGTCGACGGCCGCGGACGTCCTCGGTGTTCGTCTCGAGCTCGACCAACGTCGGAGCGTCGTGGAGCGCGCCGCTCGCGGTTCGGACCGACCCCAATGAGCCCGTCGGCCCTTCGGCGCTCGGTCATCCTTCGCTGACGATCGACCCGACGCCCGATGGTTCGGTGTTTTATGCCAGGCCTGCGCGGCCATCGACCGTGTGGTTGGCGGCGACGTCTGCGGACATCGACGCGACCGCGAACCCGTTCGCTTCAACCAATCGCGTGTTCGTCTCGCGATCGTTGGACGGAGGTCAGACGTTTACGCAGTTCAGCTCGAGCCTCGCTGCGTTTGGCGTCAATCGCTTCGCCTCCGTCGTCTCGATGCCATCGATTCAAGGGATCTACTCTCGAGTCGCGGCCGCGATGGGCATGCCGATGCCAGCGCGCGCGCTCGCGTTCACGTCGAAGGGGACTGAGAGCGCCGAGTTCCTCTGCTTTCGCTACGTGTTCGACACGCCGAGCGGAGGGTATCGAGTCGCGGGTAACCAGACCCAATTGCCTGAGGCACACGAGGGCTTTTGCTCTCCGGAGCCTGGGATGAACCGCGTCATCGTGCGCGCCTTCGGCGACAACGACCCAGTGCTCTTCTGGGAGACACGAGCCCCTCGCGCCGATGGACGCTGGGCGGTCCAGTACTTCGCGGGCTACGTGTCCCTCGAGTCCGTCAGCGGGGACCGGCGGCTCGTCCTGCACAACTTGCCTCGCCCCAACGCTGGCCGCACGACCATCGCGACCGCGGCTCTACCGGTGCGTGGTCGCTCGACGGGCGCGCGACTGGACACGCACTTCGACGTCTCGCTGCCGGGTCGCTTCGAGGTCCCCGTGGGCGGAGGCAAGACCGTTCAGCTATACCAAGGCAGGCACGTCTACATGGTCTGGGTCGGCGCCGAACGTGAGGGAGAAGCAGAGTCGGTCTGGTACCAGCGCGGCACGCTGTCGTCCGTCGACGATGGTTCGAGGCGACGCGTCGAAATCGAATGGGATTTTCCCGTGCGATTCACTGACCGTGGACAGGGCTCGATCCCGTACTACCCGACGATCGCGACGCTCGGCGAAGAGGTCGTTCTCTCCAGCGACGCGACGCCGACCTTCGATCGGCCCGCGATCACGTTCGGCGAGTTCGACGCGAGCACGGGCGGAGTACGCCTGCTCGCGCGTCGGGAGCGCCGCGAGCTCCCAACCGCGCTGCCCCTCGCCGAACGATGGCCCGTGGGTAACCTCTCGCGGGCCAGTCGCAGCGTCGACGCGCGCGGGCAACAGCCGATCTGCTCGACGTTGCCTACCACGACGACTGAACCAGAATGGGGCTCGTTCAACGCGTCGGTTGCGGTGCCCGACATCACAACGAATCGCGCTGCGTCGAGCATCATCACGGCACACACAGAGTCGGACGTCGTTGGTGCGGCTTGCCAACGTTCAGAAACGACTGCGTTCATTCAGCGGGTGAGCGCGACGCGATGGCAAGTGAGCGACCTCGCGGGGTTGGCGCCATGAAGACCGCGCGGACGTTGACCCTCGCGCTCGCGTCGGTGAGCCTCGTCGCGTGCGCGAGTCGGGTGCAGCCCACGCGCGACGAGGGCGACGTCCGCGCGTTCGATGCGAGCGTCGAGGAACAGCCCAGCGTCGAAGCCGACGTGACCGAGCCGGTCGACGACCTCGTCATCGTCTGGCCCGATGTCGTTCGCCCCGACGTCGCGCAGTGGCCCGATGTCTCCTATCCGATTCGCCCCTGTACGCAACCTTCTGATTGTCCGAGCGGGTTCTTTCCTGAGGATCCGTACGCGAGGTACGGCTTCGCGTGCTGCAACGGCTACTGCTACTCGGGAGGGTGCCCGGACCCGTTCGACCCGAACTCGCCGCCGGTTCCGTATTGCAATCGCTACCTCGTGATCCCGTCGTGTGACACCGACGCTGGGTACTACTGCTGCGCCCCACGGTTCGGACCGTATCGCGCCGGTCGATGCGCGCGATTGGGCACTGGCGAGTGCAGGTTCGAATGAGCTCGTCAGCGCGAACGCTCGCTCGAGCTGTGACCCGCGCCCGATCCGCGTTGATCGTGCTGTGTTTCGCGCCCTTCATTGCGTGTGGAGCGAGCACCGAGCTCGAGCAGCGGGGCCCAACCGACGCTGGCGACGACATCGTCGAGGCCGACAACCGCGTCGACGCCAGCCGACCGGACGTGGTCGCGTCCGACGTTTCGACAGAGATTCGCGGGTGGGATCCCATCGGCTGCGAGCAGATCTCCCAGTGCAACCGAGCGATCTGGGACTCTGGCGTGCCGCTCACCCGCGGGCGCTTTGCGTTCGTGTGCTGCGAGCGGCAGTGCGTCGCGGGCACGCTCTGCCCTGTGAGCTTCGAGCCCCGCGGCTTGTGTGGGCCCGATGGTCCGCCGTGCGACCTCGCCACGGGAGAGCTTTGTTGCTTCTTGCCCACGGGCTATCAGTGCTTGCGCGTCGGCCGCCGAGGTTGTCCAACCTGGTGATCGCGAAAGGGCGCGCGGCATCGTGTGTAGACTCTCGCCCGGCAGAAGCGCGAGCATGTTTTCCAGTGATCTGCGAGCGCTGCAACGCTGGACGCCTTGCGAGGAGCCGTCGCGACACGAGCGCGCAGAGCGTTCGACGGTCAGCGCCGTCTGTTTGATTTAGGAACACGAATCTTCGACGCGAGCCTCGCGACCTCGGCGTCGCCCGTCGTGCGGCGCGCTCGATCGTGCACGTCCAGCCAGTCGAGGATCTCGGGACGGCTCGCGATTGCCTTCATCGTCGCTCGTGAAACGAACACCTGGAGGACAGGGTCACGATACCGCCTGATCGTTGCGGCGAACACGTCGGTGAACGGCCCTTCGAGCACCGCGCGCTTCCAGATGTCGGCCTCTCTCTCGTCGCCGCGCGCGATTGCCTGACAATACTTCAACAGCATGAGCTCGTGCGTGACGAGCGCGTCGAGTCGCGCGCGATTCATCGCCTGCTCGTCGAGCGCGCGGACGGTCTTCACCGTGTTGTCGCCCAGCGGGTCGAGCCCCACCCATGCGCCGGTCGACGAGAGCATCATGTGACCAAGCGGGTCCGTCTTCGTTGGATTCACGATGGATGCTGGCTTGTCCAGCTTGCCTTGATTACATGGGCTGCACGCCCACACCAGGTTGTCCCACACAAACGTCTTCGCCGGCGTCTTTGCACGCGGCTCGACGTGATCGATCGTCGAACCGCCGTCGCTCTCGCAGTACACGCAGCGTTCGCGTGGCTGACCTGCGGACGCAGAGCACTTCAATTGCGCTTCGACGCACTTGCGGGACTTCGACTTCCACCTCGCCCATGCGCGATCGGTGCGAGCCTTCCTCGTCTCGTCCGTTGTCCGCTTGTCTGCGAGGCTGCGGTTCAGCTTGCTTTGTCGATCGTTGAGATCGTCGAGAACGAGTGGAGGCAGAGCTGCCTGCGGATGATGCCTCATCCGGCTCTGCTCTTGCTGAGCTCGTTCGCGACGCGATCGAGCGCCGCAGCGACCTCGCTCGACGGATTCTTCGGAAGCTGCTGCTGCAGCGCTTCGAGCCTCGATCGGTCTCTCTTGGTGGCTTTGCCCGTGAACGCCAGTCGCTCGAGTCCCTTGATCTCGTCGATCAACGCGGCGGTATGAATCGATCGCGTGCTCTCGAGCCCGAACAACGCGCTCAACAGCGCGTCGTCGATCGTGCCGTTCTTCACGGTTCGGGTCAGCTCGGCCCCGGCGACTCGAGCGCGTTCGTCGCTGGACACAGCGGGCAGGAGAACCAATCCACCGTCGCTCGCCGTCTGACAAATGAACGGGCTATGCGTCGTGACAATGAACTGAATGTGAGGAAAGTGCTCGACGAGCCAGGGGCCGATGCGCCTCTGCCACGAGACGTGCAAATGAGCGTCGATCTCGTCGACGAGCACGGTGCCCGAGTGCTCGACGTAGACGCGGGGCTTGTTTGCCCCACGCGCAAAACGAACCGCGCCGAACGTCCTCGCGAGCGAGCGGAGCAGGTCGAGCACGAGCGCCACCACCGCGCGGTATCCATCCGAGAGCTGGCCGAGCAGCTGCGCGGCGCGCTCGTCGCGCTGCACCCACAACCCGTCCGAGTCGAACTTGACGGCGCGCAGCGCCGCGTCGGGCAACAGTCCGTCGTTGAGCAACTCGAACACGAGCTGTTTGTTCTGCTTCGCGTCCGTATCTCCTTCGAGCTCGCGAAGGTACAGGTCCTTGATCCACTCGAGGCTCTCGGCGAGCGCTGCGTCTTCACGAAACAACGTCGCGAGCCGCGAGAGCTTCGGCGCGGCGCTCATCAGCCGTTGCGCGTCGACGCCGTGCCCGTACAGTCGCCGAAACGGGCCGTATCCGGCGAGAAACCAGCCTTGTGTAGCGTCGGACCACGGTCCCTGGTCGGGGCTACGCATCGAACCCGTCCACATCGAGGACACATCGCCGCCAAGCGTTGGCTCGCGTCCCCTCGGCTGCTCCACCCAACGGAGACCGACGCGCAGCTGCTTCGCCGGTCGGCCCCCGCCTTTGTACGTATCTGCTTCGTCGACGTCCAACAGAACCTGGACAACGCCCTCCGTGTCTTCTGCGTTGATCCAACCGGCGAACGACTGCGCGAGCGTCCATGCGTCGCGGGGGCCAACGATCGCGAGCGCGATGGCGCGGAGGAGCGTCGTCTTTCCCGAGCCATTCTGTCCTGCGATCACGACCCACTGCGGGAGCTCGCTGGATCCGAAGTCGAGGTCGACTTTGTCCATCGCGAAGCCACGAACGCTGTCGAGCTTGATACGTCGAATGCGCACGTCGCGAGTGTACTCACACTTTTTGCGCCTGGTGGTACGGGCGGATCTATCGCGGCGCAGCGTCGGGCGCGGCGGGCTCCTTCGCCGCGAGCTCGGCGGCGATCATCGCGCGCTTTCGAGCGAGGCCCCATCGATAGCCTCCGAGCTCGCCGGTCGCGCGAAGCACCCTGTGACACGGGACGATCATCGCGACCGGGTTCTTGCCCACGGCGCTGGCCACGGCGCGCACCGCATCGGGACGACCCACGAAATTCGCGAGCGTCTGATAGCTCACGAGCGATCCCTCGGGGATCGCGAGCAGCGCGCGCCAGACGTGGATCTGCAGGTTGGTACCGCGCAAGTGCAAGCTGACGCCCGAGGACTCTTCGATGGCCCGCGCGACCGACGCCAGCCCGTCTGGCGCCGGAGCGAACGTCGCGTTCGGCCATTCGGTCTTCAATTCTTCGAGCGTCTCGATTTCGTGTGCGCGAGAGGGTCCCTCCAAGAACCGCAGCGCGCACAGGCCCCGGTCGGTCTTCGCAGCGAGCGCCGGTCCGAAGCGGGTCTCGATCGTTGCGTGCTCGATCACGACGCCCGCCGCGCGCGCGGCGAACTCTCCGGGCGAGAGCCCCTCGGTCGACACGAGCAGGTCGTGCAGCCGCCCGGGGCCCGAGAGCCCCGCTGCGAGGCTGGCATCGAGCACCGAGCGCGAGCGAGCGAGGGCAGCTTTGGCCCGCTCTGCCGTGAGCGCCTGTAGAAAGCGCTTGGGGCTCACGCCAGCCCAGCGAGCGAAGAGCTGCTGCGCGCGGGGTGCGCTGAGCCCCATGCGCGAAGCGACCTGCTCGAGCGTCGGCTGCTCGCGCTGGTGCTCGACGATAAACTCGATCGCCTCAGCGACCTTTGCGTAGTCGGACCTCGCCATGCGTCGGTGCTCCTGCGGTGACTATCGCCGCAACCCTGCGCGGGACCCACCCGATTCTTGCCGTGATCGAGCGACGAGGAGCGAGTGCGATACAGTCGTCGCCTATTTCGTGGCCACATCGCTCGTGACGTTTGCGTTTTCGCCGGATCGATACGTCGCCCCCGTGCGCCTGTCGCTCGGCGCTGGAGAGCTGGCGTATCACCTCGCGCGCGTCGCGACCGGCGAGCGAGCGCGCTTCGAGTGGCGGTGGGACGAGTCCCGTGCGACGAGCGCGGACAGCGCCCCACGAGAGCCGCTCGCGTGGCTGATTGAGCACACGAATTCGAGTCGCCTCGCGCTCGCCGTCGAGCCGTCGCTCGCGCAGTGCGTCTGTTGGGAGGGATCGCTGCTCGTCGCGAGGTACCTCTTCGACCACGAGTACACAGCGTCGCACCCCGAAGCCGTCGACGACACGCACCTCGCGCTCGCCCACGGAACGATCGCCGCCAAGCTCTTCGACGACGGAGCGATCGTTCAGAGCGACGAGGGCCTTCTGGCGTCCCTTCGTTGGCGAAGCCGAGGCGCGAAGAGCGCTCACCTCGGAGCGCGCGGAAGCAAGCGAGGACCGGACGAGTGGTGAGCGGCGCCGCGCGTTCGCTCTAGAGCCCGCCGTCGACGGCGATCGCGCGGCCCGTGACGTAGCTGTTCTCTGTGGCGAAGAACGAGAACACCGAGGCCGCCTCGCGGAGCGTCCCTTTGCGCGCGAGGGCGTCGTGCGCGAGGTAGTCGCTCACGAGCTGCTCGGGCAACAGATCGCTCAGCCCGCGCTCGAGGATGCCGGGCACCACGGCGTTGACGCGGATGTTCTTGGGGCCGAGCTCCTTGGCGAGCGAGCGCACGAGCGCCTCGAGCGCACCCTTGGTAGCCGCGTATGGAATGCTCGCCGGGACCGGCTTGTGCCCGTCGATCGAGCCGGCGAACACGACGTTGCCTCCCGCTTCGCAGCGCCGTGCAAACGCGCGCGTGGCGAAGAAAGCCCCGCGGAGATTGACGGCCGAGAGCTCGTCCCACCCCTCGGGCGAGACGTCTTCCATCGCGAGGAAGCGACCCGTGTTGGTGGCCCGCGCCGCGAGGTACACGAGGGCGTCGAGCGAGCCGAGGATGTCCCTCGCGCGCTGGGCGGCGGCGTCGATCGAGGGCGCGTCGCGGACGTCCAGAAACTGCGCGCGCGGGTCATCGGTCGCGGGTTTGCGCGTGTGATACGTCCACACGAATTCATGTCCCTCGCGCGCGAGCTCCTCGCGCAGCGCGCCGCCGAGGGCGCCGCTCGCCCCGACGACCCACAGTCTCTTCGGCGTCACGCTCATCGCCAGCGAAGCGGTCTCACGCTTCGCACGCCTGGGTCAACGAGGGTCATCGACGGCTCGCGCGCTTCTGCACCCGCTGCACGAGCTTTCGAAGCGTCGCGCGCTGCGGATCTCTCGCGGGCAACGTCTGGAGCCGGGCCTCTACGACCGCGGCCAGGTTCTCTCCGGCGTGCTCGAGCAACATCGCCTCGAGGTCTTCGCGCAAGACGCCGACCGAGTGCGCGTAGGCCTCCCAGGCGATCGGCTCGAAGCGCGGGTCGCCGAGCTCGCGCAAGAGGTCGCACACGAGCACCACGATCGAGCCCGGCGGCGCCTTCGGCTCGTAGATGGCCTGCAAGAACGCGAACAGCGCGTCGGCGGTCTTGGGGTCCTTCGCGCGCGCGAGGATCGACAGCGCGGTCATCGAGACCTCGTCGGCGCCGAGCGCGCGCACCGCTGCGTCGACGAGCGACGGGCGAAACTCGCCGCGCTCGCTGCGCTCGAGCGCGATGTCGAGCGAGCGCAGCGCCTCGGGCCAGCGCCCCTCGTTGGCAAACCAGTGAAAGGACTTCACCGCCGTCTCTGCGGGGGGCTCGACGGCGGACACCCCGCCAGAGAACACCTCGTCGAGCGCCTCGCCGAGCCGCTCGAACGCTGGGCGATCGACGCGCGTCGAGTGCACGACTGGCGGCGAGTCTGCGTCGAGACCAATGGCGTCGAGCAACTCGCGCGCTTCGCGCTCGCGGCGGTCGCGCGCCGGCGAGGGCCACGGCGCGTCGCCGACCAGCCACAGGGCCGCGATGGGGATGCCGCTCGTGCGAACGCCGCGCAGCACGCGGTTCATCGGCGCGATGCTCGAGCCGCTCGTGCTCACCTGCAGCACGAACGCGCGCACCGTCTGCTGCAGCTCTTTCACCGGGCGATCGGGAAGATCGTCGCCAAACGAGACGAAGCCGTAGCCGCGGTTGGCCGAGCGCAGATAGAGCCCCGCGAGGACCTCGCGCACCTTTTCGAGCAGTCGTCCCGCCGCCCACTGCTCGTGAACGAGCAGCCCGACGGTGTCCACTGGTCGGGTCGCAGCGAGCGACTGCTCAGCGATTTGCGCGGCAGTCGCCTGCCCCTCGCGCGCGACCTCGCCTTCGAACGAGCGCGGCTTGAACCGCGCCCGCGCCGCCGCCTCGTGCGCCGCGGCCTCGATCTGCGCGCGCCCTTCGAAGAGGGTGGTCGTGCGACGAAGCGCGTTGAGCACGTCTTCGTGCGCGACGCGCACTGCGCATTCGACGTGCAAATCCGCCCACTCCGAGGCGCCCGTCGGCCCCGTCTGCATCCTCAAGAAGTGGGCGGAGCCCTTCTTGATGACCTGCCCGCAGGCCCCGCACTTCGCTCCGCCATACGCGTCTCTCTGAAACATCGAACCACGTACCAAAGAGATTGTACCCCGTCGCTGGTCGCTCGCGGCGCCACCAGCGCGACTCATTTGTCACATTGCAGAGGAATCGCGTGCGCGTCAGGTTTTGGCCTATGAACTACTCACGCACTCTTCTTCGATCAATCGTCGCCCTTCTCTCGATCGTCGCCCTGGCCACGGCCTGTGCGCCGGCGCAGCCTGGAGCCGACGCGTCCCCGGACGTCGCGGCCGACAGCAGCGCCCCCGCGGACAGCAGCTCCCCCGTGGACAGCAGCTCCCCCGCGGATAGCAGCGCGCCCGAGGACAGCAGCGCGCCCGCAGATAGCAGCTCCCCCGCGGACGCCGCCAGCAACGGCTGATCGAGCTCTCGTCATTGGCTCGATCGCGAAGAGGGGCTATCAAACGCAGCCCCGCGCGATCGCCACGATGATCTCACTGCCCATCGACTCTGTGCTGCCCGAGCTCGTCTCCGAGCTCCGCGCCAGCGCTTCGCTCGTCCTCGAAGCCCCGCCCGGCGCGGGAAAGACCACGCGTGTCCCGCGGGCGCTGCTCGACGCAGGCTTCGCGAAGGACGGCGAAATCGTGGTCTTGCAGCCGCGCAGGCTCGCCGCGCGCATGGCCGCCCGTCGCGTCGCCGAAGAGCTCGGCGAAGAGCCCGGCCAGACCGTGGGCTACCAGGTGCGATACGAAGAGCAGAGCAGCGCAAAGACCAAGATCCGCTTCGTCACCGAGGGAATCCTCACGCGAAAGCTCACCGGCGAACGGGGCTCGCTCGACGACGTCGCGTGCGTCGTGCTCGATGAGTTTCACGAGCGGCACATCGACGGTGACATCGCCCTCGCGTGGCTGAGGGCGCTGCAACAGAGCGCGCGCAGGGATCTCCGCATCGTCGTGATGTCCGCGACCCTCGACGCGGCGCCGGTCGCCGCCTTTCTCGGCGGTTGCCCCGAGCTCAAGAGCCCCGGTCGTCGCTTCGATGTCGAGCTCGAGCACGGCAAGCGCGGCGACGAGCGCCCCCTGTGGGAGCAGGTCGCGGGCGCGGTCAAGCGCCTCTGCGACGAGGGGCTCGATGGTGATGTGCTCGTGTTTCTTCCGGGCGCGTTCGAGATCAGAAAGTGCGCAGAGGCCCTCGCCCCCGTCGCGCGCACACAAAATCTACTGGTGCTTCCCCTGCACGGCGAGCTCTCTCCCGAAGAGCAAGACCGCGCCGTCAAGCCGCAGGATCGACGAAAGGTCGTCCTCTCGACCAACGTCGCAGAGACCAGCGTCACGATCGACGGCGTCGTCGCCGTGATCGACTCGGGCCTCGCGCGCATCGCGTCGCACGCCCCGTGGTCGGGCCTCCCAGTGCTTCGCACGGGTCGGGTCTCGAAGGCCTCTGCGACGCAGCGCGCTGGACGCGCGGGGCGAACCCGTCCCGGGCGCTGCCTCAGGCTGTACACACAGCACGATTTCGACACGCGCCCCGAGTTCGAAGCGCCCGAGATCGCACGGCTCGACCTCGCGCAAACCGCGCTCTCGCTTCGCGCCGCGGGCGCGACGTCGCTCGCCGGTTGGCGGTGGTTCGAAGCGCCGCCGGCCGCAGCGATCGAGGCCGCCGAGACGCTCTTGCGAAGGCTGGGAGCGCTCGATGCGCGCGGGGCGCTCACCGCGGACGGGCGCGCGATGCTGCGATTTCCGCTGCACCCCAGGCTCTCGCGGATGCTCGTCGAGGGCGAGCGAAGAGGGGTCAGCCGCGACGCCGCGGCGATGGCAGCGCTGCTCAGCGAGCGGGACCTTCGCTCGCGCAGCGGCGACGAGAAGCGCCACGTCGAGCGAGGCGAGTCCGACTTGACCGCGCTGCTCGAGCGCTTCGACTACGCCATCAGCGACGGCCCCAGAGCGCGCTTCGATCGGTCGAGGGACGTCGGGCTCGAGCCGGGCGGGGTGGCCTCGGTCGAGCGCGCGTTCAAGCAGCTCTCGCGCATGGCGAGGGACCGCGCAGCAGCTCCGTCGGACGCGACCAGCTACGACCACGCGCTGCGTATCTGCGCGCTCACAGGCTTCGTCGATCGCGTCGCGAAGGTGCGCTACCCGGCCAACAACACCGGCCGCGCCACAGACGGCGGCGAGCTCGTCTTCGCCTTCGGCGGAGCGGCGAAGCTCCGCCCCGAGAGCGCCGCGCACGGACAGGCCTTCGTCGTCGCGCTCGACGCCGAAGAGCGCTCGGACGGCAGGAGCGCCGGCGTCACCGTCAGAACCGCGAGCGGAATCGAGCCCGACTGGCTGCTCGAGCTCTACACAGACCAGTGCGACGACCGCGTCGAAGCGCTGTTCGACAAAGAGCGCGAGCAGGTGACCGTGAAGCGGCGGCTGATGTTTGGCGCGCTCGTGCTCGAAGAGTCGCTCGTGCGCGAGCCGGACCCGACCATCGTCGCGCGCTGCCTCGCCGACGCCGCCGTCGCGCGCGGCGTGCGTCACTTCGTCGACGGTGACTCGCTCGATCGCGTGCTCGCTCGTATGCGTTTCGTACGCGAAAATTTCGGGCACGAAGCGATGCCCGCCGCCGACGAGGCGAGCGTCGCCGCGCTCTTGCGCGAGGCGTGCGTCGGGATGCGCTCGTTCGACGAGCTTCGCCGCGCCGACCTTCCGTCGCTCGTGCTCGCCACGCTCGACTCGGCCCAGCGCAGGCTGCTCGACGAGGCCGCTCCCGAACGCGTCGAGCTCCCCGGCGGAAGACGCACGAAGATCGAATACCCGAAGGACGCGCCGCCCTTCATCGAGTCGCGCCTGCAAGACTTCTTCGGCATGGCAGACGGCCCAAAAATCGCTCGCGGTCGCGTCGCGCTGGTGCTGCACCTGCTCGCCCCCAACCAGCGCGCGGTGCAGGTCACGACCGACCTCGCAGGCTTCTGGAGCAGGCACTACCCGGCGATCGCCAAAGAGCTTCGTCGCAAGTACCCACGCCATCCTTTTCCCGATGACCCGACGACGGCGAGTCCGCCACAACCGCGGCGGAGCTGAAGAGCGCCTGCAGTACACTCGCCGCCCACCGTGGCAACCAGCAAGAAGACTGTGAAGCGAGCGGCCGTGCGCGGATCGAAGCCGGCGCCGGCGACGAAGCGCTCGAAGCCCACAACACCCGCGACAGGCGCCGAAGAAGCCAGCACCGTCGACGAAGCGCTCGCGCGTGACCTCGCCAAGGCGCTCGCCAAGATCAACGTCGACGCCGCGACGCCGTTCATCGTCCGCGCGCGCTCGCTGCCTCCCGCAGCGCGCTCGGCGACCTTCGCCGCGGCGATCGCAGCAAAGAAGAAGGACTCAGCGCCCATCGCCATCGTGCGGGCGCTCGCCGCGCTCGGCGATCGCGCGAGCAAAGCCAGCGTTCGAGCCCGCCTCGCCAACAAGGCGCTCGACGAGATGCGCAGCGCGGGCTCGTGGGTCTACATCGAGCTCAGCGACGAGGTCCTGGCGCTCGCCGAGGCCGCGGGAGCAGCGCGGCTCGATCGCGCGCTCACGTTCTTCGAGAGCGCGGACCTGACGATCGACGGGCTGATTCCCAGGCTGATCGCGAGGAGTCGCGCGCGCGGAGAAGCCCCTGGCGCCCTCGAGCTGCTCGCCGAGCACGCAGCGTCGCTCGCGCCCCTCGCGAGAACCATCGCGGACGACGCCGCGCCAGGCAAAGAGAAGGCGCGCGCCCTGGCCGAAGCCTCGAAGCTCGAGGGAGACGCGCTCTTCGTGTTCGACCAGCTTCTGTGCGGGCAGGTCAAGCACGACAACGAACACACGTGGCGGTCGTTGTCGCGGCTGCTCGTCGCAGACGAATCACGAGAGGTGCACCCCACCGCCCTTCGCTCGGCGCTCGCGGCGCTGCGATACACCGAGGGCTCCGCCGATGCGCTCGCGAAGCTCGCGGAGAAACCCGCGGCCCGCGCGCGGCTCAGCTCGGTCCTCGTCGACGCGACGCCCGAGAACGCCCTCGAGCTCGCGCTCGGCGCGCTTCGCGCGCACGCGGGATCGAGCTCGGTGTTCGCCAAGGTCGCGGCCGCCTTCGAGAACCCTGGGCACCTCGCGGGAGAGCTGTCGTCCGAGTGGTTTCGTAGCAAGAGCGAAGGCGCGTGGGGCTTCGTCGACGACGCGCAGGCCGCGGCGGTGATCGACGGGATGATCCGCGCGAAGAAGGCTGACATTTCACAGGCGCACCACGCGTTGTTCTACGTCTCGCACAAGGGCTGCGAGCCTCGCATCCGCCTCGAGCTCGAGCGCATCCTCGCCGAGCCCAAGAACACCAAGCTCGACGAAGAGCTCTACTGGTCGCTCGTGTTTGCGCTCGGGCACATCGGCACCGACAGCGCGGTGGACTACGTGAGGACGCTGGCGTTCGATTCGGTCGACGAGGGCGTGTGGGAGTGCTGCTCGGTGCTCGGCGAGACGCTCACCGAAGCGCGCTTCTCGGCGCACATCGACGCGGCGAAGGCGCGCTCGGACGCGGGCCTAGCGCTCTCGGTGCTGTACGCGATGGTCAGCGACTTCGTCGAGAAGGGCGCGCTCGCCTCGCAGCGAGACCTCCTGCTCGTCCAGCTCGGCCGCGCCGCGACAGAAGTACCACCACGGGGCGAGTGGGAGCGCTACCGCGCGCAGGTGATCCTCGAAGGCATCGCCGCAGCGCTGCGCCGGATCGACCCGGCGACGGTGGTCGACCTCACGGCGGGGCTCGCGCTCGAAAAAGAGCCCACATTTTCGAAAACGCCCACAAAGTCCATGGCGGCTGTCGCTGCGCGGTGGCTACCGAAGGTTCGTTCGCGCTTTCACGAGCTTCGCAAGAGCGCCTACGAGCACCCCTTCGTCGGCGAAAGCGGAGACAAGCTCCTGTCACGGTGGGCCGAGGCGCTGGACGGGCGCATGGCCAGGCGGATCGCCTCAGCCAAGACCGCCACGATCGAGGGCAAGCTCACGGACGACAAGCTCTCGGCCGCGGCGGGTTCGTCGCTGCGCGAAAGGGTGATCGCCACCGACGACGAGGCGTGGTTCGTCGCGGAGGACGATCGGCTTCACGTCGTCGGTCGCAAGGGCGTCCTGTGCGACTCGACGTTGCTCGCGAGCGTGACGGACCTGCCGGGCCCCGCGCTCGACCCCAGGGCGACGGCCCTCGACGAGCGCGCGATCTTGTGGAGCAAAGGGGCGGCGGCGTTCATCGAAGCGCAGCGCTACGGCGCCTCGCTGTTCATCGCGCGAGGAAAGAACAACGGCTGGCCCGACCGCTACGTGCTTCGCTTCGCGAACGAGGAGGCCAGCGCGCGGGCGCTCGGCGTGTTGCGCGCCAACCCGCCGAAGGACTACGCGCTCGCCGAGGACCCCTGGCACGTCGAAGGGCACGGCGGCGTCGCGCGCGAGTACTATTTTCGCAAGCCAGGCAGCGACGATCTGGACTACGACTCCTTCAGCGTCACGGGTCACGACGACGAAGCCGCGCGGCGCGTCGAGGTCGAGCGCGAAGAGGCTCGCATGATGCGCGACGGAGGGACGCTCAAGTCCGTCGAGTGCAACGAGCGACTCCAACGACTGCGCGACCGCTCTGTCGGCGATTGGCTCGAGGCCCGCGCACGAGACGACAGCAAGGACGCGCTCTGGCACCTGCGCGCGCTCGAGGACGCGCGACGGGCGATCGCCGTCGTCGGGCTCGGGCCGGCGATCGACGTGACCATCGGCGCGCCAGCTTCGGACGACGAGATCGCGGCGTTGGCAGAGGTGGCGAGCGTTCCGCCGGGGCTCGAGGCGCTTTGGCGCGAGGTGGGATCGGCGTCGTTTCGCGTGGGAGATCGCAGGGCAGAGCTCTTGTCGCCGCGCGAGGTGCTCGCGCGGCACGGCGCGTGGCTCGCGGAGATCGACCGACGCAAGCTCGGAGACGGGCGGCTTCGAACGACCCTTCCCTTGATTGTGTGTGTCGACAAGGGCGAGCCGCGCGTCGTGACCGTTTTCGACGGCGCGGCGACCGGCGGAGGGCCGAGGCAGTTCACGAACGTCGAGAGCGCCCTGTGGTGGGAAGAGAGCCTCGCGTGGATGATCGCGACCGGCCTTCTGTCGCTGTTTTCGGAGTCGATCCTCGAGGCCGAGCCGGCGCTCATGGTGGCGTGCTTCGGCGCGAAGGCGCGCGAGGTCGAGCGGGTGTCGCTCGCGTCGGGCGACAAGCGCTGGAGGACCGTCCGCGTCGATCGCGCGGTCGGCGTCTGGTACGGCAAGGAGGGGTCGCGCGGAAAGTTCGAGCGCGCGCTGCACGAGGACGACGCGCGGGCGAAGAAGGCCGTCGAGAGCGCCGTCCGCGCGAAGCGAAAGGGAGGCTACGCGGACGCGACGTAGCATCTGCTCACGGAGACGCGACGGCGCACCGCCCCGCGCGCATCGCTACGGGAGGTACGGGACCGTGCCCATTCCGTGGCGGTTGATCACGTACGCCGACTCTCTGCCCAGGTAGATCGGGCTCATCGGTAGTGTGCCTGTATTCAAGACGCGCCGCGCGCCTGTGTCCAGGTCGTGTCGCACGATGTCGATGCGCGCGTGTGGATCGTTGGGGCATCCGTTGGGCGTGAGCGTGTCGGCGCTGTAGTCCGTGTACAC